>CAZARE010000356.1:0-5641 GCA_964487455.1 uncultured Propylenella sp.
ATCCTGCGCACCACGCCGGACGGCCGGACCTGCACTGTGGCGGCGGGCGAGGCGTGGATGCCCGTCTCCCGCGTCGTGATCGCGCCCGGCCGGGACGGCTGAGATGATGGAAACCAGCCGCCGCGTCCGTTTCGACGGCACCATCAACCTGGGGCACTGCCTCACGATCCTCACCATCGCGTTCGGCGTGATCGTCTTCGGCCTCCAGCTGCAGGCCAAGAACGCCCTTCAGGACAGCGACATCACCGCGATCAAGGAGCGCATGGCGTGGGAGAGCGAGAACGTCCAGCGCTCGCTAAGCCGGATCGAAACCACCATGCAGCGGATCGAGACGAAGCTCGACACAAAGGCAGACAAGCCATGAGCACCGCAGCGCTCGCCGTCGCCTTCAAGCTCCAGGTCATCCGGCCGGCGATCACGCGGCTCGGCCTCTGGAGCGAAGCCGCCGAAACCCTGCTGCTGATGACCGCCGCGCACGAGAGCGCCGGCTGGAAGCATGTTCGGCAGCATCCGTCGGGCCCGGGCGTGAGCTTCTATCAGATCGAGCCCGGCACGCTCGAGGATTTCCACAAAAACTGGCTGTCCTACAGGCCGCAGTGGCGCGACAAGCTGATCGCGATGGGCGCGCACCGGCCGCAGCCCGACCGCCTGGTGTTCGACGCCGCCTACGCCACGACGATGGCGCGCCTCCTCTATTACCGCGACGACAAGCCGCTCCCCGCGGCTGGAGATCTCGACGGCCTCGCCGCCTACGCCAAGCGCGTCTGGAACACCAGCCGCGGCAAGGCGACCGCCGAGAAGTACCGCGCTGATTACGAGCGCTATTGCCTCTGAAGGAGCAATCCATGTTCACGAATTTCGACAAGGCTATCGCTGCGGCGCTCGCCCCCATCGTAGCCGCGCTGCTCGGCAGCGTCGGGGAGGCGGCGGGCGTCGAGACGCCGCTGGCCGCCATCGAGTGGGCGCAGGCGCTGATGGTGTCCGGCGTCAGCGCCGTCTGGGTCTACCTGCAGTCCAACAAGGAGGCCTGATCGTGTCCCGCCGCGAGGCTCGAGCCGCCGCAGCGCTGCTCTGGTGCATCGTGGCGGGCGCGCTCGCCACCTTCGCCGCGGCCGCCTACGGCTTCTGGTGGCTGCTCGGCGCCATCATCCCCTGAGAGGATCCATGAAGTTCCTGAAGCTGAGCGCCGATCGCGCGCTCATGCTGGCGTCGGGCGGCTGCCTGGCGCTCGCGCTGACGCTGCTGCTCTCCGCTTGCGCCGGCGGCGGCTCGCCCAACGACGTCGCCTGGCTGCGCGCCCAGATGGCCTACAACGACGCGGTGCGCGCCGCGATCATCGCTCGCGAGCCTTGCGTGCTCTACGGCGAGGACGCGCCAGACTGCCGCATCCCCGCGGCGGCGTGGCCGCGCGTCAACGCAGCGATCGAGGCGGGCGCCAAGGTGGTCGACGGCGTCGGCGCCGGCGCGCCCGGCCAAAGCACGGCGGAGGCGCTGCTGGCGGTCGCCGAGCAGATCGTCGCCAGCATCCCGGTCCAGAGGTAGGAGGAGCCCATGTCCCCCGAACAGCTACAGCTTATCCTGCTGATCCTTCAGGCTGCGCGCGCTGGCCTGCGTCAGGTGGGGGCCAGCGGCCTCGACAACGTGCCGCAGGATCTGAAGGACGCGGTGCTCGCCGAGCGCGACCAGTTGCTCGACGACTGGCGGCGGCTCGCGCCCGCATAAAATCGCGCATAATTTGCGCCGCTTTTGGAGGGCCCCGGTTCACGCCGGGGCCTTTCGCGTTTCAGGCGCGCTGCATCGCGGCCTCGATCGCCGCCGGCAGGCTCGACGCGAACACGGTCCATCCCGCATCGGCCGAGATCGGGAAGCACATCACCTGCCAGACGCTATTCTCGCGCAGCGCCTTCGCCATCTCCTCGGCGCTCGCCCAGACGCCTTCATCGTAGACGCCGCGCTCGATCGCCTGGGCGGCCGTCAGCCCGTCCGCCGTGTGCTCGTTATAGACGATGCCGATGTTGCCCTGCGGCCCCATGAGCAGGCCGCGCAGCATGGCTTCAAGTCGCGACAGGTCGAGCGGCGCGTCGACGTGGGCGGGCATCTCCGAAAGCATTATCACGTCCTCCCTCTGGAGTAAGCGCGGCTGCGCATCATGCAACGATAGGTGAGGCGGGGATAGGGGCGGCTTTATTGCGGCGCCGGCAGCAGCGGCGGCATGGTTCCCGTGTCGTAGGCGTGGGCGATCCGCGGCCGGACATGCTGGCTTACCGTCTGCCCGTCGGGCATCACGATATGCGCCATGAATTCATCCTCGAATTCAGCAATGCCGGCCTCAACCGCCTCCAGCTTCGCCTTGATCGCCAGCGCGAGGGCGCGCCAGCGCTGCCGGCAACCCTGCTCCCATTCCTTCAGGGCCGCCTCTGGCGTGCGCACCCCGCGCGTCGAGTGCGTAAACCGGCGCTCGCTGCGCTCGGGCAGCGGAAGAACGAACTTCACCCGGCGATCGCGCATCTCAAAGGCGATCATGGCGAACTTGCCCGACCAGCCGGACATGAAGCCGGTTGCGCCGTAGCGGTTGACGGTCGCCTCGATCTCCGCTTTCGACCGCTCCACCGAGACAGTCGTCTGCGCTGCATAGCGGCTCATCTGTCGCTCCCTTCGGGACAGCCGAATTCTTTGCAAACTCTTTGCAGGGAGCCCGTAACCTATTGATCGGAAACAGCCGACAATTCGACCGCTTTGAGGCTAAGCCGTTGATATCGCTACGGCTACGCCTGCATGAGCGGCAGAGCGATTGTGAGCTATTCCCGATAGTTACGGACCACCTTTGCAGTCTCTCTTTGCAGTTCGTTCCACTTTTGGTACGCGGAGAGCGCCAACTGGCGCGTCATCGCGGTGTAATCGCCGAGCTTCGTGCCGAGGCTGTGGCCGCTGATCGCCGCCCTCTCCGCTTCCGTGCAGCCAGCGTCGGCCATGCGCGTCAGGCCAGTCCCGCGCAGGTCGTGCAGCGTCAGGTCGGCGTCCGCCATCCCTGCCCGCTTCATCGTCTCGCGGATCCTCAGGCTGATGTTCGAGCCGGTCCACGGCCGGCCGAGCCGCGTCGTCAGCAGCACGATGCGATCCGACGGCAACTCGTCGACGAGCGCCCGAAAGGGATCGAGCGCGAAGACCGGCAGCTCTACCTTGGCGCCCGTCTTGCGCTGCCGAACGGTGAGCCAGCCATCCCGCAGGTTTGCGCGCGAGAATGCCGCCACGTCGGCCCGGCGCTGCGTCGAGTAGAGCGCCGCGCGGAAGAATTGCGCGACGTCGGCCTCGGCGTGCGCCAGGAAGCGGACCTCCTGATCGATGCTCCAGATGCGCTCCCGGCGATTGTGGCCGGCCGGCACGAGACGCTTGACGCTCGCCGCGAGGTTGACGGTCAGCTTGCCCCGGTCGACGCCCCATGAAAGCAGCCGCTTCAGCACGTTCACCCGCGCGTCGGCTAGCCGCGGGCGATCGCGCATCTCGTCGCGCCATTCGTAGAACTCGTCGCGCATCTCGATCTTGGCGAGGTCGGCGACGCGGACCCAATCGAAGCGCCCGCGCAGCTCGTCCAGCGCGCTCCGGTAGTACCCCTTGCTCGTCGGCACGAGCCGGTCGAACTCGGGCGATGCGAGATAGGCGGTCACGAGGCCGGGGAACGTGTGATCGTCGGGCGGAGCGGCCTGCGACTTGGCCGCGAGGTAGGCCCGGTGGAAAGCCGCTGGATCGCTCGGGTCGGCCTCGATCTTGGCGCCCGTCGGCCGGTAGTAATAGTGGTAGCCGACATGCAGGCCACGGCTATACCGCTTGACCCTGTTGACGCCTTTTGGCAGCGGCACGCCTCGCCGCGAAGTCATCGTCCGCACCCCCTATTCCCGAGAGCCGATCCAGCGCCCTTTCGAGCGCGACGGCATCATAGCGCCTCGTCCCCGGCACGGGCGGAGGCACCCTGCCCTCCCGGCGCCATAGGTCGAACGTGCCGGGCTTGATGCCGCAGCGCTGCGCCGCCTGCTCGCGGGTGAGAAGGCGCGGCTCCATCACGGCTCGACCTTGCGCCAGGCGTTCGGCTTCAGCCCGAGGTATCGCCGGGCGTCGGCCGCCACCATGAGGCGCTGGCGTATCACTTGCCGGCCTCGCCGAGCAGGATGCGCAGGGCCTGCGCGCCCCCGTGCTTCATGCAGTAAGGCTTGCCATCGACCATGACCTTCGCCCGGTTGCCGCACTTATCGATCAGCCGGCCGGGGAACCTTCTGGGGTTGTGATCGCGCCAGCGCTGCGCCTCGAGCCCGAGCGTCGCCTCGCAATCGGGTGGGTAAATCTCGAGCGCCAGAAGCTTGGCTCGCTTCACCACCGCGGCGCTCCCGTGCTGCACGTCTTGCACCGCCGGCACTGGTAGACCTGGCCCCAGATGTGGACCCAGCGGCACGGCAGGAAGCGGCAGAGAAAGCTCATCGCTCCACCTCCGCCGCTCTCCCGGCGCGCTCTCCCTCGACGACAGCGGCCAGTACAGACTCGACGAGCGACGGGTGGCTGCACTCGCGCAGTTCGTCGATCTCGGCCTCGCTCAGCATCACCGCCCCTCCCCGTGCTGGGAGAGGGCGCGCAGAGCATCTTTCGACCCCGCCGCCACCGGACGCCCGCACAGGTCGCAGCATTCAGCGCCGGCCTCATTGCGGAAGGTGCTCGCGTGCAACCCGCTGTCGCCGAAGCATTCGCAGACCGGCGCATCCCTCCCGGCGGGCGCATCCGGTGCGGTGGGGCTGGCGTCCCCGCTGAGGGCGGCGCGGAGCCGAGCGTTCTTCCGCTTCAGGCGACCGATGCACTTCTCGTAAGCCTGCGCGCCGAGGCGGTAGTTCTTCAGCGTGTCGAGCACATAGCGATACGCTTGCTGGTGCTGATGGATGAGCCGGCTTTTCTCCGCGCTCTCCGCCCGGCTCGCCGCTAGTGCTGCCTCGGCGGCTTCGGCACGCTGCATGGCGTCGAACCAAGCGCGCAGCGGGCGCACCATCACATAGCCGCCGCAGTTGATCCCGATGCCGCCGCCCTCGGTGACGTGGATGCTGTCGGCGTAGTAGTCGCCTTCGCGCTCGCGCCAAAGCTCGCGGTCGGTGTTCTTCATCTGCCGCAGCTCGTCCGGCGTCTCGGGCTCGCTCAAAGCAGCCTCCCTTGCGGCTTCTCGGCCTCGACCATGGGCGCCAGCAGCGCGACGATGCCCTGCATGCAGGCGATCTCGTGCTGCGCCTTCTCGGCCGTCATCCGGCCTTCCGACACCCAGCGCAAATAGACGCGCTGGCGCATCCGCACCTCGCGCCTGGCGCAGGCGAGCATGTCGGCGGTGGTGAGCTCAGGCATCGCGGGCGTCGATCATCCGGTTGACCAGCGCCAGCGCCGACTGCCGGAGCTCGGCCGTCGTCGCCGCGAGCTTCTGAGTGGCGGCGTCCCTGGCGGCGTCCCAGGCGGCGGCCCCGGCGGCGTCCCCGGCGGCGTCCCCGGCGGCGTCCCCGGCGGCGTCCCTGGCGGCGTCCCTGGCGGCGTCCCTGGCGGCGTCCCTGGCGGCGTCCCTGGCGGCGGCCCTGGCGGCGTCCCTGGCGGCGTCCCAGGCGGCGTCCCTGGCGGCGGCCCT
>CAZARE010000357.1:0-3996 GCA_964487455.1 uncultured Propylenella sp.
CAAGGGAATCTGATCGAGATCACCAAGGGACTCGCGCCCGGCCAGACGGTGGTCACCTCGGGCCAGAACAAGCTCTCCAACAACACCCCGGTCGCCATCAACAACAGCGTCGACCCCGCGGCGCTGGCGCTCGACGGCGCCGAGCTGGCGGAGGGAGAGCTGCGTCCGTGAATTTCTCCGAGATATTCATCAGGCGGCCGGTTCTTACGCTCGTCACGGCGATTCTCATCCTGCTCCTTGGCATCCAGGGGTTCCTGAGCATGACGATCCGCGAGTATCCGGAGGTGGATGAATCGGTGATCACCGTCACCACGATCTACCCCGGCGCCGGCGCCGACCTGATGCAGGGATTCATCACCGCGCCGATCGCCAAGGCGGTCCTGAATGCCGACAACGTCGACTACGTCACGTCGCAGAGCGCGCTCGGCAGAAGCACCGTGTCAGTCAACATGGTGCTCGGCGCCGACCCGGACCAGGCGCTGATCGACGTGCTGTCGAAGGTGCAGGAGGTGCGCGGGCAGCTGCCGACCGACGCGGAGGACCCCGTCGTCGTGAAGGGAACCGGCATCAACTTCGCGCTCATGTACCTCGCCGTGCGCTCCACCGCCATGAACCCGCAGCAGGTCACCGAATACCTGACGCAGGTGGTACAGCCGCGGTTCGCCACCGTCCCCGGCGTGGGCGATGCCCAAATCCTCGGCGGCCGCGAATTCGCCATGCGCATCTGGCTCGACCCGGTGCGCCTGGCGGCGCGCGAAGTGACCGCGGCGGACGTTCTGACCGCCATCCGCGCCTCGAACTTCCTGTCCGCGCCGGGCAAGACGGAGAGCCAGTACGTCGCCTACGCGATCGAGACGGCGACGACCCTGCAGACGCCGGAATCCTTCGGCGCTCTGCCGGTCCGCGCCAGGGGCGACGAGATCGTGCGGCTCAGCGACGTCGCGCGGGTCGAGTACGGCGCGAAGAGCGACGAGGTGCGCGTCACCTTCAACGACCGCGAAGGCACGTTCATCGGGGTGTTCGCCTCACCGGGAGCGAACCCGCTCGACACCTCGGCCGCGGTGAAGGCGCAGCTACCCGCCATACAGCGCGAGCTGCCGCCCGGCATGGAGCTTGAGCTCGTCTACGACGCGACCCGCGCCATCAGCGCCTCCATCGAGGAGGTGTTCAAGACGATCGCCGAGGCCGTCATCATCGTGGTTCTGGTCATCCTCGTCTTTCTCGGCTCGTTCCGCTCGGTGCTGGTGCCGATCGTCACCATTCCGCTGTCGCTCGTCGGCGTGTGTTTCGTCCTCTTCGCGATGGGCTATTCGATCAACCTGCTGACGCTGCTCGCCATGGTGCTCGCGATCGGCCTGGTGGTCGACGACGCCATTGTGGTGGTGGAGAACATCCACCGCCACCTGGAGCGTGGCGAGCGCCCGCTTGATGCGGCGATCACCGGCATGCGCGAGATCTTCCTGCCGGTCGTCGCCATGACCATCACGCTGGCCGCCGTCTACACGCCGATCGGCTTCGCCCAGGGGCTCACCGGCGCGCTCTTCCGTGAATTCGCCGTCACGCTCGCCGGCGCCGTCGTCATCTCCGGTTTCGTGGCGGTCACGCTTTCGCCCATGCTCGCCGCCCGCGTCCTGAAGCCAAAGGGCCATGCCGTCAGCCGCTTCCAGTCCGCCGTCGACAGCGCCTTCACAAGGGCAAGCGACTGGTACGGCCGGCGTGTCTCCTCCACGCTGAGCTACCGACCGGTGACGCTGATGATCGTCACGGCGCTCTCCGCGACGATGGTCTTCCTGTTCCTGAACACAGCGAGGGAGCTCGCGCCGGAGGAGGACATCGGCTTCATGTTCTCCATCATCAACGCGCCGGCCTACGCCACCTCCGACTACACCGAGCTGTTCGTCAAGGAGGTGCGCGACGCGACCAAGGACGTGCCGGAAATGGATGCGCGCTTCTCGGTAGTCGGATTCGGCGGCACCAACACGGCCTTCGCCGGCTTCGAGCTGGTTCCGTGGAGCGAACGCGAGCGCAGCCAGGCTGAGATCCAGCAGGAGGTACAGAACGCCATCGACAAGGTCGCCGGCGTGCAGGCCTTCGTGTTCGCCCCGCCGACGCTGCCCGGCACCGGCGGCGGGCTGCCGGTGCAGTACGTGATCCGCTCCACCGGCAACGCCGACGAAGTGTTCGAGGTGGCGGAGCGGATCAAGGATCGGGCGCAGGCGAGCGGCCGCTTCATCGTGGTGCAGAACTCGCTCGCCTTCACGCAGCCGCAGGCGCGCGTGACCATCGACCGCGACCGGGCGGCGGCGCTCGGCGTTCCGGTCAGCGAGATCGGCACGACCCTGACCGTGCTGGTCGGCGGCGGCGCGGTCTCGAAGTTCGACCGCGAAAGCCGCAGCTACGACGTCATCACGCAAGTGGCGCAGGGCGAGCGCTTCAACCCGGAGAGCCTCGGCGACTATTACGTCAGGAGCGCCACCGGCGGCATGGTGCCGCTCTCGGCGCTGATCCGCATCGAGACGCAGGCCGCTCCTATCGCGATCGAGCAGTTCAACCAGCTGAATTCGGCCACCATCTCGGGCCTTCCGCGCCCCGGCGTCACCACAGGGGACGCCCTGCAGACACTGCGCGGCATCGCCGCCGAGGCGATGCCGGCCGGCTTTTTCGAGGATTTCGCCGGGCAGTCGCGGCTGGAGATCCGCGAGGGCTATACGACGCTGGTCGCCTTCGGTCTCGCCGTCATCATCATCTATCTGGTGCTCGCGGCCCAGTTCGAGAGCTTTCGCGATCCGCTGATCATCATCCTGACCGTGCCGATGTCGATCTTCGGCGCGCTGGTGCCGCTCAATCTCGGCGTCTCCACCCTCAACATCTACACGCAAGTGGGGCTGATCACGCTGGTCGGCCTGATCACGAAGCACGGCATCCTGATGGTGGAGTTCGCCAACAAGCGCCGCGAGGCCGGCGCGCCGAAGCGCCAGGCCATCGTGGACGCGGCGCGCGTCAGGCTGCGCCCGATCCTGATGACGACGGCAGCCATGGTGACGGGCGTGATCCCGTTGATCATCGCGTCGGGGGCCGGCGCCAAGGCGCGCTTCTCCATCGGCCTCGTCATCGCCGCCGGCATGGCGATCGGGACGCTCTTCACGCTCTTCGTGCTGCCGATGTTCTACACCTACATCGCCAAACGCGACGAAGCGATGGAACCGGCCGACATCATGGCCGAGCGCGGCATGCCAGCCCCGGCGGAATAGCCCGGCGCCATAGACCAAGAGAGATATCGCGATGAGCTACGTCTTTACTCCGGCCCCGGTCACCGCCCTCTCAGTGCGTGGCTCGGATCAGCTCTTTCCAGTGCGGCGCGTCTATTGCGTCGGGCGAAACTACGCCGCCCACGCCATCGAGATGGGCCACGATCCAGACAAGGAGCCACCGTTCTTCTTCCAGAAGAATCCGGACAACATCGTGCCGGGCGGCGGCTGGTTCCCCTACCCCTCCGCCAGCAACGACGTGCACCACGAGATCGAGCTCGTCGTCCTCCTTTCCAAGGGCGGTGAGAACATTGCCGTTGGCGAGGCGCTGGATCATGTCTTCGGCTACGCCGTCGGCCTCGACATGACGCGCCGCGACCTGCAGGGCGAGGCCAAGAAGCTCGGCCGCCCGTGGGAGGTCGGCAAGGCGTTTGAGCATTCCGCGCCGGTCGGCGAGGTCGTCCCGGCCGCCGACATCGGCCATCCGGACCAAGGCGCCATCTGGCTGAAGGTGAACGGCAAGACGGTGCAGGAGGGCGACCTCAATCAGCTGATCTGGAAGGTGCCGGAGGCGATCTCCTATCTTTCCGGCCTGTTCCGGCTGGCGCCCGGCGACGCGATCATGACCGGGACGCCGGCCGGCGTCGGACCGGTCAAGCGCGGCGACGTGCTGGAGGGTCACATCGACCGCATCGGCGATCTCAAGGTGACTGTCGTCTAGCGATAACCGGGCGACCCCGTCAGGAAC
>CAZARE010000358.1:0-5741 GCA_964487455.1 uncultured Propylenella sp.
CGCAAAGCCGGCGAAGTGGATGCCGTTCTGGGTCAGCGTGGCGACGCTGCCGAATGTGTTCATCCAGAGGTGGGCGAGCGAAATGGCCACCGCGACGACGAGGATCGCAATGCCTGTCCCGCTGCGCGGCCATTCGAAGGGCTCGCCGCCCGGCGCGGCTACGGACGGCTCTGCCTCGGCGTTTTCGCGCTGCATCGGCCGAAAAGAGGCCGGCGGAGTCCGGCCTCTCTTTCTACGGCGCGGACCTTGGTGACGCTACTGCGAGGCCATCAGGCGCTCGGGAATCTCCATCCCGATTTCCTCGTAATAGCGCGCCGCTCCCGGATGCAGCGGCAAAGGCAGGCCGGCGATGGCTGCATCGATGCTCATGACGTTGGTGGCCGCATGGATGGCGTTGAGGAAGGGCAGGTTTTCGAAAATCGACTTGGTGATCTGGTAGACCGACTCTTCGTCCACGTCGTCACGCACCGCAAGGAAGTTCGGCTGCGCGACCGTCTGCACGTCCTCATCCTGCCCGGGATAGGTGCCGGCGGGGATCGTGTAGGGCGTCCACAGGTTTCTGCCGTCATCTGCCTGCGCCGCCTGCTCGTCGGTGAAGCTCAGAAGGGTCGCGCCGCCCGGCATGGCCGACATGAGCTGCGTGATCGCCCCGACGGGGACGCCGGCAGGCGCCCCGATGCCGACCACCTTGCCGTCCTGCATCGCGGCGACGCTTGGCCCATAGCCGCCGTAGAACAGCTCATAGTCGGCCTCAATGTCGATGCCGAACGGCTCCAGGAGGATGGCGTTCGATTCGATCGTGCCGGAGTTCTGAGCTCCCATGGCCATTGCCTCGCCCTTCGCCGCAACCATGTCGGCGATCGTCCCGGTATCGACCCTGTCGGAGGCGAGCACGAAATGCTCCACGTTTTGCCACAGCATGGAGACGGAGCGCAGGTGCTCCTGAGGGCCGTCGGTCTCCACAGGTCCAGTGCCCGTTGCGGCGTAGTAGCCAAAGAGACCCTGCAGAATGGCGAATTGCGCCTCATCGTCCCGCATGAGCTTCACGTTCTCGCCCGAGCCGGCCGAGGAAATGGCGGACATGCCGATCCCCACGCTCGGCTCAAGCTTGACTTTGGTGAGCGTGGCGATGGCCACACCAACCGGATAATAGGTGCCGCCCGTCGTGGCGGTCGCGAGTATGTAGTTCTGCGAGTCTTGCGCCTTGGCAGCGAAGGGGGGTGCGCCGATGGCGATGACGACCGCTCCGGCGGCTAGAAGGGTCCTAGGTCTTTGCAGCATGTTTTCCTCCCGAGATCGATCGACGTTTCGATTCGCGCCCG
Source organism: uncultured Propylenella sp. (assembly GCA_964487455.1). GTDB lineage: Bacteria > Pseudomonadota > Alphaproteobacteria > Rhizobiales > Afifellaceae > DASWJZ01. Next base: position 1,323 of record CAZARE010000358.1, read on the forward strand.
GCTGGTTCCGGGAGCCGCACGCCAAATCCGCCCGGATGAAGGGCGCGCCCTCAGGATGTTAGATGACGGCATCGCAGGATGCCACCCGTCGCGGCAGCGGGCGTGAACCGAGCCCTTTGTCTTGACGGCGCGGGCGATTAGCCCGCCCCCTACCGATTTCAGCCGCGCACCTTTTCGGCCGGCGCGTCAGCCACGGTTTCCACGGGCTTCTGGTCGATGACCTTGGGATCCTCGTCGTCCTCGGCCATACCCCGCTTGAAGCTCTTGATGCCGTTTGCCAGGTCGCCCATTAGCGCCGAGACCTTGCCCTTGCCGAACAAGAGCACGACCACGCCGACGATGATGGCGATCTTCCATATGCTGAGTCCTAGCACTTGATCCTCCCGAACCGGGTTCGCATGCTCCGAATACTTGGCGCCGCGCCGAACCGATTGAGTTGCGTTGGCGCATTCTAGCACTTTTCTCCCGAGCGGTTCGACCCCCGTTTGACGGGGCTTCGCAGCAGCCTTGTGCTTTGTGCCGAGGGCCCCTAGATTCTCTGGCGTGTCTCACGGGGTGCCCTAGGGGCTGAGAGGCGGAGATCTCCGCCGACCCGTTGAACCTGATCCGGGTCATGCCGGCGGAGGGATTGAGATCGTGCCTCGTCCAAAATCCTTCTCCCGAACGCCACGGCTGCCTCGGATTGCGGAACTCGCTTCCGGAAGGAGATGCCGATGTGCAGTTTGATCCAACCCGCCGCCGCGCTTGTCCTGGGCATTGCGCTGGTGGCCGTACCGGCTCACGCGCAGAGCGAAAAGCCGGTTCTAACCATCTATACTTACGGTTCGTTCGCCGGTGAGTACGGGCCTGGAGCGGCGATCAAGGAACGCTTCGAGGCGGCGTGCGACTGCACGCTCCAATGGGTGACGACAGACGATGCTGGCACATTGCTGTCGCGCCTGAAGCTGGAAGGGGAGCGGACCAGCGCTGATGTGGTGCTCGGTCTCGACACAAATCTGATGGCGGAAGCCGACGCGACGGGACTTTTCCAGGCGCACGGCGCGGACGCCGCTTCGCTCGACCTGCCGGTTGAGTGGACGAGCGAGACCTTCCTGCCCTTTGATTGGGGCTGGTTCGCCTTCGTCTATGACGAAACGCGGCTTTCCGAGCCGCCGCAGAGCCTGAACGCGCTGGTCGAGTCGGAGGACGGACCCGCCATCGTGATCCAGGATCCGCGGACTTCGACGCCCGGTTTGGGCCTGCTCCTGTGGGTGCGCGAGGTCTACGGCGAGGAGGCGGACGAAGCTTGGCGGAAGCTCGCGCCGAAGATCGTCACCGTCACGCAGGGATGGTCGGAGGCTTATGGCCTCTTCCTGGAGGGTGAGGCCGACATGGTGCTCTCCTATACCACCTCGCCTGCGTACCACCTCATCGTGGAAGACGATTCCACCAAGAAGGCGGCGATCTTTCCAGAAGGCCACGGCATGCAGGTGGAGGTCGCCGGGATGACGCGCACGACGGACGATCCCGAGCTCGCCCGTTCGTTCCTCCAGTTCATGCTGTCGGAGCCGTTTCAGTCGGCCATCCCGGAAGGCAACTGGATGTATCCAGCGAAGGTGCCGGAGGAGGGGCTCCCTGCCGCGTTCGAATCGCTGCCGACGCCTGAGACATCGTTTCTCACCGCGCCTCGGATCGTCGCGGAGAACCGCCGCGCCTGGATCGACGAATGGCTGGCCGCCATGAGCCGGTAGGTTCCCCTCCCCCTTGTGGGGAGGGGTCTTTCAACGTGGCATCGGCCGACGGGGATATCCCATACCCCAGCGGCTTCTCGGCTTCCCCCTCCCCACAAGGGGGAGGGGGAAGCGCCGCGCCGTGAAACTTCTTCCAGGCATCGCTGCACTGGCGGTTATTCTCGGTATCATCGCCGCCGCCTTCGCCGGCATCCTCATCGCCGCCGGGCCGGAGCCGGCGGAGCTTCCGTGGCGGTACGTTGGTGGCGTCGTCCGCTTCACGCTGCTCCAGGCGTCGCTCTCGACCCTTCTATCCATCACGCTCGGGGCGGGGGTGGCGCTGGCGCTCGCCAGGCGCACCCAGTTTCCAGCGCGAAACGCCTTCATCGCGGCGCTCAATCTTGCCAGTGTCCTGCCCCAGGTGGTGGCCGCACTTGGCATCGTCGCGGTCGCGGGCCGCGCCGGCTGGCTGGGCGACGCGGCGCGGCTTCTCGGCGTCGACCTCGGCAGCTGGCTTTATGGCCTCCCCGGCATCCTGATCGCGCACGTGTTCTTCAACGCGCCGCTCGCCGCGCGCGTCTTCCTAGCTTCGCTCGCCGCCCTGCCGGGCGATTACTGGCGGCTCGCGGCGCAGCTCGGCATGCGGCCGGCGGCGATCTTCCGCCTCGTCGACCTGCCGATCCTCAAACGCGAGGCGCCGGCGCTGGCGGCGCTGATCTTCCTCCTCTGCTTCACCAGTTTCGCCGTAGTGCTGATGCTCGGCGGGGGACCGCGCGCGTCGACGCTGGAGGTGGCGATCTACGAAGCCGTCCGCTTCGACGTCGATTTCGCCCGCGCCGGGCTGCTGGCCCTCCTGCAGGTGGCGATCTGCCTGGCGCTGGCGCTTCCGGTGCTGTGGCTCGTCCGCCGGCCGGGCGAGAGCGCGGCGATCGGCGTGCCGCTCGGCCGGCCGGACGCGGCCGCGCCGGCGGTGAAGGCGCTCGACGCGGCTGTCCTGGCGGCCGCGGCGGTGCTTGTGCTGCCGCCGCTCCTGGCCGTCGGCCTCTCCGGGCTTGCGGCTGTCGGAAGCCTGCTCCGGGCGGACATGGGGGAGGCGATCCTCACCAGCTTCGCCATCGCCATCCCCGCCGCCATCCTGGCGCTGGCGCTGGCGCTCGGGCTCGCGGCGTCCGCCCGCCGCCTCGCAATTTCGGGGCGCCCGGCCCTGGCGAGCGCCCTGACCATGCCGGGGAGCCTGATCCTCGCCGTCCCACCGGTCGCGGTCTCCGCCGGGCTCTTCGTCGTGCTTCGGCCCATCGCCAACCCGTTTGCGCTGGCAATTCCGTTGATCATTCTCGTCAATGCGTTGATGGCGCTTCCTTTCGCGCTGCGTCAGGTGGAGCCGCCGCTGGTCCTGTCCGCCGAGCGCTACGGTCGCCTCGCCGACAGCCTCGGCATATCGGGCGCGTGGCGGCTGAAGCTGGTGGACTGGCCGCTGCTCCGCCGCCCCTTCCTGGCGGCGCTCGCCATCGCCACCGCGCTGTCGCTCGGCGACCTCGGCGTCGCCGCCTTCTTCGGCTCCGGCAACATCCTCACCTTGCCGCTGCTGCTCTACCAGCGCATGGGTGCCTACCGCATGGCCGAATCCGCCTCCGTCGCGCTGCTGCTGGCGCTTCTGGTGCTGGCGCTCTTCCTGGCCGCGCAGAAGTGGTCGGAGGATCCGCTTGCTCGAAGCCGTTGATCTGACGCTGGACTACCCGGACTTCCACGCCTGCTACACGCTGACCGTGCCGGCCGGCGCGTTCTGCGGGCTGATCGGGCCCTCAGGCGGCGGCAAGACTACCTTCCTGCACGCCATCGCCGGTTTCGAGCATCCGAGCGCCGGCACCCTCCGCTTCGAGGGCCGCGACCTGCTTGGGCTCGCCCCGGCCGAGCGGCCGCTCTCCATCCTCTTCCAGGAGCACAACCTCTTTCCGCATCTGACGGCGGCCGAGAACGTCGGGCTCGGCATCGATCCACGGCTGCGCCTCGGCGAGGATCAGCGCGCCGCCGTCGACGAGGCGCTAGGGCGCGTCGGCCTGCCGGGCCTCGAAGGGCGGCTCCCGCGAGAGCTCTCCGGTGGACAGCGGCAACGCGTGGCGATCGCCCGTGCGTTGGTGAGGCAGCGCCCGCTCGTGCTGCTCGACGAGCCGTTCGGCGGGCTGGACCCGGGCCTACGCCAGGAGATGATGGGGCTGATCGACGCGCTTCGCCGCGAGGAGGAGCTGACGGTGCTGATGTCCATCCATACGCCGGAGGACATTGGCGGCGCGGCCGACCTCATGGCCTTCATCGCCGAGGGCCGCGTGCTCGCCGCCGCGCCGCCGGCCGAGATGCTCAAGAGGGGGCAACATGCGGATATCGATCGGTACCTGGGGCGGTAGCAACAGGTTGACTCGCTGCTATGTGCTCTCTTTCGTCGTGGTTGACCCGGCGTAGCCCGGAAGGAGCGCCGCAGGCGCGTATTCCGGGAGCGGGGGTCTAATGCGGGCGGGGGTGTCCCCGGATTGCGGCCGGCGGACGCCGGCCTTCATCCGGGCTACGAATTCGGCACGGCTCATCGCTCCCGCGACCTGATCGGCCCCGAGGCTCTGCTTTTTCTCTTCGCCTCCCCGTCACGAGGAGGGAGCGGGGCGCCTGAAGAGTGCCTCGCAAAAAAGTAAATGTTGGCGCCCCTCAGGCGCCCCGCGCA
>CAZARE010000359.1:0-8789 GCA_964487455.1 uncultured Propylenella sp.
GCCCGCTCATCGCAAAACGACTCGTCGAGATCGCCCACGAGACTGGCGCCGACGCGATAGCGCATGGCGCTACCGGCAAAGGCAACGACCAGGTGCGCTTCGAGCTCTCCGCCTACGCGCTCAACCCCGACATCAAGGTGATCGCGCCATGGCGGGAGTGGGAGTTCAAGTCGCGCTCCGAGCTCGTCGAGTTCGCCGAGAAGCATCAGATCCCGGTGCCGAAGGACAAGCGCGGCGAGGCGCCCTTCTCCGTCGACGCCAACCTGCTTCACTCCTCCTCGGAAGGCAAAGTGCTGGAGGACCCGAACGAAGCCCCGCCCGACTACGTGTTTCAGCGCACCGTCTCGCCGGAGGAAGCGCCGGACAAGCCGACGGTGATCGAAATCGGCTTCAAGCGCGGCGACGCGGTCTCGCTCAACGGCAAGGCGCTGTCGCCGGCGGCGCTCCTTGCAGCGCTCAACGATCTCGGCCGCGACAACGGCATCGGCCGGCTCGACCTGGTGGAGAACCGCTTCGTCGGCATGAAGAACCGCGGCATCTACGAGACGCCGGGCGGCACTATTCTGCACATCGCGCACCGGGCGATGGAATCGCTCACGCTCGACCGCGGCGCCGCACATCTGAAGGACGAGCTGATGCCGCGCTACGCGGAACTCATATACAACGGCTTCTGGTTCTCTCCGGAGCGCGAGATGATCCAGGCGATGGCCGACAAGAGCCAGGAGAACGTGGAGGGGACGGTGCGGCTCAAGCTCTACAAGGGGAACGTGATTGTCGAAGGCCGCGCTTCGCCGATGACGCTCTACTCCGACGCGCTGGTCACCTTCGAGGACGACAAGGGCGCCTACGACCAGCGCGACGCGACGGGTTTCATTCGGCTGAACGCGCTCAGGCTCAGAACGCTGGCTATGAGGGAGCGGCTGAAGGGCGGCGGAAAATGACAGCGGGGAACTGGCCGACGACTCGGCTCCTCGAGCTTCTCGATATCGACCTGCCGATCATTCAGGCGCCGATGGCAGGCGCGCAGGGGGCGGAGCTCGCCGCCGCGGTCTCAGCCGCGGGAGGGCTCGGCTCCTTGCCCTGCGCGATGCTCAGCCCCGACGAAGCCCGAGCGGAGGCTGAACGCATTCGCGCGCTCACCAACCGCGGCTTCGCCATGAACTTCTTCTGCCACGAGCCACCCGCCGAGAACGCGGATGTGCGCGAGCGATGGCGGCGGAAGCTGTCCGGCTATTATGCGGAGACCGGCGCCGAGCCGGCTGCGGTCTCAGGAGCGCGCGCGCCCTTCGACGAGGCCTTGTGCGCGCTCGTGGAGGAGACCCGTCCGAGCACGGTGAGCTTCCACTTCGGTCTTCCCGGCGATGCGCTGCTCGACCGGGTGAGGAAGACGGGGGCGAAGATCCTTTGCTCGGCTACGACCGTGCGGGAAGCGCGATTCCTGGCTGACAAGGGTGTCGATGCGGTCATCGCCCAGGGCGCCGAGGCCGGCGGCCATCGCGGCATGTTTCTCACCGACGACGCCGCTTCGCAGATCGGCACGTTCGCTCTCGTTCCCCAAATCGTCGACGCCGTCGACGTTCCCGTGATCGCCGCCGGAGGCATCGCCGACGGCCGCGGCATCGCCGCCGCCTTCGCGCTCGGCGCCGCCGGCGTACAGATCGGCACCGCCTATCTCCACTCGCCCGAGGCCCGCATCTCGGACCTGCACCGCGAGGCGCTGCGCTCGGCGCGCGACGAGGACAGCGTGCTCACCAACGTCTTCACAGGCCGGCCGGCGCGCGGGCTGAAGAACCGCGTCGTCGCCGAGCTTGGACCGCTAAGCCCCGACGCGCCCGCCTTTCCGCTCGCCGCCGCCGACATCATGCCGCTCCGCGCCAAGGCGGAACGCGCCGGCTCAAGCGATTTCAGCCCGCTGTGGACTGGCCAGGCCGGACCGCTCGGCCACGCCATGCCGGCGGGGGAGCTGACGACGCGCCTAGCCGAAGAGGCGCTCGCCCGGCTGAGAGAGATGGCTGCCTAGAGCATGCGTCAGCCGAGAAGCGTTCGCGGCCTGGAGGAGCTCGGCCGGGTGCGCCTGTCGCCGAATTTCTTCATGCGCGACTTTCTCCATTCGGAGGTCGCGAGCTTCCATGGGCTTCCGAACATCCCCGACGATCCCGACCTCGCCATCGCGGCGGGGCGCAAGCTTTGCCAGGAATTGCTGGAGCCGCTGCGCGGGGCGCTTGGCCGCATCTCCATCCGCTCGGCCTATCGCACGCCAGACGTGAACCGTTTCGGCAACGAGCGCGGGCTGAGCTGCGCGAAGAACGAGGCAAGCTTCGGCGCCCACATCTGGGACAGGCTCGACGCGCGGGGCGAGATGGGCGCCATGGCGACCGTCGTCGTCCACAGCTTCATCCCCTACTACCAGCGGACAGGCGCTTGGGAGGCGCTGGCCTGGTGGGTGCACGACCACCTGCCTTATTCGGAGATGCAGTTCTTTCCGAAATTGGCCGCGTTCAATCTCGGCTGGCGCGAAACGCGACAGCGCACGATCTACAGCTACATCCCGCCGCGGCGCGGATGGCTGACAAAGCCCGGGTGGCCAAACCATGCGGGCGACCATTCGGATGCCTACGCGGTGTTCCTCGACACCATGTGACAGTCGCCTCGTAGCCCGGATGGAGCGAAGCGAAATCCGGGACAGCGCCTGAGGCAATCCGGGAGTCCCGCATTGCGCCGCGCTCCATGCGGGCTACGCCTACTCCGCCGGAGCGTGTGGCCGGATAATGCGGTCGGCGACTGCTTCCTCCATGCGGGTTGCGGCCGGCTTCAGGAGCACGTGCGTCAGCGCCGCCGCCAGAGCCAGCACCGGAATGGTCGTCACCAGGGCAACGACCGCGTCCCCCATGACCGCTGCCGCGGCCGAGCCGAGCATCCCGGCCGCCAGCTGAAAGAATCCGGAGAGCGCCGCCGCCGCGCCCGCGATATGGGGAAACGGCGCCAGCGATTCCGTCATCAGGGAGGGCATGACGAAGGGAATGCCGAATGCCAGCAGCGCCGTCGGGCCCATGACCGGAAAAAAGCTCGGCTCGAAGAAGACCATGGCGCCAGGCAGCATGAGCGCTCCGGTCGCGATCAGCCCGAGTCCTACCGGCACCAGGCGGTGCGCGTCGATCGATGCCAGCAGCCGGCGCATGACGAGAGCGCCGAGCATGAACGTCCCGGAATGCGCCAGCATGCTGAAGCCGTACTGCACTGGCGTGAGCCCCGCCCGCTCGATCAGCACGAACGGCAGGATCGTGGCGAGCGTATAGAGGGAGCCCACCGAGCAAGCCATGATGATGGACGGGCGCAGGAAACGCGCGTCGCGGACAAGGGCGGCGTAGCTGGCGAGGACGCGGCGCTGCTCGGCGCCCCCCGCTCCCGACCGCGGCAGCGTCTCCGGCACAGCGAAATGGAAGAGGCCCATGATGACGAGTCCGTAGAGGGCCATCAGCACGAATATCTCGTGCCAGCCGAGCAGCTCGAGAGTGACGCCGCCGAGTGTCGGCGCCACGGCGGGCGCGACGATCAGCATCAGCGCGATCATGTTCATGACCTGCGCCGATTGCTGCCCGGTGAAAAGATCGCGAACGATGGCTCGCGAGATGGCAATCCCGGCCGCGGCGCCGGCGCCCTGCACGACGCGCGCCGCCAGCAGCCATTCGATGCTCGGCGAAAAGACGGCGGCCAAGCTGCCAACCAGATAGATGCCCGTGAACGCCATGACCACCGGGCGGCGGCCGAACACGTCGGATAGCGGGCCGCAGATAAGCTGGGCGAATGCAAAGCCGAGCAAGTAGACGGTCAGCGTAAGCTTCACCGCAGAGACATTGGTCTCGAAGACATCGACCAGCATGGGCATTGCCGGCGTGTAAAGCGCCATGGAGATCGGGCCGAGCGACACCAGCAAGGCGCCGATCACCGCGGTCTTGGTGCTCGACATGAGAGGCGGCGTGCTCATGCGACATCCATCTCCGCTTCCGCGCCGCCGGACAAGTTGCCGCGCATGGCCTGAAGCGTGCGGTGAAACGCATCCACCTCGTCGGACGCCAAGCCGTACGTAGCTTCTCCGCGCACGCGGGCGGCCAGCTCCTGTACGCGCACAACCAGCGGGCGGGCCGCCCGCGCGACGGTCACATGCTTGGCGCGCCGGTCGCGAGGATCGGGCACGCGCAGGATCAGCCCACGGGCCTCCAGGCGGTCAAGGAAGTTCGAAAGCGTCATCGGCTCCACGCGCATCCTCTCCGCCAGAGCGCCTTGGCGAATGCCTTCACAGTAAGAGACGTGAAGCAGAGTGCGGGCCTCGCCCGCCGTCAGATCGAAGCCTTCGGCGGCCACGATCATCTCGAACCGCTGGCGAAAAAGCCGCGCTAGATCAACGATGAGAAAGCCGATGGGATCGGGAGCGCTGGTTGACATTGAACGAAGTACGCTATTCGTAAGGTAGACTTACCATTTGTCCGTTGGGCTGGCACTGTCAATGGGCGCGTCCGTGGATATGCTGAACAGCCTCCGCGAGGCCGCCACTACGGTTAACCCACGGTAAGGAACCCGGCGCATGCCCTGGTCATTTCCCATCGGCCGCCTGTTCGGCAGCGAAATCCGTATCCACGTTACCTTCTTCCTGCTGCTCGCCTGGATCGGCATCGCTCACTACCAGCAGGGCGGGACCGCGGCCGCAATCGACGGGGTGGTCTTCATCATAGCCATCTTCGCCTGTGTGGTGGCGCACGAATTCGGCCACGCGCTGGCGGCTCGGCGCTACGGCATTCGAACGCCGGATATTACGCTCCTCCCGATCGGGGGACTGGCGCGGCTGGAACGCATGCCGGAGAAGCCGAGCGAAGAGATTATCGTCGCCTTGGCCGGGCCGGCGGTGAACGTGGTCATCGCCGTCATTCTGATCCTGGCGCTGAATGCGCGCTTCGACCTGGAGGCGCTGCAGCGGCTCGACAATCCGGCCCTGAGCTTCATGGTGAGGCTGGCATCCGTGAACGTCTTCCTGGTGCTGTTCAATCTGATCCCGGCCTTCCCGATGGACGGCGGGCGCGTGCTGCGCGCCCTGCTGGCAATCTGGTATTCGCGCGCACAGGCAACGAACATTGCGGCGCGGATCGGCCAGGCGCTCGCCTTCGGCTTCGGTTTCCTCGGCCTGATGGGAGGCAATCCGCTGCTCATCTTCATTGCCATCTTCGTCTATCTCGCGGCGACGGCGGAGGCGCAAAGCGTTGGGTTGCAGGACATCTCGCGCGGGCTCGGGGTGCGCGACGGCATGATCACCCGCTTTGAATCGCTCGGGCCGCAGGCAACGATCAGGGATGCCGCGGAGCTGCTCTTGAGAACCACTCAGCATGAGTTTCCGGTGGTCGACGGCGCGGGAAAGCTCAGGGGCTTCCTTACCCGCAACGCGATGATTCAAGCGCTTTCGAAGAGCGGCTCCGGAACGCCGGTCGTCGACGTGATGACGGGGGACGTGCCCACGGTCCAAGGAGGAGCGCGACTGAGCGAAGCGCTAGCGCACCTGAACGGACGCAGTGCGCCGGCAGTCGGCGTCGTGGATCGGGACGGCCGCCTCGTCGGCTACATCACGGCGGAGAATATCGGCGAGCTCATGATGGTGGAGAATGCCGGGCTCGGCCTCAGGCCGCGGCGACCGACGGGGCCGCTGCTGCCGCAGTAGCGGGCCGCTGCGAGAGCCCCGCCTTCGGTTCAGTCCGTGTAGCGGAACGTGCCGACCTCGCAGACATTCACGCTTGCCCGCTCCAGCTCCACCCCGTCGGCAAAGACGGCACGGAAGCGGTAGCGGCAATATCCGCTGCCGTCGTCGAAGTTGAGCACCACGGAGCCGCCCGCGGGCAGGATGTCGTCACCAAGCATGCTTTCGCGCCAGTCTTGCGCGTCGACGATCACGCTGTAGAACCCGACGATGTCCTGGCTCGAGCCATTCACGATGCGGACGCGGCGGTCGAGCGCCCCGGCCGATTGCGAAAGGACAAGCAGAAGAACGGCAGCGAGAACAAGACGCGCGTGGACGATCATGACCCGCATCTTAAACCGGATTCGTGCCTTCCGCCCATGCCGCAGCGGACCGCCGACCCCTCGCTGCATGCTGACCCCCGCGACCGACCGCACGTCGATCCGGCGCGATGCTCCGACCTCCGCGGCATGCTCGCCGCGTTAGCTAAACGCGAGCATTTCGGGTCGCGGCACCTGAAAAGGCGCGTCGCCGTCACTATCTAATAGCCTGCAAATCGGCTATCCGAGCCCCGCAAATCCCGAGCCCCGGCATTTTCATGACAGCGGCCCTTCGCAACGTCGCCATCATCGCACACGTCGATCACGGCAAGACGACCCTGATCGACAAGCTTCTCACCGCCTCCGGCTCCTTCCGCGCCGGTCAGCAGGTGGTCGAGCGCGCCATGGATTCCAACGTCCTGGAGCGAGAGCGCGGCATTACCATCCTGGCCAAGGCGACCTCCCTGACCTGGAAGGGCACGCGCATCAACATCGTCGACACTCCGGGGCACGCCGATTTCGGCGGCGAGGTGGAACGCATCCTCAACATGGTGGATGGCGCCATCCTGCTGGTCGACGCGGCCGAAGGCCCGATGCCGCAGACCAAGTTCGTGCTCATGAAAGCGCTGGCGATCGGTCTGCGGCCGATCGTGGTCCTCAACAAGGTGGACCGACCCGACGCCGAACCCGACGCGGTGCTGAACGCCGTATTCGACCTTTTCGCCGCGCTCGATGCCAGAGAAGCGCAGCTCGACTTTCCGGTGCTCTACGGCTCGGCCAAGCAGAGCTGGATGGCGGAGAGCCCCAACGGCCCCAAAGAAACCGTCGCTCCCCTGCTTGACCTTGTGCTGACCCATGTCGCGCCGCCGGAGATCGAGTCCGGCCCGTTCCGCATGCTGGCCACCACGCTTGAGGCCGATCCGTTCCTCGGGCGCCTGTTGACCGGCCGCATCCGCTCAGGCTCCGTCGCTGCCGGGCAATGGGTCAAGGCGCTGTCGCGCGACGGACAGCAGGTGGAGAGCTTCCGAGTTTCCAAGGTGCTGGCGTTCCGCGGCCTGGAACGGCGGGGGATCGAGCGCGGCGCGGCCGGTGACATCGTGGCGCTCGCCGGATCTTCGGAGGCGACGGTCGCCAACACGATCGCTGACCCCAGCGTAGAGATCCCGATCGCGGCGCAGCCGATCGACCCGCCGACGCTCTCCATGACCTTCCGCATCAATGACGGACCGCTCGCCGGCACCGAGGGCGACAAGGTGCAGAGTCGCGTCATCCGCGAGCGTCTGTTCCGGGAGGCGGAAGGCAACGTGGCGCTGCGCGTCACCGAAGGCGAGGAGAAGGATTCCTTCGAGGTGGCCGGACGCGGCGAGCTGCAGCTCGGGATCCTGATCGAGACAATGCGGCGCGAAGGCTTCGAGCTCGCCATCGGCAAGCCGCGCGTGGTGCTGCGCGAAGGCGAGAGCGGCGAGAAGCTGGAGCCGATCGAGGAAGTCATCATAGACCTGGACGATGAGCATTCCGGCACCGTCATCGAGACGCTGTCGAGCCGCCGCGGCGAGATGGTGGAGATGCGGCCCTCCGGCACCGGGCGCACTCGGCTTCGCTTTCACGTCCCGACACGCGGCCTGATCGGCTACCAGCCGGACCTCTTGTCCGACACCAGGGGCACGGCCGTGATGAACCGTGTCTTCCACACCTATCAGCCGTTCCGTGGAGAAATACCCGGGCGCCGCACCGGCGTGCTCATCTCCACCGCGCAGGGCGACGCCGTCGCCTACGCGCTCTTCAACTTGCAGGAGCGAGGCCCGATGATGATCGAGCCTGGCGCGCGCGTCTATCAAGGCATGATCGTGGGCGAGCACAGCCGCGGCAACGACCTGGAGGTGAACGTGCTGAAGGGCAAGCAGCTCACCAACATCCGCGCGGCCGGCAAGGACGACAACGTGCTTCTGACGCCGCCCATGAAGCTCAGCCTCGAACGGGCGCTCTCCTACATCGAGGACGACGAGCTGGTGGAGGTGACGCCCAGGTCGATCCGCCTCAGGAAGGCGCTCCTCGACCCCCACCAGAGGAAGCGCGCCGAGCGGGCGAAAGCGGCCAGCGCGGCATAGTCCTCTCCTCGGCGCCGACACGCGCGACGGCCGACATCCGGCGGCAAAGCGCGTCGTCCCATCCCGCCTTCGACGGACCAGTTGGGCCGCGCCGCTTTCGGCTTTTCTCGCGCCGACGGACCGGCTACGATTTTCTCATGACATCGCTCGTCATTGACGTCCGTCCCGCGCGCTCCGGAGACGCATCGCAGCTGGCAGATGTCTATGCCAGCTCCTGGCGGGAGGCCTATTCCGGCATCATCCCGGCGGTCACGCTAGAGCGTATGATCGTCAGGCGCAGCGCCCGATGGTGGCGCGACATCCTGAGCCGCCGGGCGGTGCTGGTGCTCGACGTCGACGGCACCGTGGCAGGTTACGCCAGCTTCGCACCGGCGCGCGGCCGCGGCCAGGCAAGCGCCGCCGAAGTACAGGAGCTGTACCTAAGGCCCGAATATCAGGGCATCGGGCTCGGAGTCCGCCTGTTCTCCGCGACGCTGAAACGCATCAAGACCCGCGGCTATGCGCGCGTGCTGGTGCGCGCTCTGGCGGAGAACGACCGCGCCAAGGGTTTCTACGAGCGCTACGGCGGACGGCTCGTTGCGCGAACCGACGAATCGCTCGGCGGCCGCACGCTCCCCTGCCTGTGGTACGAGTTCCGGCCCT
>CAZARE010000360.1:0-2639 GCA_964487455.1 uncultured Propylenella sp.
GTGCGGATATGCTCGGCGATCTCGTCGGGCCGCTCCACCTGCAGCGTGTGATGGTCGATGACGCCGATGGCGACCTTCTTGTCCGCCGAGATGTCCTTGCCGAACGCCTCCAGGTCCTGGCCGCCGGCGCTGACCGATTCAAAGGTCACCACGTCGGCGTCGACCTGATCGATCAGCCGGAGCGCTGACTTGTAGCTCTGCACGTCCGCGAACATGCGCTGCTGCGAGGGATTGCCCCAGCAGGTGTGGCACCACACCTCGGTCTTCTCGCGCAGCCCCTTCACGGTACGATTGAACACTTCGACGCTGAACTGGGGATTGATCACGTCGTCGACGATGTTGCGCACGGAGAGCAGGTGAATCTGGGGCTCCTCGAACTGGATCACCTGACATCCCGCATCGGCCAGGTCGTGCAACTCCTCGTTCAGCGCGTCGGCGATCGCCAGGATACGGTCGCGGACGCTCTTGTAGTGGCGGTCGGCGACCGCGAACGCCACGAGCTCCGGGCCGATGGTGCCGAACTTGACGGGCCTCTTGGTCAGCCGCTGCGCGGTCTTCCACATTGCCGCGTATTGCAGGTCGCCCCGCGTGACCGGCCCGACGATCGCGGGCATGACGCGCGCTTCGAGATAGTCGTGCAGGATGTGTCCGCGCGGGAAGGCGAGGCCGCCCTTGCCGGCCGGCGTGATGCGCGGGTTGAAGCGCTCGAAGCCGCCCATGTGGCGGGTAGGATAGTTTGTCCAGCTCTGGCCGCCGACATCGGAATCGAAATGCGCGTCGCCATCCGTGACGATATCGAGGCCGGCCACCTCCTGCTCGTGCAGATAGACGGAGACGGCGTCCACGTATTGCTCGCGGAAACGGTTGGTCACCATCGCATCGAGGAAGGAGCGCGTGCCGAGGTTCTCGGTGTACCAGCTCGGCCGCGGCAGCGACCCGGTAATCGTCGTCGGCAGGATGATGTCCTTGGTAGCACGCAACATGGCAGGCGATTCCTCCCTCGGCGCCGTTTCGGCCGCCAGCAGGCCGTGGCACAGCCTTATGTTTCGGAAAACGGCGAGACACTGTCAGCGGTTTGGCGGACAGTCAATCGAAACGGCCTGAAACCCGGAACGAGGTTCGCCCTGCATACCGCCGCCGAGCCGGCGCCGGGATGCGGGAGCCGGTACAAGCGAAAGGCCCGGGCCGTGCGGCCCGGGCCTCGGAGCGTCGCCGCGCGCGTTCAGTTCTGCGCGATGAGATCGGTCAGCCGAAGCACCGCGGCGCGGCGGTTTCGCCGTTCGGGCGCTTCCGTGGCGATCTTCGGATATTGCTCGCCATATCCCTCGGTAATGAGGTTTTCCGGAGGAATGTCGAAGTTCTGCGACAACGCCACGGCTACCGCCTCCGCGCGCCGATGCGAGAGGAGGAGGTTGTCATAATCGGTGCCGACAAGGTCGGTATGGCCCTCGATCAGGTACATCTCGTCCGGATTCTCGCGGAGGATATCCTCCATCACCTCACCGAGCGCGAACAGAGTGGGCATCTGGTCGACGCCTATCGTCGCGCTGCCGAACTCGAAGGTAATGGTGTCGAGGTCGACGCGCGGAGTGTAGGCGCGCACCTCCTCGCTTCTCAGCACCTCCTGGAGGGTGTAGCGGCGCTCGATCGTGTCGACCGGCGGCGCCAGCAGGGCTTGGCGGATGTCCTGGCGTGAGGCGCCGCCGAGATCGACAATATACTGCTCGCGCGGAATGCTGATGCGCGGCGGCGGGACCCGAACAACCCAAGACCCGCGGCGGTCATCGTCGAAGCGGTTGTCGATCAGCACGATCTCGCGACCGTCCCGCAAGATCCTGCTGCGCAGGACGATCTCGCCGTAGCGGTCGCGCACGGTGACGATCTGCGTGCCGTCGCGCCTGTAGACGGTGGTGCGGGTGTAGCCGCCTCTGAGCTGCTCAACCTCGACGTTGTCCGCGCCGTAGAGCAGGCGTCCGCCTTCGTCGGGCACGTCCGGCTCCACGTAAATGCCACCGCCTTCAAGCCGGATGATGATGCCACCTCCGTGCCGCTCTACGACCTCGCCGCGCCTGTCGTCCCGCTCGTAGAATCGATCGCGGCGCCACCGCCCGCCGTCGTCGCGCTCGCCATCACGGCGGCGGCGATCGGCGCGCGGCTCCTCCTGTGTCTGCACGCCAACCGCACGCTGCAGCTGGTCGAGAAGCTGCTCGCGCAGCGAGCGGACTTGGTTGGCTTCCTCACGGTCTCCCTGCGCCTCGAGCTGTTGCTCGACCGTGGTGTCAACCTCAGCGGCCGGCTGCGGGGCAGCCGCCTCCTCGGCGGGCGGGCAGTCGGTGCCAGGCGGGCAGGCGCCTATCGTCGGCTGCGCTTGCTGCTCCTGCGGTTGGTCTGCGGGCTCTTCCGGCGCTGCCTGCTGCTGTTGCTGTTCCTCGACCGGCTCCTCGGGCGCGGCCTGCTGCACATCGAGCGACCCCACGGCTGCAACCGCCTCAGCCGGATCCACCTGGATATCCTCGACCGGCTCTTCGGGCGCGGCCTGCTGCTCCTGCGGCTCTTCTAGCTCGGAATAGCTCACGTCGGAACTCACGTCACAAGATTAGATCGCGTAGTCCGTCTACTCCTTGATCTGCTGGGGGTCG
>CAZARE010000361.1:0-12503 GCA_964487455.1 uncultured Propylenella sp.
CGTGGGGGAGGCGCTTGCCGAGGTCGGCCTGGAAGGCTTTGTCGACCGCGATCCGGCGACCCTCTCGGGCGGGCAGGCGGCGCGCGTGGCGCTGATGCGCACGCTGCTCGCGCGTCCCGACGCCCTCATTCTCGACGAGCCGTTCTCTCGCCTCGACCTTCCGCTCCGCGAGCAGGTGCGCGAGCTCGTGTTTGCCGAGGCGCGGAAGCACCGTCTGCCGGTGCTCCTCGTCACGCACGACCCGGCCGACGCTGAAGCCGCCGGCGGACGGATCGTGGAGCTTCGAGAAGGGGCCTAGGAGTTCGGCTCGTCCCGCTTCTCCGGCTTGGCATCTTCTCCGCGCTGCTTGGCCGGGCCGGTCGACGAAATCAGGTTGTTCGCCGTGTTGACCAGGCCGATATGCGAGAAGGCCTGCGGGAAGTTGCCGAGCTGGCGTTCGGCGCGCGGATCGTATTCCTCGGCGAGAAGACCGAGATCGTTCCGCAGCAAAAGCAGCCGCTCAAAGATGTCCTGCGCCTCGTCGCGCCGGCCGATCAAGCAGAGTGCATCGGCGAGCCAGAAGGTGCAGACCAAGAACGTGCCCTCCGCGCCGGCGATGCCATCTTCCGTCTCTTCCGGCCGATAGCGCAGCAACAATCCGTCCTCCATGAGATCGCGCTCGATGGCCTCGATGGTCGAGATAACGCGCGGATCGTCGGCGGGCAGAAAGCCGACGGTGGGGATCATGAGAAGCGCCGCGTCCAAGGCCTCGCTGCCATAGCTCTGCACGAAGCTCTTCCGCCGTTCGCTCCAGCCGTTCTGAAGGATATCGTCGCAGATCTTGTCCCGCTCCGCCTTCCATGTGTCCACCGGGCCCGAGAGGCCGAAATCCTCCACCCCCTTGACTGCCCGATCGTAGGCCACCCAGGCCATGAGCTTGGAGTGGGTGAAGTGCTTGGCGCCGGAGCGGACTTCCCAAAGGCCCTTGTCCGCGCGTGGCCATTTACGCTTTAGGTTCTCCAGCAGCGCGAGCTGGAAGTTCCATGCATCGTGCGAGGGCTCGAGCTGGAACTTCCGCGCGACATGCAGCGCATCCATCATCTCGCCGTACACGTCGATCTGCAGCTGGTCGTGGGCGGCGTTGCCGATCCGCACCGGCTTCGAGCCTTCGTAGCCGGCGAGCCACGGAAGCTCGATCTCGTTGAGCCGCCGCTCGCCCGAGAGACCATACATAATCTGCAGTTGCGAGGGATGCCCGGCGGCCGCGCGCAGCATCCATTCCCGCCACGCGCGCGCCTCCTCGCGGTAGCCGGAGCTGAGCAGCGCGTAAAGGGTCAGCGTCGCATCGCGAATCCAGCAGAAGCGATAGTCCCAGTTGCGCTCGCCGCCGATCTCCTCCGGCAGAGAGGTCGTCGCCGCCGCGAGGATGCCGCCGGTCGGACGGTAGCTCAACGCCTTCAGGGTGATCACCGAACGGGTGACGGCATCGCGCCACGGATGCGGCTCATGATTGCCGAAGCGGCAGCGGCCCGACCACTCTCGCCACCAGCGCTCCGTTTCCTCTAGCCGCGCCTCCGGGTCGATGTTGATCTCGCGTGCGCGGTGCGAGGGATGCCAGCAAAGCGCAAACGGAACCGTGGCGCCCTCGCCGACGCTGAACTCCGAGACCGTATGGTAGTTCTCGCCTTTCAGCTCGACGCGCGTATGCAGCTCCACGGCGTCCGGTCCGGCGACAGCGCGTAGGCCGAAATCGGTGCGCCTGACCCAGGGAATCGTCGCGCTGTAGCCGAAGCGCAGCACCAGCTCCATCCGCATCTTCACTCGACCCTTGTCGCCGCGTACGATGCGGAACACGTCGACATGCTCCTCGTCCTGCGCGAGCGGCATGAAGTCGATCAGCGTGACGGTTCCCGCTTCGGTCTCGAACGTCGTCTCCAGGATGGTGGTGCCTTCGCGGTAGCGCCGCGTAACGCGGTAGGAGTCGTCGCACGGGACAAGCTGCCAGAAGCCGTTTTCCTCCGTGCCGAGGAGGGCGGAGAAGCAGGCGTCGGAGTCGAAGCGCGGCAGGCACAACCAGTCGATCGCGCCGTCCTTCGCTACCAGCGCGCAGGAAAGCAGATTCCCTATGAAGCCGTAGTCTTCGATCGGCTTGCTCACGCGTCTCACCCTGCGCCGCGGAAGGCTGGGTAGAGGGTCATGCCGCCATCCACATAGAGCGTGGTGCCGGTCATGTAGTCGGAGATATCGGAGGCGAGGAAGAGAACCGCGCGCGCAATGTCCTCCGGCTCGCCGATGCGTCCGTAGGGCATCAGCTTGAGAAGCGAATTCATGGCCTCGCGCGTCTCCCAGGCCTCCTGGTTGATCTTCGTGCGGATGGCGCCAGGGGCAATGGCGTTGACGCGGATCTTGTCCGGCGCCAGCTCTTGCGCCAGCGATTGCATAAGCTGGGAAACGCCCCCCTTCGAGCTGGCGTAGTTGACCTCGAAGGCCCAGGGGATCGTCTGATGCACCGAGCTCATGCAGATGATCTTGCCGGTAGCGCTTGAGATGTCGGGTTGCGGGCCGCGGCGCAGAAACTCGCGCACCGCCGCACGCGCGCAGAGGAACTGACCGTCGAGATTGACCGCCATGACTTTGCGCCACTGTTCATATGTCATCTTGACGAAGGGCGCCCCCGACTGGATGCCGGCATTGCTGACAAGGATGTGGACCGTCCCGAAACGGGTCACGCTCTCGGCAAACATCCGCTCTACGTCGCCTTCGTCGGAGACGTCCGCGGCAATGGCCTCGGCCGTACCGCCGGCACCGGCGATCTCCGCCACCACCTCCTCGGCATCCTCTCGGCTGCGCTCGAGATGATTGACCACGACCTTGCACCCGGCGGCGCCGAGCGCCACGGCCGAAGCGCGACCGAGACCCGAAGACGCTCCGGTGACGACGGCGACCTGATTGGCGAGGCCGAAGGCGCTCCTCAGAGCGTCGGAAGAGAGATTTGTCGTCATGGGTCCCTCGCCGGATCGTTCCGCCAGTTGTTATTTCAACCAGCGTCTTCCGGAAAGGTTTACCCCGAAACGATCAGGAGCGCGCGCGAAGCCGGCAAGCCCCGGGAAGGCCGGGTTGTCGCTTGTGATAACCCAGATCGGAATTTGCGCCATCAGCGCCTCGTATGGCGCCTTCGCCTCGAAGGCGCGGCGGAACTCGCCGTCCGCGAGGAACGGCAGAATGTGCGGGGCGATACCGCCCCCGACATAGACACCGCCCCGCGCCATGAAGATCAGCGCCATGTCCCCGGCGAGACGGCCGAGCAGCCGGCAGTAGAGCTTGAGCGTCTTCGTCGCCAAGGGGTCGGCTTCTCGCAGTGCCGCAGCGGTGATCTCGCCTGGGCCGAGCATCGCGGCGTGCTCTCGGTCCGTACGGGCAACCGCCCGGTAAAGCGTCACCAGCCCGCGGCCGCAGAGGAGAGTCTCTGCACAGACCCGCCCATGCTCCGACTCGATATTGGGCCACAGCAAAAACTCGTCGGGCTCCGCCGGTCCGAGCGCCACGTGGCCACCTTCCCCGGGCACGGGCACCCAGATTCCGCCGGCGTCGAGGAGCGCGGCGACGCCCAGTCCGGTACCCGGTCCGACCACGACCTTGGCAGCACCCGGCAGCGCTGCGACGCCGCCGACCGGAACCAGATCCTCGTCGTCGAGCATGGTCAGTGACAGGGCCAGTGCCTCAAAATCGTTGAGGAGAACCACCTCTTCGACACCCAGCCGGCGGATCATGTCCCTCGGCCTGACGATCCAAGGCGCGTTTGTGAGATCGACGGCGTCGCCCACGATCGGTCCCGCGAGGGCGATGACGGCGGAACGCGGCCGCGCGCCGCTATAGGCGAAGACACCTTCCTCCACGGCGCTTTCGATGTCGGGAAAGTCGGCAGTGGCGACGGAATGAAACGCCGCGGGCGGCGTGTCGCGGTCGGCAAGCAGTGCGAAGCGCGCATTGGTGCCGCCCACGTCCCCGATGAGGACCGGGAACGGCATTGCGGCGAAATGGGTCTCGCGGTCGCGCATTTGCTTGGCCACTCTCGCGGCGTCTGGCGTCGTCGTCGCGGCAGCTCAATCCTTGATATACGGTTTGCCGTCCGCCGCCGGGGGACGTGCCCGCCCGATAATCCCTGCGACCAGCACGATCGTGGCAATATAGGGCGCCATCGCTAGAAACTCTGAGGGGATCGGCGTTCGCAGGATGGCGAGCTTCTGTTGCAGCGAGTCGGCGAAGCCGAATACCAGCGCCGCCATCAGTGCGCCGACCGGGTGCCAGCGCCCGAAGATCATCGCCGCCAGGCCGATGAAGCCGCGCCCTCCCGTCATGCCCTCATCGAACCGGCCGACCGTGCCGAGCGTGAACCACGCACCGCCGAATCCGGCGACCATGCCGCCCAGCGTCACGTTCACGTAACGCGTCCAGTAGACGTTGATTCCCAGCGTGTCGGCGGCCTCCGGATGCTCGCCGACTGCGCGGGCTCTGAGGCCGCTGCGCGTGTGGAACAGGTAGTAGGTCGCGATCGTCACCAGAATCAGCGCCCCATAGACGAAGATGTTTTGTTGAAAGAGCACCGGACCGATCACCGGCAGGTCGCTCAGGTAGGGGATATAGATGGAACGAAAGACGGGCGCATTGTTGAGGAAGCGGTAGTGCGTGAGCACCTGGCTGCTGACGTAGGAGGTGAGGCCAAGCACGAAAAGGTTGATGGCGACGCCAGCTACGATCTGGTCGACCCGATAGGTGACGACGAGCGCGGCGAGGATGAAGCCGAACAGCCCGCCGACGCACACCGCCGCTACCATGCCGCCAATGCCGCCGGTGAGCGAACCCACCACCGCCCCGGTGAAGGCGCCGGCGAGCAGCATTCCCTCGATGCCGATATTGATAACGGCGACGCGCTCCGAAAGGACGCCGGCGAGGCCGCCTAGCGCGATGGGAATGGCGCGGACCACCGTAGCCTGCAGCATGCCGGTGAGCGAGAAGGACTTTCCCGCCGTCGCCCAGGTCAGGAAGGCGGTGACAACGAGCAGCAGGCCGATGCCAAGGAGCAGGCTCGACCACCTTGCGCCACCGCGCATGAACATGCGCACACCGAAGAAGGCGAGCACCGCGGCGACGACATACGCATAGGGCGCGGCCGGCACGACGAGGTTGGGCAGCGGCAGCGGATCGTTGGGCCGGGTGAGGCGGAACGTGGCGTCGCCTTCTCCCGCTGTGCCGTAGCCGAACACGACGGCGACGAACACGGCCAGCGCTATGAGCAGCCAGCCGACGATCAGGGTCTGGCGCTGCCGGCCCAGCTCGACGTCGCGGACGCGGACGCTTGCCGTGTCTGTTACCGCCATCGGATCACCCGCTTGCAGCCGCAGTCGGCCCGCCGGTCGCGTCCTTCGCCGCCCGGGCGCGTCTCTGGAACAGCCAGGGGAACACTGTGCGCATCAGCAACGGCGCTGCGATGAACACGATGATCAGCGCTTGGATGATGGAGATGAGGTCGATACTGACGCCGGCGGAGACCTGCATCTGTCGCCCGCCTGCCTCCAACGCGCCGAACAGCAAACCGGCGAGAAGCACCCCGAGCGGATGGCCGCGCCCAAGCAGTGCGACGGCTATGGCGTCGAAGCCGATTCCGGCGGAGAAGCCGGGCGTGGCGCGGCCGAGCACGCCGAGTACCTGATTGGCGCCGGCCAGACCGGCCAAAGCCCCCGCAATCGCCATGACCGCGACGATGAGAAAGCCGGAGCGCATGCCGGCATAGCGCGCCGCGTCGGGATTAGCGCCGGCGGAGCGGAACTCGAAGCCCAGCGTGGTGCGGAAGAGCAGCCAGTAAATGAGGGCAACCGCAACCAGCATGAGGATTATGCCGGCATGAAGCCGAAGGTTGGGATCGAGCCAGAGGAGCAGCTTCGGCAGCTCCGCGCTCCGCAGCACTGATTCTGAGATCGGATCGGCGCGCCCCGGCCGCTGAACCCAGGGGCTGCGGAGCAGGTAGTCGACAAGGCGGAACGCGATCAGATTGAGCATGATCGTCGTGATCACCTCGTGCGCGCCCGTGGCGGCCCTCAGCCAACCGGCGATCGAGGCCCAGAGAGCGCCGAACAGCGCGCCGACGAGGAGGGCGAGCGGAAGGTGGATCAGGGCCGGAAGACCAGACAGCGAAAAGCCGACGATCACCGCGGCCATCCCGCCAATCAAAAGCTGCCCCTCGGCGCCGATATTGAACAGCCCGGCGCGAAAGCCAAGCGCGATGCCAAGCCCGGCGAGGGTGAGCGGCGTCGCCGCGGTCAGTGTTTCGGAAAGTGCGGGGATCGAGCCGAGCGAACCGGTAAAGAGCGCGGTGAAGGCCCGCTCGATCGTGAAGAGGTCGACGCCGGTTGCAAGCATCGTGATGCCGCCGAGGATCAGCGCCATGATCACAGCCAGGACAGGAACGATCAGAACTTCCTCGACCGTGAAGCGGGTCACCAGCGCGCGCCGCAGGAGTGCCTGCGGCGGCGGCTCGCGCTTGACGGCCTCGCTCACGCCGCTGCCCTCGCGGCTCCCGCCATGGCGAGCCCGATCTCGTTCACGCTCGCCTTTCCGGACTCGAATTCCGCCACGACCCGGCCGCGGTACATCACCAGGATGCGGTCGGAGAGGGCGAGAATCTCGTCGAGCTCCGTGGAGACGATAAGGACGCCGACGCCTGCGTCGCGGGCCTCGACGATGCGCTTGTGGATGTACTCGATGGAGCCGACATCGACGCCGCGCGTCGGCTGCGACGCCACGAGGAGCTTGATCGTGCGCGACAGCTCGCGCGCAACCACGAGCTTCTGCTGGTTGCCGCCGGACAGGTGGCCCGCTAGGTCGAAGACGGACGAGGTGCGCACGTCGAAATCGGTGACGATGCGCGCCGCCGCTTCGTGCACGAGGGGCCAGTTGAGGGAGAGGCCGGACGAATACTGATCGTCGTAGTAGCTATCCAGCACCATGTTCTCGGCAATGTTGAACGTGCTGATCATTCCGGAGCGCTGGCGGTCCTCCGGAATGTGCGCCATGCCGAGCTGATGCCGTTTGCGGGCGGAGGCGTGCGTCACGTCCTCGCCGAGAAAGGAGACCGTTCCGCGGACTGGCGGCCGCAATCCGGTCAACGCTTCCACCAGCTCGGTTTGTCCGTTGCCTTGCACCCCGGCGATGCCGACGATCTCCGCGGCGCGCACCTGCAGTGCAACGTCATTGACCGCGACCTCGTCGCGCTCGTCGAGGACATGCAGCCCGCGAACGTCAAGCAGCACGTCGCCGGCTTCGATCGCTTTCTTCTCGACGTCGAACCGGACGGGCCGGCCAACCATCATCTCCGCGAGCTCGGCGTCTGTGGCCGTCTTCGGGTCGCCCTCGCCGACGATCTTGCCGGCGCGCAGCACGCTGATCCGATCGGCGACCTCGCGCACCTCATGCAGCTTGTGCGTGATGAAGACGAGCGCCTTCCCCGCGTCGCGCAGCGAACGAATGATGCCGAAGAACTCGGTCACCTCCTGCGGCGTCAGCACCGCGGTCGGTTCGTCGAAGATCAGCACGTCGGCCGAGCGGAACAGGACCTTGATGATCTCGACGCGCTGCTGAATGCCGACGGGTATCTCTTCGATTACCGCGTTGGGATTGACCTCCAGGCCGTATTCGGCGCTGATCTGCCGGACCTGCTCGCGCGCCTTTTTCAGATCGAGCCGATCCAGACGCCCGGTCGGTTCGACGCCCAGAACGACGTTCTCCGCCACCGTGAAGACCGGCACCAGCATGAAGTGCTGGTGCACCATGCCGATCCCCGCGCGGATGGCGTCGCCTGCGCCGTCGAAATGGACGGGCTGGCCGTCGATGAGAATATCGCCCTCGTCGGCCCGGTAGAGGCCGCTCAGGATGTTCATCAGGGTGGTTTTTCCGGCGCCGTTCTCGCCGAGCAGCCCCAGTATCTCGCCGGACCGGATCGTCAGGTTGACGTCGGAATTGGCGACGACCGCGCCGAAGCGCTTGGTGATGCCGCGCAGCTCGATATCCAAAGCCGAATACCCCGCCCCAAGCCTGCAATGAGGCCCGCCGCGTTGTGCGCGGCGGGCATGCTCATCAAGCGTCTAAGACGCCGGTCCTCAGCCCTTCACGGAGATCGTGCCGTCAATGATTCCCTGGCGGATCTCCTCGAGCTCGGCCTTGAGCTCGTCCGACACCGCGGATTCCAGGTCGTGAAACGGCGCCAACCCTACGCCGCCGTTCTCCAGCGTGCCGACGATGACTCCACCCTCGAAGGAATCGCCCATGGCGGCTTCGATGGCCTGCATGACGGTGGCGTCCATCTTCTTCTCCACCGACGTCAGATAGACCGGTCCACGTTCCGGATCGGTGATGTACTGGTCGACGTCGACGCCGATGATCTTGAGCGCGTCGGTGCCGAGCTCGGATGCCAGCGCTGCCGAGCCGAGTCCGACCGGGCCGGCGACCGGCATGACGATGTCGGCGCCCTCGTCATAGAGGTTCTGCGCGAACGCGCGCCCGTCGTCGAGGCTGGAAAAGTTGTTGGTGAACAGCCCTTCCTGGGTCCCGACGTCCCAGCCGAGCACCTGCACGTCGGCGCCCTTCTGTTCGTTGTAGTAGTCGACGCCGCGCACGAAGCCGTTCATGAAGATCGTCACCGGAGGGATGTTGATTCCCCCGAAGGTGCCAACGATGCCCGATTCCGTCACGCCGGCGGCCAGATAGCCGGCGAGGAAGGCGGCCTCGTCGGTCGCAAAGACCTGCCCGAGGATGTTCGGCACCACCGGGTCGTAGGCGTAGTCGACGATCGAGAACTTCTGCTCCGGATTGGCTTCCGCCGCGTCCTTGGTGGCGTCGCCGAGCAGGAAGCCGACCGTGACGATCAGGTCGCAGCCCTCGGAGATGAACGAGTTGATGTTGGGCTGATAGTCGGTCTCTGCGCTGGATTCCAGCAGCTTGCCCTCGATCCCGTGCTTGGTTTCGGCGTCTTGCACGCCCTTCCAGGCAGTCTGGTTGAAGCCCTTGTCGTCGACGCCCCCCGTGTCCGTGATCTGACAGGCCGAGAAAGCTGCGGCCTGCGTGGTCATGGCGCCGATCATGGCGGCGGTCGCGAGAGCGGCAAGCGTGGCCGTGAATGTCGTGGGTTTCAAGTCTCCCTCCATTGGTAATTCTAACTGTGCTTCCCTTCGCGTAACGCCGCCGGGAACAGCGATGGCGTGCTCGACAGGGGCTGGTTGGAAGCTTTGCATTTTCGCAAGAAGTCGCCAAGGCTATTTGCTGGGCAAAGGCGCCCGAAGCGGGTGGGCGACGGCTGACGGAGACGGTCAAAGCCGCTAAGAGAGAGCAACCGCCCCGCTGCTCCGACCCACCCTCATGATGGCCGTGATCGCCGCTTCCCTCTTGTCCGATCCGTCGTATGGCTCGCGCCGGCAATTATTGCCCTCTCCCCGGCAGAGCCGGCGGGCGATCGCCGCGCTTGGCGCGGCATCTCTGGTTTTTTGCCTGGGCTTGGTGGCGTGCACGACCGCTCGTACTCAGCCGGTGACCCCAATTCATGTCGATGCGGGCAGCACCGCGCGCCTGATTTCGGCATACCGCGCCGAGAACGGGCTCGGCCCCGTCCGCGTGGACTCGCGCCTGATGCGAGCCGCCGCCGACTATTCTCGGCTCATGGGCGAGCGCGACAGGATCGGCCACAAGATTGGCGCGTCACTGCCGCGACGCGTCTCCGCTGCCGGTTATGACTGGGGCTACGCGGCGGAGAACCTTGCCGCTGGCTACACGACCGTCGACGAGGCGATGCGCGGGTGGAAGGCGTCGCCGGGACACCGGAGGAATCTGCTCAGTTCCTATGCGACCGAGATCGGCGTCGCCGCGGTGGCGACGCCGCCCGGTTCAAAACACCGCACCTACTGGGCCCTGATCCTGGCGGCCCCCCGGCAGCAGCGATCCGTTGCCGGATTGTCCGTTCTCCCGAGGGCCGAATGAGCGCAAACGACCTTTTTCACGCGGCGAGAGCCGCCATGCGGCAGGCACACGCGCCCTATTCGAAGTTCCCGGTCGGCGCCGCCATCATGTCCGACAGCGGCAAGGTTTTCGCCGGCTGCAATATCGAGAACGCGTCCTACCCGGAAGGATGGTGCGCCGAGACGACGGCCATCGCGCATATGGTCGTCGCCGGCGAGACGAGGATCGCGGAGGTGGCGGTCGTCGCGGAAAGAATGCCACTGATCACGCCCTGCGGCGGCTGCCGGCAAAGGCTAAGGGAGTTCGGCACGGCGGAGACGCTCGTCCACCTCTGCGACGAGAACGGGGTTGCGGAGACCGTCACGCTCGGCGAGCTGCTCCCCAAGGGCTTCGCGTTCGGCTGACATGGGCGAAGCGGCGCAGAAGAACGCCGAGCTGATCCGCTCGCGCGCCCCGGTCTCGCCGCGGATCGGCATCGTGCTCGGCTCGGGCCTTGGCGATCTTGTCGGCGCGGTTGAGGGAGCAAGCGCGATCCCTTATCGCGAGCTTGCGGGCTTTCCGCTCCCGTCCGTCTCCGGCCATGCCGGATCGCTGGTCGTCGGCCGCATCGCCGGCGAGGCGGTCGCGATTATGGCCGGCCGCGCGCATTACTACGAGCAGGGCCGCGCCGACGCGATGCGCCCGGCGCTGGAGACACTGAAGGCCCTTGGCGTCGGCGACCTGATCCTGACGAACGCGGCAGGCGGGCTGCGCGAGGATGTCCCGCCTGGCTCGGTGATGCTGATCGCCGACCACATCAACCTCAATACCGGCAATCCGTTGATCGGCGAGCCGAGCGACGCCCGCTTCGTCGGGCTGACCCAGGCCTATGATGCGCATCTGAGACAGGCGGCGTTGGTCGCGGCCAGCGAGGAAGGTGTCGAGCTGCGCGAAGGTGTCTACATGTGGTTCTCGGGACCGAGCTTCGAGACGCCGGCGGAGATTCGCGCCGCCCGCATTCTCGGAGCGGACGCGGTCGGCATGTCCACGGTGCCGGAAGTGATCCTGGCGCGCTTTCTTGGGATGCGTGTTCTCGCCTTCTCCATCATCACCAACTATGCCGCCGGGATGACCGGGGCGGAGCTCTCGCACGAGGAGACGAAGGACGTTGCGCCGCGCGGCGGCGAGAAGCTGAAGCGCATCTTCACGCGCATGCTTGGCGATTGGCCCGGGCTTTGACGATTCCCGTGGCCTGTGTGAACCTCCCGCTGCCATGTCTGTCTCACTTGATGGATTGACGACCGTGCGGGTCGGAGATGTTGCGCTCGCCTATGAAGAAGTGGGCGAGGGCGAGCCGGTCGTGTTCGTGCACGGCAGTGCATCGGATCTGCGCACGTGGGAGGCGCAGATGACCCCGGTCGGAGCCAAATTCCGCGCCATCCGCTACAGCCGCCGCTACGCGAGGCCAAACCCCGACATCGAGCCGGGCGTCGACGATCGGATGCTTCCGCACGTCGAGGACATCGTGTCGTTCCTGCGCGCCATGGATGCCTGTCCGGCTCACCTCGTGGGCCACTCCTGGGGTGGGTTCATCGCATTGCTTGCAGCCATCCACCATCCGGAGATTGTGCGAAGCCTCGTCCTTATGGAGCCGCCGGTGCTCCCGCTGTTTGTGAGCACGCCGCCGCGACCGGCGGAGCTGTTGCGGCTCCTATTGCGCCGCCCGGCCGCCGCCATGGCAGTGGTGAAGTTCGGCGCCACGGCATTTGCGCCGGCAAAAAAAGCGTTCCGCCGCGGGGCCGACCGGGAAGCGATCAGGGCATTCGGATGCGGCGTGTTGGGAAAGCGCACCTATGAGCGGCTTTCTGCCGAGAGGATGCAACAAGTGTGGGAGAACAGGGGCGCCGATCGGGCGCAAATCCTCGGAGAAGGGTTTCCGCCACTCGGTGACGGGGAGGTGGCAGGCGTAGAAGCGCCCGTGCTTCTGCTGGTGGGGCAGGGGAGCCCGCCGCTCATGCGGCATTTGGCGAACCGTCTCGATGAGCTTCTGCCGCAATCAGAGCGTATCGAAATCGCCAACGCCTCGCATATCATGCAGGAGGACAATCCTGATATGGTGAACCGGTCCATTCTCCACTTTCTGTCGCGCCACGCGACGCGTCCGTCGGCAAAGGCCTGAGTGCGCTTCCTGCCGCAGGAGATCGTTCGCAAGAAGCGCGACGGCGCGGAACTGTCGCGCGAGGAGATCGCCTTCCTCATCGAAGGCCTGACCGAGGGCAGCGTGACGGAAGGGCAGGCCGCGGCCTTCGCTATGGCCGTGTTCTTCCGCGGCATGACCATGCAGGAGCGCGTCGGGCTGACGCTGGCCATGCGCGATTCCGGCGACGTGCTCGCCTGGCCGGATGCGAAAGGCCCGGTGCTTGACAAGCACTCCACCGGCGGGGTCGGCGACAATGTCTCGCTGATGTTGGCGCCGATCGTGGCGGCGTGCGGCGGTGTGGTGCCGATGATCTCCGGCCGCGGGCTTGGCCATACCGGGGGCA
>CAZARE010000362.1:0-8237 GCA_964487455.1 uncultured Propylenella sp.
ACGGCTCCCATGGCTACGGCTTGATCAGCGTTCCGGCGCCGTGCTCGGTGAAGAGCTCCAGGAGCACGGCGTGCGGCGTCTTGCCGTTGAGGATGACGACGCTCTCCACGCCGCGCGCGATCGCGTCAAAGCAAGTTTCTACCTTGGGGATCATGCCGCCGGAAATGGTGCCGTCGGCGATCAGCCCGCGCGCCTGCGCCACGGTCAGCGAGTCAATGAGCTTGCCAGATTTGTCGAGCACGCCCGGCACGTCAGTGAGGAAGAGGAGCCGCGTCGCAGCGAGCGCGCCGGCCACAGCGCCGGCGAAGGTGTCAGCGTTGATGTTGTAGGTCGCGCCGTCACGCCCCGGAGCCACCGGCGCGATGACCGGGATCATCTCGGAGCGGGCGAGGAGGTCCAAGAGCGTCCGGTCGACCTCCACCGGCTCGCCGACAAAGCCGAGATCGACCACCTTCTCGATGTGTGAATCGGGGTCGATCTCGCTGCGCTTCACCTTCTCGGCGAACACCATGTTGCCGTCCTTGCCGCAGAGCCCGATCGCCCATTCGCCCTCCTTGTTGATCATGGCGACGATCTCTTTGTTGATGGAGCCGGCCAAGACCATCTCTACGATCTCCACCGTCGCCTTGTCGGTGACGCGGAGCCCCCCCTTGAACTCGCTCTCGATGCCCATCTTCGTGAGCATTTCAGCAATCTGCGGCCCGCCGCCGTGCACGACGATCGGGTTGACGCCGGATTGTTTCAGAAGCGCGATATCGCGCGCGAACGCTTGGCCGAGCGCCGGGTCGCCCATGGCGGCGCCACCATACTTCACCACGATGGTCTTGTTTTCGTAGCGCTGCATATAGGGCAGCGCTTCGGCCAAGAGCCGCGCCTGGTCGTGGGCGTCCTGCGCTGCAAGGGGTGTGGTGTCGTTCATCGGCGCGAACCTCGCTAGGACGCGCCTCTTAGCCGGTCACGGCGAGATTGAGAAGGCGGCGATCTCGGCGCGAAGGGCGTCGAGCCCGTCACCCTTGACGCTCGACGTCGTAATAACCTGCGGATGCGCTGCGGGGCGCTTGCGGGTCGCTTCGGCCGTCGCTGCCTCGATTACGGCGAGCTGAGACGGCTTCACCTTGTCGGCCTTGGTCAGCACGAGCTGATAGGAGACGCCGTCGCGGTCGAGCTCGTTCATAAGCGTTGCGTCCGCCGCCTTCAGCCCATGCCGCGCATCGACGAGCATGAAGACGCGCTTCAGCGACGCTCGGCCCGAGAGATAGGCGTGGATGAGGCGCGTCCACGTCGCGACGGCTTTCTTCGGCGCCTTGGCGTAGCCGTAGCCCGGCATGTCGACAAGAGCAATCGGCGGCAGCGCGTCGGACGCGGCGCCGGAGATGTCCGGTGCGTAGAAGAAGAGCGATTGGGTTCGCCCGGGGGTGTTGGAGGTGCGCGCCAGATTCGACTGCCCGGTGAGCGCGTTGATCAGGCTCGACTTGCCGACATTGGAGCGGCCGGCGAAGGCGACCTCCGGCGGCCCTTCGGGCGGCAGCGTCTCTATGCTCGGCGCTTCCGTCACGAAGCGCCAGGGATGGCGGAAAGGGGCGAAGGCACTCACGTTCATGGCGGCCGGCATGGGTCGGCGTCCGCGCCCGCCGGGGAGCGTCATTCCGCAGGCGAGCGCTTCGGCCGGAAGCGGGCGATCAGGCTCTTCAGATTACCGAAGAGCTCGATCGGCACGCCGTGTCGCTTCATGATGACGCCTTGCTGAAGGATCGACAGAAAGTTGTTCCACGCCCAGTAGATGACGAGCCCCGCCGGGAAAGACGCCAGCATGAAGGTGAAGATGACCGGCATCCAGTTGAAGATCATCGCCTGCGTCTTGTCCGGTGGGGTCGGGTTCATCCGCATCTGGACGAACATTGTGAAACCCATGATAAGCGGCCAGATGCCGAGCTGCAGAAACAACGGCGGGTCCCAGGGAATCAGGCCGAACAGATTGAAGATTGACGTCGGATCGGGGGCGGAGAGGTCCTTGATCCAGCCGAAGAACGGCGCGTGCCGCATCTCGATGGTGACGAACAGCACTTTGTAGAGCGCGAAGAAGACGGGAATCTGGATCAGGATCGGCCAGCAGCCAGCGATCGGATTGACCTTTTCGCGCTTGTAAAGCTCCATCATCTCCTTCTGTAGGGCCACCCGGTCGTCTTTGTGCTGCTCCTGCAGCTTCTGCATCTCTGGCTGCAGCTTCTTCATCTTGCTCATCGACGCGTAGGATCGGTTGGCAAGCGGAAAGAAGACCAGCTTCACCACCACGGTGACCGCGAGGATGGCCAGGCCGAAATTGCCGAGCAGCCGGAAGAACCAGTCGATCAGCTGAAAGAGCGGCTTGGTGATGAAGTAGAACCAGCCCCAGTCGATCATCAACTCGAAGCGTGGGACGCCAAGGCTCTCCTGGTAGCGGTCGAGGACCGCCGTCTCCTTGGCGCCGGCGAACAGATAGGTTTGGTGCTCGGAGACTGCCCCCGGCGGGATCGTGACGGCGTCTCCTAGAAAGTCGGCCTGATAGAGGGGCTGCGCGCCGGCAGCGCCCTTGTAGTAGCGGGGCTGGAAGGTCTCGCCGCCGGTCGGGATCAGCGCGGTGCCCCAATACTTGTCGGTGATCCCAAGCCAGCCTTCCGTGACCTTCGCCGGCAGGATCGCGTTCTGGTCTTCGAGATCGCTGTAGTCGATCTCCTGAAGGCCGGCCTCGCCGAGGAAGCCGATTAGGCCTTCGTGCAGAATGAAGAAGCCGGTCGTCTGGGGCAGCCCCGTTCGGCTGACCAGCCCGTAGGGATAGAGGCTCACAGGCTCCCCGGTTGCGTTCTCCACCGACTGGCGAATGGTGAACATGTACTTTTCGTCCACCGAGATCGTTCGCTGAAAAGTGAGGCCCGCTCCGTTGTCCCAAGTCAGCGTCACCGGGCTGCCGGGAGTGAGCGACCCGCCCTCGGCCCGCCAGACGGCTTCCGCATCCGGGACCGCCGGGCCGCCGGGCCCCGCCACCCAACCGAAGTCGGCAAAGTAGGGATGCTCGCTCCCGACCGGAGAAAACAGCCTGACGAGCGGGCTCGAAGGTTCGACCGTCACGCGATAATCGGCGAGCAAAAGGTCGTCGATACGCCCGCCCGCGGTGTTGACCGAGCCCTTGAGCGACGGCGTGTCGATCTCGACCCGCTCCCCCGCTTGGACGGTCGCCACGCTGGGAGAAACCGCTGCGCCGGGAGCGGAGGAATCCGGAACGGGGATGCTGCCGGGCGCAGGGGGCGCGCCGGCGGGTTGCGCCCCGACGCGTTCCCCGGGCGTCTGAGTTCCGACATCCTGCAGCTCGGTCCCGGCCGGCCGCTGCGCTTCAACCCGCCGCCGCTCATCCTCCATCATCGGACCGATCACGAAGAACTGCCAAAGCACGATGACCAGGAGCGAAAGCCCGATCGCGAGGATCATGTTCTGGTTGCTGTTGCTCATCGCCGGTCTAGGCCTTGCTCCGCGACGTCTCGCGATCACCCTCGCTGACATCCGACAAAGCCGCATGTAGCGCGGCTGTAATATCCGCAAAGGGTTCGCCCAAGGCGGCGCGGCGCCCTACAAGCACATAGTCGTGCCCACGTCGCGCCTCGGGCGCCGCCTGACGCGCGGCCTCCTTAAGCCGTCGGCGAATGCGATTGCGCTCCACCGCCCTAGCGGCAACGCGCTTGGAGACGGTGAATCCGAAGCGTGGGGGGCCCTCGTCGCCGCGGTGGCGCGCCTCCAAAATGAACGCGCGCCGCGCGGCCTTCTGGCCCTTCGCGGCGGCTTGGAAGTCACGCCTCTTCTTGAGGCGCTCGACCATGCGGTCGCGACCTGTCACGCCGACAGGCGCTTCCGCCCTTTGGCCCTGCGGCGGGCGAGCACTTTGCGTCCGCCCTTGGTCGCCATGCGGGCGCGGAATCCGTGGCGGCGCTTGCGAACCAAGCGGCTTGGCTGAAATGTTCTCTTCATCGTCCATACCGCCTCGCCGGCGGTCCTCGTTTCGCGGCGGACAGCCGTTCGCCTGGCCCTGAACCGCGCCGCACCGATGTCGGGATAGTGCCGGGACGCCTCGTTCGCAAGGCTCCGATCGACCGCGCGCGATATAGGGTGAAAGCCGGCGGGGAGTCAACGAGGCGGGCGGCCGTTTCGCCGTAACGCCCTGGTGAGCCGCGCTCTGCGTCTGGTCATAACTTTGTGGCGCGGGGTCCTTGCGCCGGCCGGTCGTGTATATGAAGCGGCCACATCCGCCAGACGTTAGCTGGAGAGATGCAAGAAACCGGGAACTCCGAGCCTCAGGTCAACCCTCATTCGAAGGCGCGTGGCCGCGGCAGAGCGCTGGCGCGCTGGGTTCCGCTTGCCGTCGTCGTTGCTGCGCTGGCTTTAGGCTACGCCTTGGGCCTGCACGATTATCTCTCGCGGGAGACTTTGCGCGACTATCGGGGAAGCCTGACCGGCTTTGTCGCGACAAATCCAGGGCTCGCCCCGTTCGCCTATTTCATCGTCTATGCGGTCGCGGTGACGCTATCCTTTCCCGGTGCAAGCCTGTTGACCATCGCCGGCGGCTTCATGTTCGGCGCGCTAGCGGGAACCGCTCTTGCGGTGGTTGCCGCGACAATTGGCGCCACGCTCATCTTTGTTATCGCACGCACATCGCTTGGCGACCTCCTCGCACGAAAGGCCGGTCCGCGCGTCCAGCGGATGCGCGAGGGCTTTCAGAAAGACGGCTTCCACTACCTTCTGTTTCTCCGCCTGGTGCCGCTCTTCCCATTCTGGCTGGTCAATCTCGCCGCGGCGCTGTTCGGCATGCGTGTTCTCCCCTATGTTGCGGCAACAGCGATTGGGATTGTGCCGGGGACATTCGTATACTCTTATTTCGGGAAGGGGCTGGGGAGCGCGCTTGAGCACGAGGGGCCGCCGGCTTCGCTCTTTGTTGGCTTCGCCCTGCTGGGGATAATGGCGCTCGTCCCGGTCGCCGCCCGCAAATGGCGCCGCGGTGGCGGGGAGACCGAGCCAAAGCCGCCGAGTTGAAGGGGACATGAGTCAGGTCCTGACGCCCGACATCTGCGTAATCGGTGCGGGATCCGCCGGCCTGACGGTGGCCGCGGCGGCCGCGGCTTTCGGCGTTTCGATTGTGCTGATCGAGCGGGACAAGATGGGCGGCGACTGCCTCAATACGGGCTGCGTCCCCTCCAAGGCGCTGATCGCCGCCGCGCGTCACGCGCATGCGATGCGTGAGGCAGGACGCTTCGGCATCAAGCCGGGCGAACCGCAAGTGAACTTCGCCGCCCTTATGGAGCACGTGCAGGAGGTCATCGAGGCGATCGCGCCAAACGATTCGGTGGAGCGCTTCACCGGGCTCGGCGTCACCGTGCTCAACGGCGCTGCACGGTTCACGGACCGGCGCACGGTCACGGTCAAGTGCACAGTCAAGGACACGGAAATCCGCGCGCGCCGCTTTGTCATCGCGGTCGGGACGCGGCCGGCGGTGCCGCCGATCCCTAACCTCGACACGGTCCCCTATCTCACCAATGAAACGGTCTTCGGCCTGAAGCGCCGGCCGAACCGCCTCATCGTCATCGGCGGCGGACCGGTAGGCCTTGAGATGGCGCAGGCCTTCCGCCGGCTTGGCTCCGAGGTGGTCGTGCTGGAAGCGGCGAAAGCGCTGGCGAAGGACGATCCCGAGCTCTCCGCGCTGCTCTTGGAGCGACTGCGCTTCGAGGGGGTTGAGATCCGCGAGGGCGCCAAGGTTGTGCGGGTGGCGCGGCGCGGCAGGAGCGCGGTGCGCGTAACCTTGGACAGCGGTGGAGAGTCCGCACTGCTTGACGGCACGCAT
Organism: uncultured Propylenella sp.; assembly: GCA_964487455.1. Classification (GTDB taxonomy): domain Bacteria; phylum Pseudomonadota; class Alphaproteobacteria; order Rhizobiales; family Afifellaceae; genus DASWJZ01. The sequence goes on from CAZARE010000362.1 coordinate 5,861, forward strand.
CTCCTTGTCGCAACCGGCCGCCGACCTGACTTCGCCGATCTCGGGTTGAGGGAAGCGGGCGTGGCCTTCGACAAGACCGGGATCAAGGTCAATGCCAAGCTCAGGACGCGCAACCGCCGTATCTACGCGATTGGCGATGTGGCGGGCGGCCCGCAATTCACCCACTGGGCCGGCTATCAGGCAGGGCAGGTCGTGCGCTCCATTCTGTTCCGCTTCGGCGGCAGGGTGCGCCCCGAGATCCTGCCGTGGGTCACGTTCACCGATCCGGAGCTCGCGCATGTGGGCTTGAGCGAAGCGGACGCCTTTCGCCGTCACCGGCACGTGCAGGTCATCCGCTGGCCGTTCTGCGAGAACGATCGTGCGCAGACCGAGCGCGACACCGAGGGCTTGGTGAAAGTGCTGACGACCAAGAGAGGCAGGATCATCGGCGCCGACGTGCTTGGACGCGACGCCAGCGAGTTGATCGCTCCCTATGCGATCGCGGTCGCCCAAGGCCTTACGATGAAGAGCTTTGTAAACACGGTTCTGCCCTACCCGACCCGCTCGGAAACCGCCCGGCGCGCGGCGATCGCCTACTACGCGCCGAAGCTGGATTCGCCTTCGTTGCGCCGCGTGATCCGGGTCCTCAGCAAGCTCGGCTAGTTGTGGAATGCGGGCAGAGCTGGCAGCAAACGGGCGAGGTGATAGGATAAGCACGGCATATCGTCCGCTCTCGATCACGGAGCCAAGATGACGGACAAGGTCGCGGGGCCGATCTCTCCCGGCGCGGGCCAGATCGACCGCCCGCCGCGCCGCCGCGCTTTCATGCCGTGGAGCCTGTCCAACAAGCTCCTGTTCCTGACGCTCGCCTTTGTGATGATCGCGGAAGTCCTCATCTACATTCCCTCGATCGCCAACTTCCGCAACGTCTGGCTGCGGGAGAAGCTCGACACGGCCGCGCTCGTGGCGATGGCGGCAAGCGCCAGCCCGCAGACGTCTCTGCCGAGCGACCTCGAAATGCACATGCTCGAATCCATCGACGTGGCGGCTATCGCGATGCGCAGCAAGGGGCAGCGCTGGTTCATCGCGCTGGACGGCATGCCAAAGGTGGTGGCCGCCCATCACGACCTGACCGAGCTGAGGCCGCTGGAAAGCGTGAAGTCGGCCTTTCAGGTGCTGTTCGGCGCCGGCGACCGGCTCATCATGGTGAGCGGCCCACCGCCGGAGGGGAGCGATCGCTTCGAGATTGTGGTTCACGAAGCCAGCCTGCGCGCGGCAATGTTCGCGTATTCCCGCAACATCCTGGTGCTGTCGCTCATCATATCGGTGATCACGGCGAGCCTTGTTTACGCGGCGCTCAGATTCCAGTTCGTGCGCCCGATGCAGCGGCTCTCCGCCAACATCGTCGATTTCTCCAACGCCCCGGAGAACGCCGCCACGATCATCCAGCCGAGCGGACGGCGCGACGAGATCGGAGTCGCGGAGGCACGCCTCGCCGAAATGCAGGAGACGCTGCGCGACACGCTTGCCCAGCGCCGCCACCTCGCCGATCTCGGTCTCGCCGTTTCCAAGATCAACCACGATCTGAGAAACATCCTCGCTTCGGCGCACCTCTTTTCCGATCGCTTGGGGTCCGCCGAGGACCCCCTGGTGAAACGCTTCGCGCCCAAGGTGATCCGAGCCATCGATCGGGCGATCGACTATACCCGTTCCGTGCTCGCCTACGGCCAGGCAACGGAGGAGGCGCCGCGCCGACAGCTGCTTTCGCTTTCGCGTCTGGTCGACGACGTTTCCGACGTACTGGCGCTTGCCGGCCACGAGCGCGTCCATTGGGAGAACCGCGTTGCGGCGGACGTGGAAGTCGACGCGGACCCGGAGCAGCTTTTTCGCGCGCTCATGAACCTCTGCCGCAATGCGCTGGAGGCGGTCGGCGAAAGCGACGACCCGGCGATCATCCGGCGCATCTGGGTAGAGGGCGAGCGGCAGGGCAGCGTCACCGCCATCCGCATCTGCGACACCGGGCCGGGCGTGCCGGAGAAGGCGCGAGAAAACCTGTTTCAGCCGTTCCAAGGATCGATGCGGCGCGGCGGCACCGGGCTTGGACTTGCGATCGCCGCGGAGATTGCGCGCGCCCATGGCGGCGACATCCGCCTCGCCGACCGTCCCGGCGCCGGCGCCGTGTTCGAGGTCACGATCCCCGACCGCCCGGTATCGCTCGACCAGCGCCGCCACGCACGGAAGGTCTGAGCGTGCGCTCCAGCTGGCGCCTTCTTGCAATAGCTAGTGCAAGCGATTAGGTGTGCTCGGCCTTTGCGGCCCTGCCGCATCGCCTCTCACGCGCCCGTAGCTCAGCTGGATAGAGCACCAGACTACGAATCTGGGGGTCGGGAGTTCGAAT
>CAZARE010000363.1:0-8026 GCA_964487455.1 uncultured Propylenella sp.
TCTCGACGTCTATTCCGAGCTGCAGGACGTCTACGTCAATGTCCGCCCGGAACGGGCCGTCTCTTGAGCCGCTGGTCGCCCCTGCGGCTCTTGGCCCGGATGCCCGGCGCCCGCCCTCTCGCACCCGGTACGCAGGCGCACGCGCCGCTTCGCAGCAGGCGCTCCCCGCTCCCGAAGGGCTACCCGGACTGGGGGGCGCTTACGGCGAGCAGCCGCGCCTGGACGGCGCGGAAGCCCGGACGCCGAGGCCGCGTGCTCGTCGCCACCAATATCGGCGGGCACGGCCCGGTCACGATGGTGGAGAGTATGCTGGCCGCCGCCCTGGCTCTGCGCGACGCGGACGTGGAGATCGTGCTCTGCGACGGCGCGCTCCCCGGTTGCCTGCAAGCGGAGCACGGTCGCGTTCCCGATCCGGCCGTGCTGGTGCAACGGCGGCTCCCCGAAACGATCTGCCCCTCCTGCGTCGGGCGAGGGCGCGCCGTGTTCGAGCCGCTCGGTCTCAGGCTGCGCTATCTCAGCGACCTCGTCACCGAGGCGGAGCGCGAGACGGCGCGGCGCACAGCGGAGGAGACGCCTCCGCCCGCCATTCCGTCCTACAGCGACAACGGCCTGGCGATCGGCGAGCACGCCCGCGCCGGGGCGCTCCGCTACTTCGCCAGGGGCGACCTTGCCGACGAGCCCGCGGGGGAAGCGGTCCTGCGCCGCTACTTCGAGGCGGCGTTGATCAGCGTCTGCGCCTATCAACGCCTCCTCGCCGAAGGGCAGTTCGACGCGGCCCTGTTCCATCATGGCCTCTACGTGCCGCAGGGACTGGTAGGCGAGGTCTGCCGCCAGGCTGGCGTCCGCGTCGTGAACTGGGCCATGGCCTATCGCGCGAACAGCTTCATCCTCAGCCACGACGACACCTACCACCACACGCTGATGAGCGAGCCGGTGGGAGCGTGGGAGACCATGCGCTGGGGGGAGCGGCAGTGCCGCGATATCGAGGCGTATCTGGCGAGCCGCCGGCACGGCGCGCGCGACTGGATCGGATTTCACGAAGACCCGAGCGAGGACATGGCGGCCTTCGCGGCGAGCGCCGGGCTCGACCCGGGGAAGCCGACCGTCGGCATGCTCACCAACGTGGTGTGGGATGCGCAGCTCCACTATCCGGCGGTCGCCTTCCCGAGCCAGATTGACTGGGCGCAGGAGACGGTCGCCTATTTCGCCCGCCGGCCGGACCTGCAGCTCCTGATCCGCGTCCATCCGGGCGAGATCCGCGGCACCGTGCCGTCGCGGCAACCGATGGCGGCGGAGATCGCCCGGCGCTTTCCGGCCTTGCCGGCGAACGTCTTCCTCATTCCGCCGGAGAGCAACGTCAGCACCTATGCGGCGATGGGGCTCTGCGACAGCGTGCTGATCTACGGGACGAAGATGGGCGTGGAGCTGACGGCGGTCGGGATTCCGACGATCGTCGCGGGCGAGGCGTGGATCAAGAACAAGGGGGTGACGCTCGACGCGGCGACGCGCGAGGACTATTTCGCCATCCTCGAGCGGCTGCCCCTTGGCCGGCGCCTTAACGCCGACATGGTCGAGCGGGCGAAGCGATACGCCTACCACTTCTTCTTCCGCCGCATGATGCCGCTCGATTTCATGCAGCGCGACGCGGGGAGCCTGATCAAGGTGGCGATCGCCTCCGCCGACGCGCTGGCGCCCGGCCGAAATGCCGTGCTCGACCGCATCTGCGATGGCATACTGGAGGGGACGCCGTTCATCCATCCGGCCGAGGAGGTCGGCGTCCACGACGCGGCGGGGGAGGGAAGGGAGCGGCGATGACGGCTGGCGCGGGCGGGGCGCCGCGAACCGAACGCGAAGGCGGGTGAGGTGGAGACGCTGAAGACGAAGGGAGCGGAGCGGCTCTCGCTCACCGGGGCGCTCGAGGCGATCGCCGCCACCGGCTGGCGGCCGGGCGGCGTGGTCGATATCGGCGTCGCCACCGGCACGCCGGGGCTCTACGGCGTCTGGCCGGACGCCCCGATCGTGCTGATCGACCCGGTGGCTGAGAACCGCGCCTACATGGAGCAGATCGCGGCGCGCTATCCGACGGTGGACATTTTCGAGGTGGGGGCCGGCCGCTTCTGCGGCGAGATGGCGGGCCGCGTCCTCGTCTCCATGGGCCTTGCCGAGCTCGGCGTCACGCGGCCGCTGGAGGGCTGCGAGAACCGGGTCTTCCCGGTGATGACGCTCGACGCGATCCTCGGCAAGTCGCGTGCCGCGCCGCCCTACCTGATCAAGCTCGACACCGATGCCGGCGAGCTCGACATCATCGCGGGCGCCGAGAAGAGCCTCGCCGACGCCGACGTCTTCATTTCCGAGGCGAAGGTCTTCAACAGCTTCAACTCGAAGGCCGTCCCCGCCGACATCGTCGCGGCGCTGGCGGGGGCGGGATTCGCGCTGGCCGATATCGTCTCCATCAACCGCACGGCGCAGGTGACGCGCATCTTCGATCTCCTCTTCGTGCGCACCGAAAGCGACCTGTTTCGCCGGCTGGAACTGGCCGCCAGGAAGCCGAGCAAGGAGGCGAAGAGGCGGGAGCAGCGCGAACAGGCGCTGAAGGTCAATCCGCATATCGGCTGAGAGGCGAGGCGCGCCCAACGCGGTACCTATGCTAGGGCAGAGTCGGAGCCAACCGAAGGGATGGAACATGCTGACGGCCGGGAGCCGCGAGCGACCCTACCTAACCCCCTACGACCACGCTTTTGCCGACGGCCCGGTCTTCATGCGTCCCGCGTCGCTCAGGGCGTCGCGGTCGGCGTTCGGCCGCAAGGAGGACGGGGAACTCCTATGGCGCATCTTCCAGTCGTTCGACCGGCACGCGGAAGCCGGCGAGGGGCTGCGGCTCGGTCTCAAGGCACGGCTCGCCAGCGCGAACCGCGAAAAATCGGTCACCATCGGGAGCAACTGCGCCATACGCAGCGTGATCCGCTGCGATCACGGCGGGTGGGTGGAGATCGGAGACATGGTCTATGTCGGCGACGACGCGATCATCTCCGCGATGTCGCGTATCGCCATCGGTGACGTGACGCTCATCGCGCATGGGGTTCAGATCTTCGACAACGACACGCATCCGACCGATGCCGGCGACCGCGAAGCGCATTTCAAGGCAATCCTCGGTCTCGGGAGCCAGGCGAGCCATCAGATCGCGAGCGCACCGGTAACGATCGGACGCGGATGCTGGCTTGGCTTCAACAGCAGCGTCATGAAGGGGGTGACGATCGGCGACGGCGCGATCGTTGCCGCTCATGCCGTGGTTGTCGCCGACGTGCCGCCGAAGAGCGTGGTAGCCGGCAACCCGGCGCAGGTCGTCAAGGCGTTGGACCGGCAGTGAGTGGCACTCGAGCGGCGTTCATGCGGTTTCTCGGCAAGTCCCCCGTGAGGAACGCCGCCACCGACACGATGCCGCTTCCGCAGCCGAAATACTTCGAGATGCCCTTCGCGGTGAAGGCGCTCAGCTTCCGGTCCGAGCAGGGAGAGAGCGAGTACTATCCCGGGCCGATGGTGGGGGCAGAGGCGCTTAGCGCCAGAATCGTGGACAGCGGCCCCCGTTACGTGCGCGCCGCGCATGCCCTGCTCCGGCGACTGTCGCCCGACGACTACCTCCGCTACGTCGTTCGCTACTACGAGACCGGGCTGGAGCGGTTCGGCAACGACTGGATCTTCGCCGACATCGTCAGCGTTCTTCTGGGTCTGAGCGAGACCCTGTCGCCGGAAGCCTACCTAGAAGTCGGCGTGCGCCGCGGCAGGAGCGCCTGCGCGGTAGGCTCCGTGGCCCCGGGGTGCGCCATGACGCTCTTCGACATTTGGCTGAAAGATTATGCCGGCATGGACAACCCGGGACCGGACCTCGTGCGGGCCGAGCTGGCGGCCGTGGGCCATCGCGGCCCGGTCGAGTTCGTCGAGGGCGACTCCCACGTCACCCTGCCACGCTACTTCGCCCGGCATCCCGACGCGGCGTTCGACCTTGTCACGGTCGACGGGGACCACACCAACCAGGGCGCGGCCGACGACCTCGCGCAGGTCCTGCCGCGACTGAAGATCGGCGGCGCGATCGTCTTTGACGACATCGCGCATCCGCTGCATCCGGGTCTGGCCGACATATGGCGGCGCATGGTGGAGGACGACCGGCGATTCTCGTCATATGCCTTCCGCTCGGCTGGCTATGGAGTCGGGTTTGCCATCCGCAAGTATTGACCGGCGATGACAGCAGCAGCCCGGGACAAGCCCGTGCCGCCGCCGAGGGGGACAGGCATCGCGTTCGTCACCGGCGCCGGCGGTTTTATCGGCCGGCATGTCGCGTCGGCCTTTCTTCGCCGGGGCTGGCGCGTGGGCGGCTTCGGCTACCATGCTCCACCGGCCGACGTCGCGCTCGATCTTCTCAGTCCGCAGGAATGGCTCATCGGCCCGGTCGGGCGGGACACGCTTGCGCGCGCAGCCCGCGAAACGGGGCGCCCGGAGATCGTCATTCACGCAGCCGGCGGCGCCACCGTGGGCGCCTCTCTCGGCGACCCGGCGGAGGACTTTGCGCGCAATGTCGAGAGCACGCGCGAGTCCCTCGCTTTCCTGAGGAGCCACGCCCCGGAGGCGCGCTTCGTGTTCCTATCGAGCGCCGCTGTCTACGGGGCTGTCGATGACGCCTACATCGAGGAAGACGCGCCGTACGCGCCGGTGTCGCCCTACGGCGAGCATAAGAGACTCGCCGAGGAGCTCATCGTCGAGGCCTCGGCGGCATGGGACCTTGACGCGGCCATCGGGCGGTTCTTTTCCGTGTACGGTCCGGGAAACCGCAAACAGCTCGTCTGGGACGCAGCGAGCCGCCTCGCGGCGGGCGCGCGACAGCTCACCTTGGCGGGCACCGGCGATGAGACACGCGACTTCCTTTACGTCGACGATGCGGTCCGCATGATCGGGATTCTCTCGGGATTGGAACGCGCCGCCGTCCCGGACGTCGTCAATTGCGGAGGCGGTGTCGCCGTGACCGTGCGGGAGGCCGTTGAACGGCTGTGCAGCGCGTTGGACGTCGAAGCAGAGATCGTGTTCACGGGCGTCGAGCGAACGGGCGATCCGAAGCGGCTTGTCTCACGCCCAACGCTGGCGAACCGGCTTGGGTTCTCTCCAACAATCTCCTTGGCCGAGGGCCTCGGCCGCTATGCCCGCTGGGTCCGCCTCAGCCGGAAGGACGGATGAGGAGGCGCGCCAGCCGCCGCTCGCGGAAATCGTCTGCGACCTCGGAGATCATCTCCATCAGGAGATCAGCAAAGCGACGCCGGTGCGCCGCGTAGTCGATCGGCTGCACCGCGGGGTCGTTCTCCACATAGAGGCGGAACAGCTCTGCGAGGCGCTGGTCGTCCTCAGCGGCGAAGAACTCCACATTCCGCTCGAGCTGTTCGCGATGGACCGCGATGTCGGAGGCAAGCACATGCCTGCCCAGCGCCTTGGCCTCCTCAACTGCGGTCGACCAGCCCTCGCAGAGCGAAGGCTGGATCACAGCGATGGCGCCTGCCGTCAGGCCAAGCTGATCAGCGCGTGGCAGCATCCCCAGAAAACGGACTTTGTCCGATACGCCAAGCTCTCCGGCAAGCGACCGCAGGGATGGAGCATAGGCGCGATCGCGGTAATCGTGCTCGGCCCCGGTCATCACCACCGGCGGCAAACTCTCGTCGCCTGCATGCCTCGCGAGGGCGCGCAGGATCACCGCATGATTCTTATGGCGCCAGAGCTGATTGTTGCAGATGAAGTAGCGCGGCGGCAGATCGTACTTCTCCCGCAACGTCGGAGCGTCGGCGCGCGCGCGATCCGCGTCGATGAAGGAAGCGAACGGCACGACATGGACGCGGCTGCCGTAGCGGCTCCAGTAGCGCTGGAGATCGTTGCGGACGTCCTCGCTCGACACCATGACGTGAGAGTGCCTGGCGAGCCACCGTGTGTTGCGCTTGCGCCGCGCCCGGAGCTCCTCGCTGGAGAAGAACCGAGGAAAACGCTCCTCCTGGAAGTCGGGGATCCATCGGACCGACCGCGCCTCCAATCCCGGAGGGGAGTCGACGAGGAGAACATCGACGACCGGTGCGGCAGCGGACGAGCGTCGCCGGAACAGGCGAAGAAGCGGCTCACGCCGGAGTCGAACGGGCGCGACGTGCTCCAGATCGGGATACCGCGTCTCGTCCCGAAGGTAGTCGTAACCCTTGACGTCGTCGCCGATCACAACGAGGCGCGGGCGCTGCTCGGCCGGCACGAGGGCAAGCGCAGAGACCACGTTTCTCGTGTAGTAGAGCCCGCCGACCCAGTCTTCCTGGTAGGCGAACGGAATGCCTACCGTCAGCGGCTCGCCCATCGTCGCGGGCCTCAGGCCACCTGGTTGATGAAATCGTGAAGCTTTCGCACCTGCTCGTCCCAGCGATAGTTGCGCTCGGCGAAAGCGCGGGCATTGGCGGAAAGCCGGGCCGCAAGCCCCGGATCGTCAAGCACTGCGGCGACATGTCCGGCGATCTCGTGCCTGGTTCCTTCGGTCAGGAGCATCGCATCGATCCCGTGCCGCAGCCGCGTTCCGACGTTCGTCGCGGGCAGGACGATCGGCCGGCCGATCGCCATGAACTCGGGAAGCTTGGAGGGAAGGCGGTAGTCGTTGAACGGGCCCGGGGCGCCGGGCTGCACGAAGAGGTCGGCGCAACGGAGGAGCTCGAGGAGGAACGGCCGGTCGACATGCCCAAGCGAGATCACTCCGCGTCCGCCGGTCTTGAGGAACTTCGCATCAACGAAATCGTCACCCGTGCGGACAAGGACGACACCGCGTCCCTCAAGCATGCGCACGGCTCCGTACAGCTCGGCCATCTCCTCAACATTGGCGCGGTGGATGTTGCCCGGGTAGACGATCAGCGTAGCGTCGGGGGCCACACCGATCGCGCGCCGAATAGTGGCGTGGCGAACGGCCGTGAGTGGCTCAGCGAGCGTTGCAAGATCGACCCCCGGCGCGAGCACCAGGGCCGGCACGGACTCCGGCAGCACCTCCTTCAGCCGGGGCTCGATCACCGTCAGGCCAGCCGCGCCAGCAAGGAAGGGACCGAGCCTCGCAGGATCGCTGCGCCCGTCCGGCACCGGATTCCTCCGCAGGGCACCGAGCGTGCCCTTGCCGCGCCAGACCTCGGTGAGGTGCGCCTCGTTATCCTCCATGTGGACCAGGTAGGGGATGGCGTATCGTTCGGCGACCGGCTCCACGGCGCGGCGCACGACCTCGCGCGGCGTCCAACAGAGAATGACCGTCCGCTCCGGCTCGAATGCGCCATCGAAGCCGAGTACCGCTTCTGGCGAAACGGCGAAATCCTCCACGGCAAAGAACTCGAAGGCCGGGCGCCCGTAGCTGTAAGCGCGCGTGAGGCTTCCGGTGCCGCAAACGGCGACCGAATGGCCCATCCCCGTCAAACCATTGGCGAAACCGAAGACATGTCCGCCGCTGTTGCTATCCAGCGCGCCATAGGAGACGAAGGCGATCTTTCGGAGCATGTCGCCCTTGGGGGACCTGGCGGAAGTGCGCGATGGCGAGGTATCCAATTTTGGTCCAAGATGCGTGAGACGATGCGACTTGACCGCATCTGGGGGCCCAGCCGCTCAAAAAAAATGCATACAGCACGTTCGCGGGCCAAGTGGCCAGTGCTCAATGCCGGCTGGTGGGCCGCCTCCGGCGATCGGGGCGGCCGGCGACGCGGCCGTTAACGCTTAAGGGGAGAGACCATTGCGGCCGCGAGAATCGGCGTGCTCCGGTGTTGCGCAAAGGGTACAAGAGGGGGCCCGGCCTCCAGCCGTTCTTCCTTTACGTTCCCGGCCCGGTGCATTGATGCTATCAGCCTCGCGGGCCAGACGGTGACCATCTGTATGCGTTTGATCGTCCTACTCATCCTCCTGCCGCTGGTGGCGGGGTGCCTGCCCTCGTCCGGCCCGAGCCGATCGGCGATTCTGTCGGAACAGCCCACCGCCGTTCCCAAGTTTGCCGTCATCG
>CAZARE010000364.1:0-5359 GCA_964487455.1 uncultured Propylenella sp.
TGGATCGAGGCGCTCAGCAAGATCGCGGACGAACATGACCGCGACCGCCGCCAAATTGCCGATGCGCCGCACACCCTCGCAAGCCGGTTGAAGATACTCGCCGACACCGCACGTGAAATGGCGCTGGCGATGGATTTCGCGTTTCTTCTCGATCCCGAGCGAAAACTGCTGTCGATCGGCTATTCGCCTGCGGAAATCAGCCTCGACCCCAGCTGCTACGATCTGCTCGCTTCGGAGGCGCGTCTCGCCAGCCTCTTCGCCATAGCGAAAGGAGATGTTCCGACACGCCATTGGCTTCGCCTCGGCCGGGCTGCGACGCCACTCGGGAGCGGGTCGGCGCTGATCTCCTGGTCCGGATCGATGTTCGAGTACCTGATGCCGTCGCTGGTCATGCGCGCGCCGGTTGGCAGTTTGCTCGAGCAGACCAACCGGCTCGTCGTCGAGCGACAGAAAGCGTACGGACGATCGATAGGCATTCCCTGGGGCGTCTCGGAATCCGGCTACAACGCCCGCGACTTGGAGCTTACCTACCAGTACTCCAACTTTGGCGTTCCCGGTCTCGGCCTGAAGCGGGGCCTCTCCGGGGATGTGGTGATCGCGCCCTATGCGACAGGCCTCGCGACCATGGTGGACCCCCGCGGGTCGCTCCAGAATTATGCCCGCCTTGCGGAGTTCGGCGCGAGCGGCCGCTACGGCTTCTACGAAGCCCTCGATTTCACCCGCTCGCGACTCCCCGAAGGCGAAGACGTTGCGATCGTACGCAGCTTCATGGCCCACCACCAGGGCATGACCGTCGTCGCCATCGCAAACACTCTGCACGATGGCGAGATGCGCGCGCGGTTCCATCGTGAGCCGATGATCCAGGCTAGCGAACTCCTACTGCAGGAACGCATGCCCCGCGATGTCGCCGTTGCGCATCCTCGGGCCGAAGAAGTGAAGGTGTCTCCGGCCACGGCCGGTAGCGAGACTCCAACCGTGCGCCGCCTGACCGTCTCGGGGGGTGGAACTCCCGTTGTGACGCACCTGCTGTCGAACGGACGCTACGCGGTGATGCTGACCGCCGCGGGAGCGGGCTACAGCCGCTGGCGCGATATTGCCGTGACACGGTGGCGGGAGGACGTTACCCGCGACGATTGGGGCTCTTTCATCTTCCTGCGAGATATCCAAAGCGGAAAGGTCTGGTCCGCCAGCCGGCAGCCAGTTGGAAGCGCCGCGGAAGCAGAAGTCGCTTTTGGCGAGGATCGTGCGGAATTCATCCGCCAAGACGGCACGCTGACGACGACCATGGAAGTGCTGGTCTCCGGCGAGGATGACGGCGAGGTGCGCCGTGTCTCGCTCACCAATAGCGGCGGCCGCCCCTCCCAGATCGAGCTCACATCCTACTGCGAAATCGTCCTTGCCCCGCCGAGCGACGACAACGCCCATCCGGCCTTTTCCAAGATGTTCGTCGAAACCGAGCACCTCGCCGAGTTCGGCGCGCTCGTCGCGACCCGCCGGCGGCGCTCGCGCGAGGAGCCCGAGGTATGGGCCGCCCATTTCGCCGTCGTGGAAGGTGAGAGTGCCGCCGATCAGCAATACGAAACCGACAGGGCACGATTCCTGGGGCGCGGCCGTACAGTCGGCACCGCTACAGCCATTGTGGATGGCCCGCTTTCCAACACTGTCGGAACCGTTCTCGACCCAATTTTCTCGCTGAGGCACTCTGTAACAATTGCACCCGGAAAGGTCGCGCGGGTTTCATTTTGGACCGTCGTTGCATCGTCTCGCGCCGAACTCCTTGATCTCGTCGACAAGCACCACGACCGCAGTGCTTTCGACCGGGCGAAGACCTTGGCGTGGACGCAGGCGCAGGTGCAGCTTCACCATCTCGACGTCAAGGCTGATGAAGCGGCCGACTTCCAGAGTCTTGCTGCACCAATACTTTACGCCGACCGGCGCTTCAGGGCTCCCTCCGTCCCCCTCGTTCGCGGTGCGGAATCCCAGTCAGGCCTGTGGCCGCTCGGCATTTCCGGCGATCTGCCGATCGTCCTCCTTCGCATCGACGAGATCGAGGACATCGCTCAGGTTCGCCAACTGCTGCGTGCGCACGAATACTGGCGCATGAAGCGGCTCGCCGTGGACCTGGTCATCATCAACGAGCATGCCTCATCCTACATGCAGGACCTTCAGGGCGCGATCGAGACCGCGATACGGACCAGCCAATCGCGGCCGGCTTTCGGCGAAGAGCCTGCGCAAGGCTCCCTCTACGCGCTACGCGCCGACCTCATGAGCGTTGCCGCGCGGGCCTTGCTTCAATCGACCGCCCGCGTCGTCCTGGTCGCGCGCCGCGGGCCAATTGCCGACCAACTTGCCCGCCTGCAACCGGCGATCCAGCCATCGCCCGTGCGGCGTCTGGAGCCTTCGAAGCCGTCGCTGGCGCCGCCGCCCCAGTCGGCGCCGCAGCCCAAGTCAGAGCACCTTGAGTTCTTCAATGGCCTCGGGGGCTTCGACAAGAACGGCCGCGAGTACGTGACCATCCTCGATGCTGGCCGTTCGACGCCTGCGCCGTGGGTCAACGTGATCGCCAACCCTGACTTCGGCTTCCAAGTGGCGGCAGAGGGAAGCGGCTATACCTGGGCCGAGAACAGCCGTGAGAACCAGCTCACGCCCTGGTCGAACGACCCGGTTGGAGACCCGACCGGCGAGGCGATCTACGTTCGCGACGAAATGTCCGGCGATCTCTGGACTCCCACAGCGCAGCCGATCCGCGACAGCGGGACTTACGTTGCTCGCCACGGCTACGGCTACAGCCGCTTCGAACACCGAGCGAACGGCATCAAGCTCGAATTGCTGCAATATGTGCCGCTCGCCGATCCCATCAAGATTTCGCGCCTGACGGTTACGAACCTCTCCGGTCGACCGCGGCAGCTGTCAGTGACGAGCTACGCGGAATCTGTGCTCGGCACGTCGCGTGGCGCGGCGGGTCCGTTCATCGCGACGGAGATCGATCCAACCACCGGCGCGATGCTAGCCCGCAATCCATGGAGCATCCCCTTCTCCGGCCGTGTCGCCTTTGCCGATCTCGGAGGGCGACAGACGGCCTGGACAGCGGATCGCACCGAGTTTCTCGGCCGAAACGGGGGACATGCGACGCCCGCGGCACTCTTCGGAAAGGTCCCTCTTTCCGGAGCGACCGGGGTCGGCCTCGATCCCTGTTCGGCCTTGCAGTGCGTCGTGGAGCTTAGGGCGGGCGAGACGATCGAAGTGGTCTCCTTCATCGGGCAATGCGGGTCAGTCGAGGAGGTGCGCCATCTGATCGCCCGCTATCGCGAGATCGATCTTGATGCCGTTCTCGCCGAGGTGACGGAGCACTGGGAGACATTGCTCGGTACGGTCCAGGTCAAGACTCCCGATCGCGCGATGGACATCATGCTGAACGGCTGGCTGCTCTATCAGACGCTCGCCTGTCGCATTTGGGCACGCTCGGCTTTCTACCAGGCGAGCGGCGCCTACGGGTTCCGCGACCAGCTTCAAGACACAATGGCGGTGACGTTAGCCAGACCAGCCGAGACGCGGCGCCATCTGTTGCGTGCCGCCGCACGGCAGTTCGTCGAAGGCGACGTGCAGCATTGGTGGCTGCCGCTTTCCGGGCAAGGAGTGCGAACTCGGATTTCGGATGACCGCGTCTGGCTCGCCTTCGCAACCGCCACATATGTCACCTGCGCCGATGATCCAGGGATTTTGGATGAGGACGTGCCGTTTCTCGACGGCCCTGTGCTGCGCCCCGGCGAGCACGATGCCTTTTTCCAGCCGACGATCGCGGACGAAGCGGCCTCACTGTTCGAACACTGTGCCCGCGGTCTCGATCAATGCCTCGATCTAACCGGCGAGCACGGCCTGCCACTCATCGGCACCGGCGATTGGAACGATGGAATGAACCGCGTCGGCGAACGCGGCAGGGGCGAAAGCGTCTGGCTCGGCTGGCTGCTGGTACGGACCATCGAGCTTTTCGCACCGCTGGCGGAAAGCCGCGACGCCGACCGCGCCAGACGCTGGCGCGCACACGCTGCCTCGGTGCGGGAGTCGCTTGAGCGCGAAGCCTGGGACGGCGAATGGTATCGCCGTGCGACCTTCGACGATGGAACCTGGCTCGGCTCGAAAGCGAGCGAGGAGTGCCGGATCGATTCCATTGCCCAATCATGGGCAGTGCTGTCAGGCGCAGCCGATCCCGTACGCGCCACAGCGGCGATGGCGTCCCTGCAAAAGCACCTCGTCCATCGCGACGACGGTCTGGCGCTCCTGTTCACACCGCCCTTCGATAAGACGCCGCTCGATCCCGGTTACATCAAGGGCTATCCGCCGGGCCTGCGTGAGAATGGCGGGCAATACAGCCATGCCGCCATGTGGGCGATCCTCGCCTTTGCGGAGCTCGGCGCGGGCGACAAGGCCGCTGATCTGTTCGCGTTGGTCAATCCGATCAACCATGCGCGCACGCCCGAGGAGGCCGAGCGCTACAAGGTCGAGCCCTACGTCGTCGCCGCCGACGTCTACTCCGTCTCGCCACATGTCGGGCGTGGGGGATGGACCTGGTACACCGGCTCGGCCGCGTGGATGTATCGTGCCGGCATGGAGGGCATCTTGGGCATTCGGCGTGAGGGGGCTTTTCTTGTCGTCGATCCGTGCGTTCCGGCTGCGTGGCCCGGCTTTGAGGTCACGGTGAAGCTGGGATCGACCCGCTACGACATACGCCTGGAGAACCCATTGCACCGCTGTCGCGACGTCTCGTGTGCTTTCCTTGATGGGGCGCCGATCTCTTGCGCCGAAGGGCGCGTTCGTGTCCCGCTGGACGCAGGCACGCATCATCTACGGCTGTCGATCTGACCGGAGCTCCTCCGGCATCTCGAGAAAATAGCCCGGCGAAAGTGTCGTTGACAGTCTTGGCGTTCCCAGCGTTGACGGCGATCAGTTTCCCCTCTGGCGACGCCTTCAGCGCATCGCGGCAGGTCCACCGAGCGCCACACGAGCATCGGTAAGGGTCTATCTTATCCGCGCCGTGGGTGTTGCTCTCGAATGCCAGCATTTCCGGTGTTGGACTCAGGTCGGACATCGACCAGACTCCCAACGTTTGGTAAACGTCAGTTTCTTGGATGAGGCGCAGCGCGCTTCCTAACCGGTGGCGGAGCAGGCCCCCGCTGGTTACAATGTCAGCGACGCGGCTTTGGCTGCCAAACTGGATTCACCCGAGGTATGCCGGACATAGTCAAGAAATCCAAAGAGCAGAAAGTCGCCGAGGCCGAGGTCGAGGGCTTTCGGAAAGACCTCGGCCCGTTCGTCGTTGCCGGTGAGACGACGCGAATGGCGATGGTCTTTACAGACGCCA
>CAZARE010000365.1:0-3556 GCA_964487455.1 uncultured Propylenella sp.
GATCGACACACATGGCTGCCAGGTACCAGTGCGCCGGTTCGGGGTGTGCGGCATAGAGCGCCTCTTCAACCGACTTGCCGCGCGCGGCGTAGCTCCGCAGTCCCTTGAAGCCCAGTATCCGGACGAAGCGGGGAAGAGAGAGGAGTTGCGGAAGAATGGCAGGCTTCCACCGGCCTGGCGCGGCCCACATCGCCACTCCATCGACGCCGCCGGCACCGAGGTGAACCTCGGCGCCCTTCTCGATCGGGTAGAGGGAGCCGAGCGCCGCCTCGAACATGGCCGGCATCAGGCGGGCGCGCAGGGCGATGTCCGGTTGTATCCCGGTGAACGGGCCCAAGTCCGCAAAGGCCCGCGTCAACACAGCCACCGCGGCGGGCAGGTCGGCTCTCGCTCCCGCCCGCACCGCTCGATCATCGGCCGTCGCTTGTGGCGGACGCATTGGCATGCGTACTGCCTAGAGCAGGAAATACCGCTGCGCCATGGGCAGAAGGTCGGTCGGGTCGCAAGTGAGAAGCGCGCCGTCGGCGCACACCTCGTAGGTCTCCGGGTCGACCTCATCTGCGGGGCATTACCAGGGCTCCAAATGCTCGGGGCGAACTGCGCCACGGGGGGTTGGCACCCCAGTAGCCGCCGCCGCGGCTTCCTCGGCGCTTAGGCGGCGCAGCAAAGTCCACATTCCAGACTCGCGCTTGCCGCGGAATGACCCACTCCGGAACAGCTTGCGAGCGAATTCCTCAAATCGAATGCGGCAATTGCCCCGCAATGACCAATCGCCACAGCAAGAGAGGGAAACCCATGCGAACGACGATCATTCTGGCAGCCATGCTGATATTCGCCCCGGCAGCCTATGCGCAGACGGAAGCGCCGACGCAGGCTCCGGAGACGAGCCAGACGCAAGCTCCCACGATCACGAAGGTTGAAGTCGTGGACATCGCCGAGCTGCCGGCGGAGGCGCAGACCCGCATCACCGCCGCGGCGGCGCAATCGACGGAGGCCGAGCTCCAGAGCTTGCGCACGTCGATCGACGCACACGAGATGGCCGCCGCGGCGCTGCAAGCCGAAGGCGTTAGCTCCGAAAGCGTGATCGCAGCGACCATCAGTCCCGATGGAACCTTGACCCTGATTACCAGAGAAGGCTGATCGCCGGGTGAGGCAACGGGTGAGGCTTGCCTTAATTGCCTGATGAGGCGGAGGAGGATCGACGCTGCGGCGCAAGTCGAGACTGCGCTTAGTCACTCCGCCTTACCCGTTTGATGCGTTCCAGCTGCGACTCGGCCAGTCTGGTGGAACGCAGGCGATGCGGGCATGGAGCGGCTCCGCGATCAGCGTCTGCGCTCGCCGTCCGCCAGGAAGACCTGATCGACGGGAACCTGCAGCGCGTTGGCGAGGTGGTTCGTGCGAGCCGCCAAGCCGATGATGGCCAGAAGCTCCCGGTACTGTGCGTCAGTCATGCCCTTGGCGCGGGCGGAAGCCGTATGAGAGTGCGCGCAGTAACCGCATGCGTTGGCGGCTGACACAGCGATATAGATCATCTCGCGGGTGAGCGGTTCGAGCTCGCCCGGTCCGGACATGACCGCCTTCACGTCGGCCCATACGCTGGCCAGCTGCTGTCCATCAACGGCGAGGGCGCGCCAGAAGTTGTTTACAAAGTCGGTTCCGCGCGTGACCCGGATGTCGTCGAAGACCGCCCGCACCTCCGGGCTCGCCTCTTCGTCGGAAATCAGCCTCACCGTCGCCATGGCGCCCATCCTTGGCGAAACGGCCGACCCGCAGCCGGGCCGGCCGCTCCATTGTTCTTACATCATGGCGATGACGCGGCTTGGCCCGCCGGTGCCGCCACGATGCTTCGGCGCGCCGACGATGACCGTTGCGCCGGTCGCCGGCAGCTGGCCGAGGTTGGCAACGCATTCGAGGCCCCAGCGATTGGTCGGCAGCCACGCATAGTGGGTGGCGAAATCCCCCGAAGGCCCATGGTCAAGCGACAGAGTGTCGACGGCGATGCCGACTGCGCTCGACTCCTCCATCAGCATGGTGACGGCCTCGACATGGAAGCCGGGGAAATGCATCTTCTCGTCCGCCCCGACATTGCGGAACTCGTCTCCGCCCGCCTTGTCGTCCCAGCCGGAGTTCATGGCAACGCAGCAGCGCTCGGGCAGCGGGCCGTTGGCCGATATCCACGCCTTGACGTCGTCGGGCGTCACCTGCGCATCGGCGTCGGCAGCCGCCTTTTCGCGGATGTCCACGATTGCCAGCGGAGCAACCAGATTCTCGACCGGCACTTCGGCCACGCTCTGCCCGTTCTCGGAGAAGTGCAGCGGCGCGTCGATGTGGGTGCCGGTGTGTTCGTTCACGCGAAGCTCGAAAAGATTGAACTTGTGCTCATTCCAATTGAACTTCTGCTCCATGAAGAGCTGCTGCTCGCCGAAATAGGTCGGGAACGCCTCATGCAGCTCATGCGTCATGTCGATGAGCTTCGACATGCCCTGGGCACGAGCCGGCACGGTGGCGGCGATGCTCCCGACACTAGCCGCGGCCACGCCGGCTGCCGCGCCTCGGAACAGATCGCGGCGGCTCAGCATCCGCTGCTTAACCGACTCCACTACGCAATGATGGCACATCGCTTTCCTCCATGCTTCTTGACTCTGGTTTCTTCTCGCCGCTCCCGAGTCTCAGATGGTCTCCGGGAAGGGGGCGCGCCCCCGCGAGATCGGCCTTGCTGCCCGCCCATGACCCTCTGATTGAAGCCATAGACTTTACGCCCGCCGCGGTAGGGCACAAGCGTTACCTCGCTCGTCCGCCGGGGCTCGAAGCGCGCGCGGGTCGAAACTGTGCGCGCAATCACTCCGCCGCGGCGCGATATGCGTGACCGCAGTTGGGGCGGCCCAGCGCGACATATTCCATGCCCTGGCGGACGACGTCTTTCGGCTCGCAGATATTCCTGAGATCGATCAGCAGCGGCCGGCGCATGGTGGGCGCCAGCTTCTCCCAATCGACGCCGCGGAAGGCGCTCCATTCGGTGAGGATGACCACGGCGTCGGCGCCGCGCGCGGCGTCTTCGATGGTTTCGGCCAGGATCAGCTCCGGCAGAAGCTCCTTCGCCTGGCGGCCGGCCGCCGGGTCGTAGGCGCGCACCTCGGCCCCCTCCCCGATCAGCTGTCCGACGATGGTGAGCGCCGGAGCGTTGCGCATGTCGTCGGTGTTGGCCTTGAACGCCAGGCCGAGCACGCCGAGGCGCCGGCCGGAGACGGCGCCGCCCAGCTCGTTGCGGATCTTGCGCACCATGAGCTGCTTGTGGCGGTCGTTGGCGCGGATCACGGTCTCCACGATCTCCACCGGCGAGCCGAAATCGTTGGCGGTCTTGATCAGCGCGATCAGGTCCTTGGGAAAGCATGAGCCGCCGAAGCCCGGCCCTGGCGTGAGGAACTTCGGGCCGATGCGCTTGTCGAGCCCCACCCCGACCGCCAGCTCTCCGATATCGGCGCCCGTCGCCTCGCAGAGACGCGCCAGCTCGTTGATGAAGGTCACCTTGGTCGCGAGAAAGGCATTCGCCGCGTAC
>CAZARE010000366.1:0-3513 GCA_964487455.1 uncultured Propylenella sp.
GTCGCGCAGGAGCGCGGAGAGCGTCGCCTTGGCGATATCGATTCGACGCACGCCGTCCTGCCGCTGCAGCATCGAGCCGGAGGCGTCGAGCACGACTTCCAGCGCCGACAGTGTGGTCACGCCGACGACCGGCAATACGACGAGCGTACCCGGTTGTTCGGGAGGAGCGACGACGCGGATCGGCCGCGCGGCGAGCTGCCTGCCGCCCGGCGTCAGGTAACGGAGCTCGAAGTCGCCGTTCAGCTCCGGCGCGTCGAGCATCACGGTCTCACCCTCGCTGTTGGCGATGTAGCCGCGGGCAAGCGGGAAGTTCGGATCCTCGCCGACCATGACGATCATGTCGCGGCGATTGCCCGGACCCGTCCAGGCGACCGGGAAGGCGATGCCGGCGTCGACTTCGTCCGCGGCCAGAAGGCTCGCGGTGACCTCCGCCACGGTCACCGGAACGGTGGTGACGACCGTGTCCCCGGTGACATAGGCGATGGTGTAGGGGCCAGGTTCTTCCGGCGCGACCAGCTCCGCCTGTCCCGGGTTCAGCGCGGTGTAGGCGTAGCTGGCATAGGGGATCCAGGTCCCGTCGGCCCTATGCACGCGCAGTCGGTCGCCTTCGTTGTCCGGGCCGGTCCATGCGACCGTGAACGGGGCACCCGCGGCGACCGACTCGGGGACCTCGATGGTGGCGCTGAGCGACGTCACCCCGAGCGGCGCCCAGGTCACGATTGTGGAGCCGGTGACGTAGGCGACGGAGTAGTCGCCGGGTTGCTCCGGCGCGGTCAATTCCATCTGGCCGGGATGCTTGGCGGTGTATGCGTAGCTCGCATAGGGAATCGGCTTGCCGCCCGCGTCGCCGATGGTGACGTAGTCACCGTCATTGTCCGGGCCGGACCAGGCGACCGCGAACGCCGCAGCCGCCGGAACATTGTCGGGCGCCGCAAGCGTGGCGCTCACCGGCTCCACGACGATCGGCACGAAGTGCAGCGTTTCCCTCTGCTTGTTGACGTAGGCGATTGTGTAGTCGCCCGCCGTTTCCGGCAGGCGAAGCTGGGCAACGCCACTGCTGTTCGCGGTATAAACGTAGCTGGCGTACGCGATGTAGCTGCCGGTCTCGTCGCCGATGCCGATGTAGTCGCCCTCTGCGTTCGGGCCACTCCACGTCACCTCGACCGACGAGTTGAGGGGTGCCGAAGCCGGGGCGGAGAGGGAAATTTCCTGCGCCATCGGCATGGTCGCTGGCGCCACGAAAGCAAGGGCGGCGACAAGCAAAGCAGCAAGCGAGCGCAAAATCGTCTCCTCCGGACAGCAGTGATTGCCATTGGCATAAGGCCGGCGAACCGTAGCGACATGAGGCGTGCCGCGCCAGTGCGTCCATGGGAGGACTTCGCCCTGCTCAAGCGCAGGTCAGTTCAGGCAGTTACGGTGCGAATCGGGTGGACCGCGCCAACGGATCCAGACACCAGACCGCAAAATTGAGTGCGGTCGCGAACGTGACCCACGCAAGGTAGGGCACGATCAGCAAGGCGGCTGCAACCGCGTGAAGACGGCTCACCTCGAAATCCGAGCGCGTGAGATCAAAGCCGCCCCATCAGAAGCAGAACGACCAGGATGATCAGAATGACGCCGATGACGCCAACGCCGCCGTGCCCAAAGCCGTATCCGTATCCGCCGAAGCGGCCGCTAAACCCGCCCAGCAGGAAGATGACGAGAATGATGATGAGTATGAGTCCGATCGACATGATCTATCTCCCGGGGGCGCACTGAGGCGAACTTGCCTCTTTGTGCGCGAGCATGAACTCCGAATCGACTTCTGTGGCACCGGCAGGGCGCCGTCCGTGTCCTACCGTTCTATTTGGTTTCGATAGAAACGCCTCCCTCGCCCACGTCAATCTGTATGCCGGTGGTCCTCTGCCGCTCTTGGTAGAACTGATAACCGAAAACCAAGGCGGCCACAGCAAGCACACCGATGATCAAATAGAGCACATTGCGATTCATGGTTGGATGACCTCGATCAAAGAAACCCCGGCCGGCGGGGTGCCAGCCGGGGTCCTGAGCCGGACGTCGAGGGGGGCGGGGGATGACGCCCGGTATTGATGTCTAAGACAGGCCGTCGCTCGTGTTTGCTTCATGATGAATCGGCGAGCCGCGGTGATGCCTATTTTCCTTTGATTGCGTCTTTCAGTCCGCCGACCGCGTTCTGCACCTTGCCTTCGACCCTGTCGGCCGTGCCTTCAGCTTCCAGCTTGGCGTCGCCAACAGCCTTGCCGACTGCCTGCTTGACCTTGCCTTTGACTTCCTTTGCCGAACCTACAATGCGGTCCTTGTCCATGACTTCTCCTCCGGTTCAGTGGGTGGGCCGGCAAGACGACTGGTGATCGATACCGAGGTTCCCAAACCGTTCAGGCCCGTGGAGGACTGGATGCGCCCGTCGAGTTGCCTGACGAGCGCCGCGACGATGCCCGTTCCCAAGCAGGGCGCGGTCGGGGTGCGATCGCCATTTGGCTTGCCGACACCGTTGTCGGAAACGGTTAGCCTCCAGCCGTGACCTTCGACGCGATAAGTCACCACGATCCTGCCGGTGGCGGCATCAGCCAAGAAGGCATACTTGAGGGCGTTGATCACCAGCTCGGTGACGATGAGCCCCATGTTCACCGCTACCGCGGAGGAGACCTTGCCGGCGTCGGCCCGGACGTCGATTGCGATCCGCGTGGCGTCGCCGACGAGCGATGAAGTGAGGTTCTCACAAAGCTGGCGCAGGTAGGTTGCGAGTTCAAAATCGCCGCCCTCGCGCGTGGTCTGGAGTTGCTGCTGCACGGTGGCCACCGCCAGGATGCGTCGATGGGCATTCTCCAGATGCAGGCGCGCCTCTTCGGAATGCACTTTACGTGCGTCCAGAGCCAGAATGCTCGCGATGATCTGCAGACTGTTGCCGACACGGTGGTGCACTTCCCGCAGCAGGGTTTCCTTGTGCTGAAGCTGCGCCGCCGTCCGCTCGGTGGCGTATCGCTGGCTTCGTGCATGGATCTCCGGAAACGGCCGCGGTTGTTCAATCACAAACGGCGTCGTGCAGAGCGACTCCCTGACCAGATTCAGTGGTGTCATGTTGGTGCTCCCACCAATTGGCGCCCAAGCTCGTTCCCACCGGGCGCGGCGGGGATAAACGTCCAAGGCGGCCTCGGCCGCTTAAGGGCATTTTGGGATCTGAACTATCCCCGCGCCATCAACCTATGCCCCTACAGAGGTGAGGACTGTGCCGAATTGATCAGTGTCAAACGGCGTTGAAGGTTGACCCCCTATCGGCGTGCAATATTGACCCCCTGAGGGTTGTGAGCTGATCCGGCCCTGCGAAGCTGGTCGGGTTGCGCAGCCGGTCGGATCAGCGGGCGGACGATGAGGGGCTCAGCGCTCGATGTGCGGCTGATCGTGCAGGACTGCATTGAGCAACGAGCTGTGAACCTCGATTCTGCCGTTATAGGAGATGAAGCCGAGCTTGCGGAATCTGTTCATGAAGAAGCTGAC
>CAZARE010000367.1:0-2742 GCA_964487455.1 uncultured Propylenella sp.
GCTCCGACTCTCCCAGCGGATAGTAGAGATTGCCGCGCAAGTGCTCCAGCCGCGCGAGCTCGGCGATGCCACCGCCCGCGGCGAACACCGGCTCCGCCTCTTGAAGCAGGGCGAGCGCTTCCTCGTTCCGATCGAGCAAACGCAGTGTGCCGGCCTTGCCCAGCTTTCCCACCGCCTTGGCCCTTTCGTCGGGCGCCGCCTCAAGCGCATGGTCGTACGCCGCGACCGCCTCCGCCGACCTGCCGAGCTCGGTAAGGATGTCGCCCTGGCGCAGGTGGACCGCGAAGCTATCGACAGGCTCCTTCGCAATGCTGCTCGCTCTGCCCAGCAGATCGAGCGCCCTCTCCACGCGGTAGTGGGCGATCTCTTCCTCGACTGCCTCAAGGTAGGCGGCGACGGCGGCGGGATCGCCGGCCCTGGCGAGATGCTCGGCGCGCAGCGCCGTGTCGCGTTCGGCGAACCACCGCGCGGCCGCGCGGTGAAGGCGCTGGCGCTCGGAGCTGATGATCGTCGCGTAGGCGCCGTCGCGGATCAGCGCGTGGGTGAACTGAAGCACGTCCCCTTCTGGGTGCACCAGGCGATTGGCGATGAGCGCGGACGGGCTCCAATCGCTTCGCTCCAGCAGGTGGCGCAGCGCTTCGGGTGAGAATTGGTTGCCGAGCACGGCGGCGGCCTGAAGCGCCGTGCGGTCGGCTGCGGACAGGCGATCGATCTGTGCTGCGACGACGCTGCGGATGGATCCCGGGATGGCGGAGGCGAGGCCGCCGGCGCGCGCGTGCCGGATGAGCTGCTCGAGAAACAGCGGGTTGCCCCCCGCGCGCGCCACGCATTGCTCGATCAAGGGATCGGCGGCGTCGAGCACGCACGTCGCGAGCTCCCTCGCATCCTGCTCCCGTAGCTGCCCCAATTCGATCATCATGAGAGGAACGCCGCTCATCAGCGGCTGGAGCGTGGTGAGCGGATCCCGCTCGGTGCGTGAGGTGAACATCGCGACCGTTTGGCTCGCCCCGCACGCCCCGCGCGCCATGGCCGCCAAGCCGTGCAGGGCTGCTGTGTCCGCCCAATGCACATCCTCCACGACAATGAGGAGCGGTGCGCTGCGCCCCGCCGCGAGCGCAAGTCGCGCGAGCGCCTCTCCTCGCGCCGCGAGCCTGGCTGAAGGCTCTGTCGCTTCGAGCCAGCGATGCTCCTCCGGCGACAGTTCGGCGACGATCAGGTCCTTCAGCGCGAGGACTTCGGCCTCGCCTAGCGCATCGGCGGAAGCGACTCGCGCCAGCGCATCGGTGACCGCGCCGTCTTCGCTGAGCGAAAGCAGCGAGAGCGCGAGACTGCGGAGCGGGTCGCGGTCGAGCGCCGCGCCGAAGTCGAACACCGCGGCGCGGAGACAGGCGAAGCCCAGCTCCCGCGCCCGGCGCAGCATTTCCGCGGCGAGGCTCGATTTGCCGATGCCGGGCTCCCCGCGGACATAGACCACGGCCCCCGTCTCGCCGTCGCGCGCCTCGCGCAACGCCGCCACGCATTGCGCGAGCTCGGTGCGGCGTCCGATCAGCGGGCGGTCATGGCCCTCGGCCTCCCGCAGCCCAGTGAGCCGCCACGTCTCGACCGGCGCCGCCAGCCCCTTCACCGATTGGCTGCCGGCGAACTCCGCCTCCGCCGCCTCGCCGAGCGTCGCGATGATGTCGGCCGAGACGATGGTTTCGCCGTCCGGCGCAAGGCCGGTCAGACGCGAGGCGAGATTCACCGTCTCCCCGGTGACGGTGTACTCGGTATAGCTGGAGCTTCCCGTATTGCTCGCCAGCACTTCGCCGCTGGCGATTCCCACATGCGCGGCGATTGCCCGGCCCACGCTCTTGGAAACGTCGGTCATCGCGGCGTGAATGGCGAGCGCCGCCGCGGCGGCGCGGCGCACGTCGTCGGTGTGCGCCACCGGCGCGCCGAACACGGCCATTGCGCAGTCGCCGATGTGCTTGTCGATGCGGCCGCCGAACTCGGCGATGATGCGGTCGACCTTCTCGAAGAAGGTCGAAAGCAGAGCGTGAACCTGCTCCGCGTCGAGCTCGCTGCTGAGCGTCGTGAAACCGGCGATGTCGGCGAAAAGCACCGTGACCTGCCGCCGTTCGCTTCTCAGGTCCCCCGGAGGCGCCGCAATGCTCTCCCCCGCGACCGGCTCCGCCTTTCCGAGCGACTCGATCGCCGCCAATATGCGCCGCCGGTGCCCGACCGAGGCGATGCCGATCTCGCGCAGGTCGTCCATCGTGAGCGAGGGCAGAGTCTCCACGTCGATATGGTTGTCGCGGAAGGAATCGGCATAGGTGCCGAGCCCCAGCGATTGCAGCCATTCCGAGATGTCGATCGGCATTTACGGACTCCGAGGGCGGATGCTCCTACCGGCGGAACGTCCGGTCAATGCCATTTCTCGGAGGGCGCGCGTGCTGGTCGAACGCTGGCGCCGTGCGGCCTGGGTCAGCTTGGTACTTGCGTCAGCAGCGCCTGGGCCGCGTCTTCGGTCCATCCGGGCAGGATCACGCGCACGGGCTCCTGCGACTCGTCGATGCGGACCGCGGCGGGCGCCTCTTGCGATACCGTGAGGCCGCCGCGGCGATTGAGCAGCGTTTCCGGATCCTCGCCTGTGGCCGGGACGGTCTCCGGCAAGCTCGCGTAATCCAGCGGGTCGAGTCCCGCCTCTGGGTCAGGCGTCCGCGGAGCTTCGCAGCGGCAGCTCTCGTCGAGCACCGAGCGGTA
>CAZARE010000368.1:0-22140 GCA_964487455.1 uncultured Propylenella sp.
GATTCCGATCTGATCGTCGGCGAGCAGATCGACGCGCTCGAGCTCGACGCCATCAACGAGGCACTGAAGGCGGACAAGAAAAAGCCGGCCGAGGCCGTTCCGGTGCTGCTCGGCATCACCAAGGCCAGCCTGCAGACGCGCTCCTTCATTTCCGCCGCCTCGTTCCAGGAGACCACGCGCGTGCTCACCGATGCCGCGGTCAACGGCAAGACCGACACGCTTGAGGGTCTAAAGGAGAACGTCATTGTCGGGCGCCTGATCCCGGCCGGCACCGGCGGCATGATGACGGGGCTCAGGCAGGTGGCCCACCGGCGCGACCAGCTGATCCTGAAGGAGGAGCGCAAGCGCTCCGCTGCCGAGGCGCAGAAGGCGCTCGCCGACATGTCGGAGCAGGCGGCCGAATAGTTGCCGCCCCCACGGCTTGCTGAACGAAGAAAGGGCCGCCCGCGCGGCCCTTTCTCATTGAGTCGGTAGTGTCAAAAAGCGAGAGTCTGTCTCCCCGCCGCCACAGCACCGGAAATAATCTGTAAACGCTTTCGTGCTTGTTGTGACGGCGACGATGGACGCCTAAAGAGGTGGCAGGGAGCGGGGGCTTCCGACAGGAAGCTGATGATGGTCGACCGGGCGGGCTGGCTCGGTTCGGCTTATCTACCTGACCGCGTCAAAGGCATCGTGCGTGGGGATTGAACATGTCTACGAGTCTTGTCTGGCGTGCGCTGCTCTTCCTCGGATTGACGGCCGGGTACGTGATCATCGCCGCGCTGCCTTATCTCGCCTAGGATCGAAATCGGGTCGGCCGAGGGCCGGACCGATCTCACCATCAGCTGAGCACCGGATGTGGTTTTGCCGCCGCCGGCGCATTGCGCTATTCGCGGATTGTCTCGGTCGGATTTGCGGCCAGCAATCCGGCGGATAGGAGTGCCCGAACGGAAGGGCGACCGGGCGGACAGGGCCACGGGAATTCCGGATTCCTGCGCTTCCGTGGGGTTGACGCTCCATAGGGCAATCGCTAGATGAATGCAGCCCACGGGCAGGCGGTAAGCCGAGCCCGGATTTGCGTGCGCCAAGCTGCGGATCCAGTCGACTTAGACGCTGCCAGGGCCAGACGCTGAAGTAAGAGATCACGATCGCGCCCCGGTTCGGGTGGCGATCCTCTGCTTTTCGGCACCGCCGCTTACGAAAGCGGACGGTGCAATTTTTGTCGCACGGGAGTGGTGCAGGAGAGGACGACGGGAAAGGCATGCCGACGATCCAGCAGCTTATCCGCAAGCCGCGGCAAGTGCCGCCAAAGCGGAACAAAGTACCGGCGCTCGACGCCAACCCGCAGAAGCGCGGGGTGTGCACGCGCGTCTACACCACCACGCCGAAAAAGCCGAACTCGGCGCTTCGGAAGGTGGCGAAGGTGCGCCTCACCAACGGTTACGAGGTGATCGGCTACATCCCGGGCGAAGGGCATAACCTGCAGGAGCACTCGGTGGTGATGATCCGCGGCGGCCGTGTGAAGGACCTGCCCGGCGTACGTTACCACATTCTGCGCGGCGTGCTTGACACGCAGGGCGTAAAGGACCGCCGCCAGCGGCGCTCCAAGTACGGCGCCAAGCGGCCAAGGTAACAGGAGGGTTGCAGCAGTCCCGGTCTGCATGACGCAGGTCCCGGATCTTCGCTGCCGAGAGGTTCGAAGGGAAACGTCGGATGTCGCGACGCCACCGTGCCGAGAAGCGCGAGATCATCCCCGACGCCAAATTTGGCGACGTGGTGCTCTCCAAGTTCATGAACTCGGTAATGTACGACGGAAAGAAGTCGGCGGCCGAGGCTATCGTCTATGGCGCCCTCGACCAAGTGGAGAGCCGCACGCGGCAGGATCCCATTGGGGTCTTCCACCAGGCGCTGGATAACGTCATGCCGCAGATCGAGGTGCGCTCACGCCGCGTTGGCGGCGCCACCTATCAGGTGCCGGTGGAAGTGCGCATCGAGCGCCGGCAGGCGCTTGCGATCCGCTGGCTCATCTCGGCAGCGCGCAGCCGCAACGAGCGGACCATGGTGGCGCGCCTGTCGGGCGAACTGATGGACGCATTCAACAATCGCGGCAATGCCGTGAAGAAGCGCGAAGACACGCACCGCATGGCGGAAGCGAACCGCGCCTTCTCGCATTACCGCTGGTAACCGATCAAGAGAAAGAGCCATGGCTCGCGACTACAAGATAGAGGACTACCGCAACTTCGGCATCATGGCCCACATCGACGCCGGCAAGACCACAACGACGGAGCGCGTCCTCTACTATACCGGCAAGAGCCATAAGATGGGCGAGGTCCATGAGGGCGCCGCCACCATGGACTGGATGGAGCAGGAGCAGGAGCGCGGCATCACGATCACGTCGGCCGCGACCACCACCTTCTGGCAGGGGCGCGACGGCAAGAAGCGCCGCTTCAACATCATCGACACGCCGGGACACGTCGACTTCACCATCGAGGTGGAGCGCAGCCTGCGCGTGCTCGACGGCGCCATAGCGCTGCTCGATGCCAATGCCGGCGTGGAGCCGCAGACGGAGACCGTCTGGCGCCAGGCGGACAAGTACAAGGTCCCGCGCATGATCTTCGTCAACAAGATGGACAAGATCGGCGCCGACTTCCTCCGCTGCGTCGAAATGGTGCGCAGCCGACTGGGCGCCACGCCGGTGGTCGTGCAGCTCCCGATCGGGGCGGAGAACGATTTCAAGGGCGTCGTCGATCTCATCGACATGAAGGCGATCACCTGGCGGGAAGAGACGCTGGGCGCGCAGTGGGACGTGCACGAGATTCCGGCAGATTTGGCCGCGCAGGCCGCCGAATGGCGCGAGAAGATGATCGAGGCGGCGGTCGAGATGGACGAGGCGGCGATGGAAGGCTACCTGGAGGGCAAGGAGCCCGATGCCGCCACGCTGCGCAGGCTTATCCGCAAGGGCACCTGCGATGTCATCTTCTTCCCGGTGCTGTGCGGCTCCGCCTTCAAGAACAAGGGCGTTCAGCCGCTGCTCGACGCGGTGGTGGACTTTCTCCCGAGCCCGGTCGAAGTGCCGGCCATCCGCGGCATCGATCCCAAGACCGGGGAGGAGGTGAAGCGGGCGCCGTCGGACGACGAGCCGCTGTCGATGCTTGCCTTCAAGGTGATGAACGATCCGTTCGTGGGTTCGCTCACCTTCTGCCGCATCTATTCCGGCAAGCTGGTGTCCGGCGTCGGCCTGATGAACACGGTGAAGGAGAAGCGCGAGCGCATCGGTCGCATGCTCCTGATGCACTCCAACAACCGGGAGGACATCAAGGAGGCCTTTGCTGGCGACATCGTCGCCGTGGTCGGCCTCAAGGATACCACGACCGGCGATACGCTCTGCGACCCCGGCAAGCCGGTCATCCTGGAGCGCATGGAGTTTCCCGAGCCGGTGATCGAGATCGCGATCGAGCCGAACTCCAAGGCCGATCAGGAGAAGATGGGCATGGCGCTTTCGCGGCTCGCCGCGGAGGACCCCTCTTTCCGGGTCAAGACCGACGAGGAGTCTGGGCAGACGATCATCGCCGGCATGGGCGAGCTGCATCTCGATATCATCGTCGATCGCATGAAGCGCGAGTTCAAGGTCGACGCTAATATCGGCCAGCCGCAGGTCGCCTACCGCGAGACGATCACCCAGGTCGCCGAGGTGGACTATACGCACAAGAAGCAGACCGGGGGCTCGGGCCAGTTCGCGCGCATCAAGATTCGCTTCGAGCCGCTGGAGACTGGCACCGGGTTCGTGTTTGAGAACAAGGTCGTCGGCGGCAACGTTCCGAAAGAATATGTGCCGGGCGTGGAGAAGGGCATCAGCGGGGCGATGACGGCCGGTGTGGTTGCCGGCTTTCCAATAGTCGACATCAAGGCGGTGCTTCTGGACGGCGCCTATCACGAGGTCGATTCGTCGGTGATGGCGTTCGAGATAGCCGGCCGCGCCGCCTTCCGCGAAGGCGTGCAGAAGGCGCGCCCGGTGCTATTGGAGCCGATGATGAAAGTCGAGGCGGTCACGCCGGACGACTATGCCGGCTCCGTCATCGGCGATCTCAATTCCCGCCGTGGTCAGGTCCAGGGCACCGAGATGCGCGGCAATGCCACGGTGGTCAACGCCATGGTGCCGCTCGCCAACATGTTCGGGTACGTGAATACGTTGCGTTCAATGAGCCAGGGGCGGGCTCAGTACACCATGCAATTCGACCACTACGCGCAGGTACCGAGCCAAGTCGCGCAGGAGATACAGTCCAAATACGCCTGATCGGGAACGACAGGCCGTAGTCAGACGGAGAGAGGTGATGGCCAAAGCGAAGTTCGAACGAACGAAGCCGCACGTAAACATCGGGACGATCGGGCACGTCGATCACGGCAAGACGACGCTGACCGCCGCGATCACCAAGCTATTCGGCGAGTTCCGCAGCTACGAATCGATCGACGCGGCGCCGGAAGAGAAGGCGCGCGGCATCACCATCAACACCGCGCATGTCGAGTATGAGACCGAGAGCCGCCACTACGCGCACGTCGACTGCCCGGGCCACGCTGACTACGTGAAGAACATGATCACTGGCGCGGCGCAGATGGACGGCGCCATCCTGGTCGTCTCCGCCGCCGACGGTCCGATGCCGCAGACCCGCGAGCACATTCTGCTGGCCCGTCAGGTGGGCGTGCCAGCGCTGGTCGTCTACCTCAACAAGGTCGACCAGGTGGACGATCCGGAGCTGCTCGACCTGGTGGAGCTGGAGGTGCGCGAGCTGCTCTCCATCTACGAGTTCCCCGGCGACGACATCCCGGTGGTCAAGGGCTCTGCGCTCGCGGCGCTTGAGGGCAACAATCCCGAGATCGGAGAGAATTCCGTCAAGGAGCTGATGAAGGCGGTCGACGACTATATCCCGACGCCCGAGCGTCCGATCGACATGCCCTTCCTGATGCCGATCGAGGACGTGTTCTCCATCTCCGGCCGCGGCACGGTGGTCACGGGCCGAGTGGAGCGCGGCGTCATCAAGGTGGGCGAGGAGGTCGAGATCGTCGGCATCCGGGCCACCTCGAAGACCGTGGTGACCGGCGTGGAGATGTTCCGCAAGCTTCTCGATCAGGGCCAGGCGGGCGACAACGTCGGGTGCCTGTTGCGCGGCGTGGAGCGCGACGGGGTGGAGCGCGGGCAGGTTCTGTGCAAGCCCGGCTCGGTCACGCCGCATACGAAGTTCAAGGCAGAAGCCTACATCCTCACCAAGGAGGAAGGTGGCCGCCATACGCCGTTCTTCACCAACTACCGCCCGCAGTTTTATTTCCGGACCACGGACGTCACCGGCGTGGTGGAGCTCCCCGAGGGGACGGAAATGGTGATGCCGGGCGACAATGTGGAGATGACGGTATCCCTGATCGTGCCGATTGCCATGGAGGAGAAGCTACGCTTCGCCATCCGAGAGGGCGGACGCACCGTCGGCGCCGGCATCGTCGCGTCGATATTGGAGTAGCCGGGAAAGGCGCAGCGGACTGTCCGCTGCGCCTTCCGCTTGAAAGGCATAGGAAATGAACGGGCAGAACATCCGCATCCGCCTCAAGGCATTCGATCACCGCGTGCTCGATTCCTCGACCGCGGAGATCGTGTCCACGGCCAAGCGGACGGGCGCGCAGGTGCGCGGGCCGATCCCGTTGCCGAGCCGGATCGAGAAGTTCACCGTCAACCGCTCTCCGCACGTCGACAAGAAGAGCCGGGAGCAGTTTGAGATACGAACCCACAAGCGGCTGCTCGACATCATCGAGCCGACCCCGCAGACGGTCGATGCGCTGATGAAGCTCGACCTGGCGGCCGGCGTCGATGTGGAAATCAAGCTTTAGGGCGGAAGCCCTGACGAGGCAGGAAATCATGCGATCAGGCGTGATTGCACAGAAGCTGGGGATGACCCGCGTCTATACCGATGCCGGCGAGCACGTGCCGGTAACGGTTCTGCGCGTGGACAATTGCCAAGTTGTCGCCCAACGCACCGAAGAGAAGGACGGCTACACCGCCGTGCAGCTCGGCGTCGGCACGCGCAAGGTGAAGAACACGCCGAAGGCCCTGCGCGGACACTTCGCGCGCGCGCAAGTGGAGCCGAAGCGCAAGGTGGCCGAGTTCCGCGTTTCGCCGGAGAACCTCATCGAGGTCGGCTCCGAGATCACCGCGGAGCATTTCGTGCCCGGCCAGTTCGTCGACGTGACCGGCACCTCGATCGGCAAGGGCTTCGCCGGCGTCATGAAGCGGCACAACTTCAGCGGCGGCCGTGCGACGCACGGGGCGTCGATCTCACACCGCTCGCACGGCTCCACCGGACAGCGCCAGGATCCCGGTAAGGTGTTCAAAGGCAAGAAGATGGCGGGGCACCTCGGCAATGAGCGCGTCACCACGCAGAACCTGCAGATCGTGCGGACCGATGCCGACCGGGGCGTGATCCTGGTGCGCGGCGCGGTGCCGGGCGCCAAGGGCGGCTGGCTCATCGTGCGCGACGCCGTGAAGAAGGCTGCGCCCGAAGGCGCCCCGACGCCTGCTGCCCTCCGCGCCGGTACGGGCGGCCAAAGCGAGAGCGCGCCGGCGGCGGCCGTCGAGCAGGGCGGAGAGGCGTAATGGAGCTCAAGGTCAAGACGCTTGGCGGCAAGGCCGCGGGGACGCTGACCGTCTCTGACGCCGTCTTTGGGCTGGAGCCGCGTCCCGACATCCTGCAGCGCATGGTGCGCTGGCAGCTCGCGAAGCGCCGTCAGGGCACCCATGCGAGCAAGCAGCGCAGCGACGTGCGCGCCACCTCGGCCAAGCTTTATCGGCAGAAGGGCACCGGCAATGCTCGCCACGGCAACGCGGCGGCGCCGCAGTTCCGCGGCGGCGGCAAGGCGTTCGGGCCGCAGGTGCGCGACCACGCCATCGGCCTGCCCAAGCGCGTGCGCGCGCTGGCGCTGAAGCACGCGTTGTCTGCGAAAGCCAGGGCGGATGCGCTGATCGTGGTGGACGACCTGCAGGCGAAGGAGGGGAAGACCAAGGGCCTACTGGCGCAGTTCGCCGGGCTTGGCATCTCCAACGCGTTGATTGTCGGCGGTCCGGAGATCGAGGTGAATTTCGGCCGCGCGGCGCGCAACATCCCGGGCGTCGACGTGCTGCCGATCCACGGCATCAACGTCTACGACATCCTGCGCTGCAATACGCTGGTCCTGTCCAAGGCCGCCGTAGAGGCCCTGGAGGAGCGGTTCAATGGCCGATCTTAGGCACTACGACACGATCATCGCGCCGGTGATCACCGAGAAGTCGACCCTGGCCTCCGAGCACGGGAAGGTCGTGTTCCGCGTGGCGTCGAAGGCGACGAAGCCGGAGATCAAGGCGGCGGTGGAGGCGCTGTTCAACGTCAAGGTGACCGCAGTCAATACGCTCAATCGAGCGGGCAAGACCAAGCGCTTCCGCGGGCTGGAGGGCAGGCAGAAGGGCTACAAGAAAGCGGTCGTGACGCTGGCCGAAGGCCAGTCGATCGACGTGACGACGGGCCTGTGAGCACCTCATGGCAATGAAAACCTACAATCCGACCACGCCGGGCCGTCGCCAGTTGACGCTGGTCGACCGCTCGCAACTGTGGAAGGGCAAGCCGGTAAAGGCGCTCACCGAGGGACTCGGCAAGAGCGGCGGGCGCAACAATCTCGGCCGGCTGACGGCGCGGCGACGCGGCGGCGGCCACAAGCGCGCCTATCGCATCGTCGATTTCCGGCGGCAGAAATTCGACGTGCCGGCCAAGGTCGAGCGCCTCGAATACGATCCCAACCGTTCCGCCTTCATCGCGCTCATCCGTTACCGGGACGGCGAACTCGCCTACATCCTGGCGCCGCAGCGCCTGGCCGAGGGCGATACCGTCGTGTCGGGCAGACAGGTCGACGTGAAGCCCGGCAACGCCATGCCGCTGCGCTCAATTCCGGTCGGGACTATCGTCCATAATGTGGAGCTCAAGATTGGCCGGGGTGGCCAGATCGCCCGCGCCGCTGGCACCTACGCACAGCTCGTCGGGCGCGACCAGGGCTACGCGATCCTCAGGCTCAATTCCGGAGAGCAGCGTCTCGTTCATGGCGGCTGCATGGCGACGGTCGGCTCCGTCTCCAATCCGGATCACGGCAACGTCAGTCTCGGCAAGGCAGGCCGCAGCCGCTGGCTTGGCCGGCGCCCGTCGGTTCGTGGCGTGGCAATGAACCCGATCGACCATCCGCATGGCGGCGGCGAGGGCCGATCCAGCGGCGGGCGGCACCCGGTGACGCCATGGGGCAAGCCGACAAAAGGCAAGCGGACCCGCTCTAACAAGGCAACGTCGAAATACATCCTGCGCTCGCGGCACGCCCGCAAGGGACGCTGAGGCAGGGCAAGGAGAGGATCATTGGCGCGCTCAGTCCGTAAAGGCCCGTTCTTCGATGGCTACCTTCTCAAGAAGGCCGAGAAGGCGCGGGACTCCGGCCGCAACGACGTGATCAAGATCTGGAGCAGGCGCTCCACGATCCTGCCGCAGTTCGTTGGCCTCACCTTCGGCGTCTACAACGGCCACAAGCATGTCCCCGTCCTCGTGTCGGAGGACATGATCGGCCACAAGTTCGGCGAGTTCGCACCGACGCGGACGTTCTACGGTCACGCGGCTGACAAGCGCGCCAAGAGGGTCTGACGATGGGCAAGGCGAAACGCGAGAGGGTACTCAAGGAGAACGAGGCGCAGGCGGTGTTGCGCATGGTGCGCACGAGTCCGCAGAAGCTCAACCTCGTGGCGCAGCTGATCCGCGGCAAGAAAGTCTCGGTGGCGCTGGCCGATCTGGAGTTTTCGCGCAAGCGCATCGCCGGTGCGGTCAGAAAAACGCTGCAGAGCGCCATTGCCAACGCGGAGAACAATCACCAGCTTGACGTGGACAATCTCGTCGTTGCGGAAGCACACGTGGGCAAAGCGCTCGTGATGAAGCGCTTTCAGCCGCGCGCGCGCGGTCGCGTCGGCCGCATCGAGAAGCCGTTTTCCAACCTGACTGTCGTCGTTCGCGAAGTCGAAGAAAGCGCCTGAGGACGAAGAGCATGGGACAAAAAGTCAATCCGATCGGCCTTCGCCTGGGCATCAACAAAACCTGGGACTCGCGCTGGTTCGCCAGCGACGCCGAATACGGCAACCTCTTGCATGAGGACGTGAAGATCCGCGACGCGCTGATGGCCGACCTCAAGCAGGCGGCGGTGTCGCGCGTCGTTGTGGAGCGTCCGCACAAGAAGTGCCGTGTGACCATCCACACCGCCCGGCCGGGAATCGTCATCGGGAAGAAGGGCGCCGACATCGAGAAGCTGCGGCGCAAGGTTGCCTCGATGACGAATTCGGAAGTGCACATCAACATTGTCGAGGTGCGCAAGCCGGAGATCGACGCGCATCTCGTGGCCCAGTCGATCGCTCAGCAGCTGGAGCGCCGCGTTGCTTTCCGCCGCGCCATGAAGCGCGCAGTGCAGTCGGCCATGAGGCTTGGCGCGCAGGGCATCCGCATCAGCTGCGGTGGGCGGCTCGGCGGCGCCGAGATCGCGCGCGGCGAGTGGTACCGCGAGGGGCGCGTGCCGCTGCACACGCTGCGAGCCGACATCGACTACGGACAGGCCACCGCGCACACCGCCTACGGGACGATCGGCGTGAAGGTGTGGATCTTCAAGGGCGAGATCCTCGAGCACGACCCGTTCGGCTCGGAGAAGCGGGCGCTCGAAGGAACGGAATCATCCCGCCGCGGCCAAGCGGCCTGACGCGCGGGTAGATGGAAGAGACAGCAGATGCTGCAACCGAAGCGCACAAAGTTCCGCAAGGCCCATAAAGGCCGGATCCATGGCACCGCCAAGGGCGGAACCATTCTCAATTTCGGCTCCTACGGGCTGAAGGCCCTCGACCCGGAACGCGTCACCGCGCGCCAGATCGAAGCGGCGCGCCGCGCCATCACGCGCCAGATGAAGCGCGCCGGGCGCGTCTGGATCCGTATCTTTCCCGACGTGCCGGTGTCGAAAAAGCCGACCGAGGTGCGCATGGGCAAGGGGAAGGGCGCGCCGGAGTTCTGGGCAGCGCGGGTGCATCCCGGGCGCATCATGTTCGAAGTGGATGGGGTGAACGAGGAGACGGCGCGCGAGGCGCTACGCCTTGGCGCTGCGAAGCTGCCGGTCCGCACGCGCGTCGTGGCGCGTATCGGAGAGTGATTGCGATGAAGGCGGAAGATCTGCGCACCAAGACGCTCGACGAGCTGAGCGACCAGCTCGCCGGCCTGAAGAAGGAGCAGTTCAACCTGCGGTTCCAGACGGCAACAGGGCAGCTTGAGAAGACCGCGCGCATCCGCGAGGTCAGACGCGACATCGCTCGGGTCAAGACGATCGCCGCGCAGAAGCGCGCGGCGGAGACCAAGGGCTGAGGAGAGGACAATGCCGAAGAGGCAGTTGCAGGGCATCGTCGTCAGCGACAAGTCCGACAAGACCGTGGTGGTCGACGTGGAGCGCCGGTTCACGCATCCGCTGTTCAAGAAGACCGTGCGGCGCACCAAGAAATACCAGGCCCACGACCCGGAGAACCGATTCAAAGTCGGCGACCGGGTGGTGATCGAGGAAAGCCGCCCGATCTCCAAGAACAAACGGTGGATCGTGGTGGGCGCGGAGCTTCCGGCCAATCCGGCCGGGTGACTGAGGCAATGCGGCGGGCCTGGCCCGCCGGTGAGACAATAAGCAAGGCGTCGCGCCATGATTCAGATGCAGACGAACCTCGATGTCGCCGACAATTCCGGCGCGCGCCGCGTTCAGTGCATCAAGGTGCTGGGCGGCTCGAAGCGCAAATACGCGCATGTGGGCGATATCATCGTGGTGTCGGTGAAGGAGGCGATCCCGCGCGGTCGTGTGAAGAAGGGTGATGTGATGAAAGCGGTCGTGGTGCGCACCGCGAAGGACATTCGCCGCGCCGACGGAAGCGTCATCCGCTTCGACCGGAATGCGGCAGTCCTGATCGACAACAAGGCGGAGCCGATTGGCACCCGCATCTTCGGCCCGGTTCCGCGCGAGCTGCGCGCCAGGAACCACATGAAGATCATCTCGCTTGCTCCGGAGGTGCTCTAGATGGCGGCGCGCATCAAGAAGGGCGACAAGGTGGTCGTCCTCTGCGGACGCGACAAGGGCCGCTCCGGCGAGGTCATCAAGGTGTTGCCGAGCAAGGAGCGCGCATTGGTTCGCGGCATCAACATGATGACGCGCCATCAGCGGCAGACCGCGGCGCAGGAGGGTGGGCTCATCCGCAAGGAGGCTCCGATCCATCTGTCAAACATTGCTGTCGCCGACCCGCAATCCGGGAAGCCGACGCGTATCGGCTTCAAGAGGCTTGAGGACGGCCGCAAGGTGCGCGTCGCGAAGCGCTCGGGGGAGACCATCGATGGCTGAAGGAACGGCGGCCAACGGCTCGACCTACGAGCCGCGGCTGCAGCAATACTACCGCGAGGTCGTTGTGCCCAAGCTCAACGAGGAGTTCGGTTACAGCAATCTGCTTTCCGTGCCGCGGCTCGACAAGATCGTGCTCAACATGGGTGTCGGCGAGTCCACGGCCGATTCCAAGAAGGTGCAGTCGGCAGCTGACGATCTGGCGCTGATCGCCGGGCAGAAGCCTGTCATCACACGCGCGCGGAAGTCGATCTCCACCTTCAAGCTGCGCGAGGGCATGCCCATCGGCGCCAAGGTGACGCTGCGAAAGAAGCGCATGTACGAGTTTCTGGACCGGTTGGTGACGGTAGCTCTTCCGCGGGTGCGCGACTTCCGTGGCCTCAGCATGAAAAGCTTCGACGGCCGCGGCAATTTCGCCTTGGGGATCAAGGAGCACATAATCTTCCCGGAGATCAACTACGACAAGGTCGATCAGATCTGGGGCATGGACGTCGTGGTCTGCACCACCGCCAAGACCGATCAAGAAGCGGGGGCGCTTCTGCGCGCCCTGAATTTTCCGTTCCGGCAGTGACCGGATTGAGCGAGGTTTGACGATGGCGAAGAAAAGCGCGATCGAGAAGAACAATAAGCGAAGAGAACTAGTGAAGCGCTATGCCGCCAAGCGCGAGCAGCTGAAGGCGGCGGCGTCCGATCCGAATCTTGGCGATCAGGAGCGCTTTGCAGCGCGTCTGAAGCTCGCCGAGCTGCCGCGCAACTCCTCTCCCACACGTGTCCGCAATCGCTGCGAGATCACGGGCCGCCCGCGCGGCTACTACCGCAAGCTCAAGATGAGCCGCATCGCACTGCGGGAGATGAGTAACGACGGGAAGATTCCCGGCATGGTCAAGTCGAGCTGGTGAGGATGCCGATATGCTGTTGAACGACCCGCTCGGCGACATGCTGACCCGCATCCGCAATGCGCAGCTGCGCAAGCTGCCCTCCGTCGCCACACCAGCGTCGATGCTGCGCGGGCGCGTCCTCGACGTGCTGCAGTTGGAAGGATACATCCGCGGCTATTCGCAGATCGAGGTGAATGGCAAGGCGGAGTATCGGATCGAGCTGAAATATTCCGAGGGAGAGCCCGTCATCCGCGAGATCCAGCGGGTGTCGAAGCCCGGCCGCCGGGTCTATTCCTCGGTGAGGAGCATTCCCCGCGTGGCTGACGGCCTCGGCGTGTCGATTCTGTCGACCTCGA
Organism: uncultured Propylenella sp.; assembly: GCA_964487455.1. Taxonomy (GTDB): domain Bacteria; phylum Pseudomonadota; class Alphaproteobacteria; order Rhizobiales; family Afifellaceae; genus DASWJZ01. Next base: position 12,650 of record CAZARE010000368.1, read on the forward strand.
AGGGCGTGATGTCGGATCATGAGGCGCGGACCCAGAACGTCGGCGGCGAGGTGCTCTGCCGCGTCTTCTGACGCGGGGGAGACTAGGAACGGGAAGAGCGATGTCGCGAATTGGCAAGAAGCCTGTGGAGGTGCCCAAGGGCGTCACGGCGACGGTCGACGGGCAGACGGTAACCGCGAAGGGCCCCAAGGGCCAGCTCGCCGTTGCCCTGGTCGACGAGGTGGCCGTCGTCATGTCCGACGACGGGATCAAGGTCGACCCACGCGAGCAGACCAAGAAGGCGCGCTCCATGTGGGGCATGTCGCGCACGCTGGTGCAGAATATTGTGACCGGAGTCAGCGAGGGCTTCGAGGAGAGGTTGGAGATCAACGGCGTCGGCTACCGCGCGCAAGCGCAGGGCAAGACGCTAAACCTCGCGCTGGGCTACAGCCACGACGTGAGCTACCCGGTGCCCGACGGCATCGAGATACAGACGCCGCGGCCGACGGAGATCGTGGTCTCCGGCATCGACAAGCAGAAGGTCGGACAGGTTGCCGCGGAGATCCGGCGCTGGCGGCCGCCCGAGCCCTACAAGGGCAAGGGCGTGAAGTATTCCGACGAGTACATCTTCCGCAAGGAAGGCAAGAAGAAGTAGCGAGTGGGACCGAGATGACGACGAAGAAGCCGGGAGCGGCGAGCCGCCAGAAGCGCGTGCGCGCAGCGCTGAGGAAGGTGGCGGGCGAGCGCCCGCGCCTGACGGTGTTCCGCTCTTCGCAGCACATTTACGCGCAGGTGATCGACGATCGGCGCGGCCATACGCTGGCTGCCGCCTCGACGCTCGACAAGGCGTTGCGCGGCAAGCTCAAGACCGGGGCTGACGCGGCGGCGGCGGGCGAGGTCGGCAAGCTCGTGGCAGAGCGGGCCAAGGCCGCCGGCGTCGACAAGGTCGTTTTCGACCGCGGCGCCTATCTTTTTCATGGCCGCGTGAAGGCGCTGGCCGACGCCGCCCGCGAAGGCGGCCTCAAGTTCTGACTCGCACGGCGCGAGGCGGACCCCATATCGGAGAACGGACGAACGTCATGGCGGAACAAGGACGGCGGCGGGATCGCGGCAGAGATCGGGAGCGAAGCGACGAGCGCGACAGCGAGTTCGTCGACAAGCTCGTGCACATCAACCGAGTCGCCAAGGTAGTGAAGGGCGGTCGACGCTTTGGCTTTGCCGCGCTCGTCGTGGTGGGCGATCAGCGCGGTCGCGTTGGCTTCGGCCACGGGAAGGCCCGCGAGGTGCCGGAGGCGATTCGCAAGGCCACCGATTCAGCCAAGCGCGGCCTGATCCGCGTTCCGCTTCGCGAGGGACGCACCCTCCACCACGACGTCGCCGGGCGGCACGGCGCGGGCAAAGTCGTGCTGCGCGCCGCCGAGGCGGGCACCGGCATCATCGCCGGCGGTCCAATGCGCGCGGTTTTCGAAACGCTGGGCATCCAGGACATCGTGGCGAAGTCGATGGGCACGTCCAACCCCTACAATATGGTGCGCGCGACCTTTGATGCGCTGAAGCGTCAGGATAGTCCGCGCTCGGTGGCGGCGCGCCGCGGCATCAAGGTTTCCAGCCTCCAGGCGCGTCGCCGCGAAGGCGACGCCGCCGCGACGGCGGAAGCGTGAGGTAGTCTCCATGGCCGACAAGACGATCGTCGTGGAGCAGATCGGCAGCCCGATCCGCCGCCGTTCCGATCAGCGCCAGACGTTGATCGGGCTGGGGCTTAACCGGCTGCGTCGCCGCGCCACGCTCAAGGACAACGACGCGACGCGCGGCATGATCGCCAAGGTCGAGCATCTCGTCCGCATCGTCGACGAGAAGTAAGAAACAGGTTCAGCAAACCGGACAGAACGCCATGAAACTCAACGAGCTTTCCGACAAGCCAGGCGCTACGAAGGCGCGCAAGCGCGTCGGCCGAGGCATTGGCTCGGGCATCGGCAAGACCGCCGGCCGGGGCATGAAAGGGCAGACGTCGCGCTCCGGTGTCCGCATGAAGGGCTTTGAGGGCGGCCAGATGCCGATCCACCGGCGCATGCCGAAGCGCGGCTTCAAAAACATCTTCCGCAAGGACTATGTCGAGGTGGGGCTGGACCGCATTGCGCAGGCCATCGAGGCCGGCCGTCTTGACGCCGCGCAGCCGATAGACGCGGAGGCTCTGAGGGCGGCGGGGGTTGTCCGGCGCGTCAGGGACGGCGTGCGTCTTCTGGGCGGCGCTGAGCCCAAGTCGAAGCTTACGATCAGCGTGGCCGGCGCCTCCCGACCGGCGATCGTGGCGGTCGAAAAGGCGGGGGGCAGCGTGACGGTCGCCAAACCGGCCAAGCCGGCGGAAAGCGACGCATAAACGGAGCCCGGTAAGGGCGTATTGGAGCCTCCATGGCCTCAGCAGCCGAGCAGCTTGCCGCCAATCTGAATTTCTCCGCCTTCTCCAAGGCCGAGGAGCTGAAGAAGCGCATCTGGTTCACGCTCGGTGCGCTGCTCGTCTATCGGCTGGGCACCTACATCCCGCTGCCTGGCATCAACGCGGAGGCCTTGGCGCAAGCGTTCGAGCAGCAGTCCCAGGGCATCCTGGGGATGTTCAACATGTTCGCCGGCGGGGCGGTGGAACGCCTGGCCATCTTCGCGCTCGGCATCATGCCATACATCTCCGCGGCCATCATTCTGCAGCTCATGACGGCTGTGGTGCCCACGCTCGAGCAGCTCAAGAAGGAGGGCGAGCAGGGACGCAAGGTCATCAACCAATACACCCGGTATCTGACCGTCGTGCTCGCCACATTCCAATCCTATGGCATCGCCGTCGGCCTGCAGGGCTCCTCGGGCGGGATCGTGAACGAGCCGGGCTGGTTCTTCCTCTTCACGTCCGTGGTGACGCTGACTGGCGGCACGGTATTCCTGATGTGGCTCGGCGAGCAGATCACGGCGCGAGGCATCGGCAACGGGATATCGCTCATCATCTTCGCCGGCATCGTCGCCAACATCCCCTCAGCCATCGCCGGAACGCTCGAGCTTGGCCGCCAGGGCGCGATTTCGACTGTCGTGATACTGGGGATTATCGTGCTGGCGGTTGTCGTCATCACCGCGATCGTCTTCGTGGAGCGGGCGCAGCGGCGATTGCTGATCCAGTACCCCAAGCGGCAGATCGGCAACCGGATGTTTCAGGGCGATTCCTCCCACCTGCCGCTGAAGCTCAACACCGCCGGCGTCATCCCGCCGATCTTTGCCTCGTCGCTGCTCCTACTACCCATCACGGTTGCCCAGTTCTCGGCCGGGCAAGGGCCTGGGTGGCTTACCACCGTGACGTCGCTGCTCGGGCACGGGCAGCCGCTTTATCTGCTCATCTACGCTGCGCTGATCGCGTTCTTTGCGTTCTTCTACACTGCCGTGGTGTTCAGCCCGAAGGATACCGCTGACCAGTTGAAGAAGCATGGTGGGTTCATCCCGGGCATCCGACCCGGCCAGCGCACCGCCGACTATATCGACTATGTGCTGACCCGCATCACCACGGTCGGCGCCATTTACCTGGTCATCGTCTGTTTGTTGCCGGAGATGCTGATCGCGCAGGTGGGCATCCCGTTCTATTTCGGCGGCACGTCGCTGCTGATCGTGGTCAACGTGACGATGGACACCGTTCAACAGGTTCAGGGTCACCTTCTCGCCCACCAATACGAAGGCCTCGTCAAGAAATCCAAGTTGCGGGGCCGGCGAAGATGAGGCTGATCCTGCTCGGACCGCCGGGAGCAGGCAAAGGAACGCAGTCGCAGCGGCTCGTTGAGAAACACGGGATCGTTCAGCTATCGACGGGCGACATGTTGCGGGAGGCGATCAAGGCGGGGACTCCCGTCGGGCTGAGGGCCCGGGACATCATGGCGCGCGGCGAACTGGTACCGGACGACGTGGTCGTGGGTATCGTCTCCGATCGCCTCGATGAGCCGGACGCGCATTTGGGTTTCGTGCTCGACGGCTTTCCCCGCACCGTGGGGCAGGCGGAGGCGCTCGACGGGCTGCTTCGCGACAAGGGAATGAAGCTCGACGGCGTGATCGAGCTTAGGGTCGACGAGGGCGCCTTGATGCGGCGGATCGAAGGCCGGCTCAGCGACATGAAGGCGCGTGGCGACGTGATCCGCCCGGATGACAACCCGGAGGCGTTCAGGACGCGGCTCAACGCCTATCGCGGGCAGACGGCGCCTCTGGTGGAGTACTATCGGGGAAAGGGCCAGCTTGCGAGCGTGGACGGCATGGCCGGCATCGAGGAGGTGAGCACCGAGATCGACGCGGCGTTGGGCCGCGGATAAAGCCGGAACGCGGCGTTTTGGGGCGGTTGACGGGCCGCCCCTGAGACATTAAGTAGCGGCATCTATCCTGAAGCGTATTTGGGCCGGTGCCGGAGCTGTAGAGCGTTCCGGGTCCGGGCTTTTGCGTTCCGCCCGGGCCGCAAGGGACAAGAGCAACGGGGCGTCGCCTCGGCGGCGCGGCAGAGGAGTACCGGATTTGGCACGCATTGCTGGCGTCAATATCCCCACCAACAAGCGCGTGGTGATCGCGCTGCAGTACATCCACGGTGTCGGCCGCACCAAGGCGCGACAGATCGCCGAGAGAGCGAATATCCCCGAGAGCCGTCGCGTCAGCGAGCTTTCCGATTCGGAGGTCATCCAAATCCGCGAGGCGATCGACCGCGACTTCCTGGTAGAGGGGGACCTCCGTCGCGAGGTCAGCATGAACATCAAGCGGCTCATGGACCTCGGCTGCTATCGTGGCCTCCGTCACCGGCGCGGGCTGCCGGTCCGCGGCCAGCGGACGCACACCAATGCGCGCACACGCAAAGGGCCTGCGAAGCCGATCGCCGGCAAGAAGAAATAAGCCTGAACGGGAACAGCTGACCGATGGCCAAGGACACTGCGCGCATCCGCAGGCGCGAACGCAAGAACATCACGTCGGGCATCGCCCATGTGAACTCGAGCTTCAACAACACCATGATCACGATCACCGACGTGCAGGGCAACACCATTGCCTGGTCGTCGTCCGGGGCCATGGGCTTCAAGGGGTCGCGCAAGTCGACTCCCTATGCAGCGCAGATCGCCGGGGAGACGGTGGCGCGCAAGGCGCAAGACCACGGCATGCGCACCCTTGAGGTAGAGGTATCGGGTCCCGGTTCGGGCCGCGAGTCGGCGCTTCGGGCGCTGCAGGCGGCCGGCTTCACGATCACCACGATCCGCGACGTGACCCCGATTCCGCATAACGGCTGCCGGCCGCCGAAGCGCCGGCGCGTTTAGTTTTCGTCACATGCCGCCGCGCCCTGCGCGGCGGGCCGTGCCGCATCGCGCGGCACACATCTCGTGAGAGGCAAGATGGTTATCCAGAAGAACTGGCAAGACCTCATCAAACCGAACAAGCTTGACGTGAAGCCAGGCTCGGACCGCCAACGCATCGCCACCATGGTGGCGGAGCCGCTGGAGCGCGGTTTCGGCCTGACGCTGGGCAATGCGCTCCGGCGCGTGCTCCTGTCGTCGCTGCAGGGAGCCGCGGTGACCAGCGTGCAGATCGACGGGGTGCTGCACGAATTCTCATCCATCGCCGGCGTGCGCGAGGACGTGACGGATATCGTCCTCAACATCAAAGAGATCGCCGTCAAGATGGAAGGCGAGGGTCCCAAGCGCATGACCTTGCGCAAGCAGGGGCCGGGCCACGTAACCGCCGGCGACATCCAGACGGTCGGGGACATCGAGATCCTAAATCCCGAGCTTGTCATCTGCACGCTGGACGAGGGCGCGGACATCCGCATGGAACTCACCGTCGATACCGGCAAAGGGTACGTGGCGGCCGAGCGCAACCGGCCGGAAGACGCCCCGATCGGGCTTGTCCCGGTCGACAGCCTCTACTCGCCCGTGAAGAAGGTATCCTACCGCGTGGAGAACACCCGCGAGGGGCAGGTGCTCGACTACGACAAGCTGACGCTCTCGCTGGAGACGGACGGCTCGGTCACGCCCGACGACGCGTTGGCCTACGCCGCCCGCATCCTGCAGGACCAGCTTTCCATCTTTGTCTCCTTCGAGGAGCCGAAGAAGGAGGTGGCGGAGGAAGCTACGCCGGAGCTCGCCTTCAACCCGGCGCTCCTGAAGAAGGTGGACGAGCTCGAGCTTTCGGTGCGTTCGGCTAACTGCCTGAAGAACGATAACATCGTCTATATCGGCGACCTCATCCAGAAGACCGAGGCCGAGATGCTCCGAACGCCGAACTTCGGACGGAAATCGCTGAACGAGATCAAGGAGGTGCTGGCTTCGATGGGCCTGCATCTCGGCATGGAGGTGCCGAACTGGCCACCCGACAATATCGAGGACCTCGCCAAGCGCTTCGAGGATCAATACTGACCCGATGACAGAGGACAGAGCACGGATGACAGGGCGCGGGCCAGCGGATAAACAACCATCCGACCTCTGGCATCCGTCATCTGACATCTGAGGAGTACCGCCATGCGCCACGGCAAGACGGGCCGCAAGTTGAACCGCACCTCCAGCCATCGTACGGCGATGTTCGCCAACATGGCGGCGGCGCTGATCGAGCACGAGCAGATCGTCACGACCCTTCCCAAGGCCAAAGAGTTGAGGCCGGTGGTGGAGAAGCTCGTCACGCTGGCGAAAAAGGGCGACCTGGCGGCGCGGCGCCTGGCTGCGGCGCGCATCCGCAATGAGCAGATGGTCAGGAAGCTCTTCGAAACGATCGGCCCCCGCTATCAGGAGCGGCAAGGCGGATATACCCGCGTGCTGAAGGCCGGCTTCCGATACGGCGACAACGCACCGCTGGCGGTGATCGAGTTCGTCGACCGCGACGTTGAGGCGCGAGGCGCCGGAGACCGCGCGCGCCGCGACGTGGAGGAGGAAACGGAGGAGACCGAGGCGGCGTAAGCCGCCCGTTCGGTATGAACAGGAGGGGCCGGCGCGGCCCCTTTTTTCGTGGTTGCGCATGGCCCGCCTTCGGCTGGGCCGAGATCTCCGCCTTGCTGACCGGTGATTCGGCGACTATTTCGAAAGCCGGAAGGGCTCGGATTCGGGGAGAATGAGATGAGGCCAAGCCTCCGCCTTCTCATGGCGGCCGGATCCGTCGCCGGGATCGCGGGCGCCGCGATCGCTCTTTCGCAATGGAGCGACACGCAGACGTCAGGCAGGGCGGCGCCGGTCGTGACCGGAACGATTTCCTCGCAGACGCCGATGCGGGATCCTGCGGCGCAGCAGGCGGCCGCGAAGCCGGCGGCGGTTCCAGAGGGCCGCGAGGCGATCAAGCTCTCTTTTGCTCCGGTGGTGAAGCGCGTCGCGCCGGCCGTGGTGAATGTCTACGCGTCAACGCGTGTCGAGGCGGGCTCGCCGTTCGCGGGCGACCCCTTCTTCGAGCGCTTCTTCGGCCGCAGCAGCCCTTTCGCGCCGCGCCAGCGCGAGCGCTCCTCGCTCGGCTCGGGCGTCATCGTCGACGCGAGCGGCGTCGTGGTCACCAACACCCACCTCGTCGGAGAGGCCAGCGAGGTGAAAGTCGCGCTTGCCGACGGGCGCGAATTTCCGGCGGAGATCCTGCTGCGCGATGAGCGGACCGATCTCGCCGTGCTCAAGATAGAGAACGGCGACGACCCGTTTCCATTGCTTGAGATCGGCGACTCCGACGCGCTCGAGGTGGGCGATCTAGTGCTCGCCGTCGGCAATCCTTTCGGCGTGGGCCAGACGGTGACGAGCGGCATCGTTTCCGCCGTCGCCCGCACCAATATCGGCATCAACGATTCCGGCTTCTTCATCCAGACCGACGCGGCGATAAATCCCGGCAATTCCGGGGGAGCGCTGGTCGACGTCGACGGCCGTCTGGTGGGGGTCAACATCGCGATCTATTCGCGCACCGGCGGCTCCATCGGCATCGGCTTCGCCATTCCTTCCGACATGGTGAGAGCAGTTCTGGCACAGGCCCTTGCCGGCTCCACGGCGGTGGCGCGCCCGTGGATTGGAGTGCTCTCGCAGGACATGACGCAAGACATCGCCGCCTCACTCGGCCTCTCCAAGCCGAAAGGCGCGCTGGTGACGCACGTCGAGGCCGACTCGCCCGGCGCGCGCGCGGGTCTCAGGATCGGCGACCTGATCTTGCGGGCCGAGAATAGAGACATTGCCGACTCCGCCTCGTTCGGCTACCGGCTGGCGGTCGCAGGGATCGGCAATCCCCTCGATCTCGTGGTCTGGCGCGACGGCGTGCTGACGGAGGTCGCGGTGGTGCCGGAGCCCGAGCCCCAGCTGCATGAGGCTGACCTCATGCTCATCGGCGGGCGCAGCCCGCTGACTGGCGCCGTCGTTGCGGATCTGTCGGTCACGCTCATCGACCGTATGCGCATACGCGGCGTCGATAGCGGCGCGGTCATCGTCGACATCGAGCCGCGCTCGCCGGCGGCCCGCCTGGGTTTTCGCCAGGGCGACGTCGTGGTGAGCGCGCAGGGCGAGGACGTCACGAGCGCCGCGCAGCTCGCGGGGCTGGTTGAGACCAACAGCCGCCTGTGGCGGATCAGCTTCAACCGGGACGGCCGCCTGTCCAGCATCGTGATCGGGGGATGACCAACCTCTTCGAGGCGGCGGGGCTCTCGGAGAAGGCACCGCGTCCCTTGGCCGACCGCCTGAGGCCGAAGCGGCTGGCGGAGGTGGCGGGTCAGGACCATCTGCTTGGACCGGAAGGGACCCTGACCCGCATGCTGAAGACGCGCGGCGTCGGCTCGCTCGTCTTCTGGGGGCCGCCGGGAACCGGCAAGACCACAGTGGCGCGGCTGCTGGCGGAGGAGACCGATCTGCACTTCCAGCAGATATCGGCCATCCATTCAGGCGTTGCCGAGCTGAAGCGTATCTTCGACGAGGCGCGCGCCCGCCGCCAGGTGGGCGAGGGGACGCTGCTTTTCGTCGACGAGATCCACCGCTTCAACCGCGCGCAGCAGGATTCCTTCCTGCCGGTCATGGAGGACGGCACGGTCACGCTGGTCGGAGCCACTACGGAGAATCCATCCTTCGAGCTCAATGCGGCGCTTCTCTCCCGCGCCACCGTGCTCGTGTTCAAGCCGCTTTCACCCGACGCGCTGGAGACGCTGCTGAAGCGCGCCGAGCAGGCGGAGGGACTTGACCTGCCGCTCGACGAGACGGCGCGCGCCTCGCTGATCCGCATGGCCGACGGCGACGGACGCGCTGTGCTGTCGCTTGCGGAAGAAGTGTGGCGCGCTGCCGGAAGGGACGAGGTCTTCGACGCGGAGCGGCTGCAGGCGGTGCTGCAGCGGCGCGCGCCGATTTACGATAAGGCGCAGGACGGCCACTACAATCTTATCTCGGCGCTGCACAAATCCGTGCGCGGCTCCGACCCGCAGGCGTCGCTCTACTACTTGGCGCGCATGCTAGATGCCGGCGAGGACCCGATGTATCTCGCCCGCCGGCTCATCCGCATGGCGTCGGAGGATATCGGGCTCGCCGATCCGAACGCAC
>CAZARE010000369.1:0-2563 GCA_964487455.1 uncultured Propylenella sp.
TGACAGGGCAGTCTTTGGCGGCTGGCAATAGTTGCGGAACGGCGTCCTGGTACGGTCCCGGATTCCACGGCAGAACTGCCGCCTCGGGCGAGACCTACAATCAGAACGCCATGACCGCCGCACACAAGACCCTGCCATTCGGCACCAAGGTCCGCGTCACCAACGAAGCCAACGGCAAGTCGGTGGTCGTCCGGATCAACGATCGTGGCCCCTATGTGGGCAAGCGCGTCATCGATTTGTCCCGTGCCGCGGCCAACGCCGTGGGCATGGTGCAGCGGGGCGTGGCCCGCGTGAAAGTGGAAGTTCTTTAAGGCATCAGGGGAAGGTGGAGCGGGCGATCGGGATCGAACCGACGACATTCAGCTTGGGAAGCTGACGTTCTACCACTGAACTACGCCCGCGCTCCGAGAGAAGAATCGATTGCGTCGGCGGCGCTGTCAAGGAATCACATCGCCGGTCGTCAACCGGCCCGGAAGCGGTCGCGATCCTCAGTGGCCGGCTCAGCCTGGGCGCGCCACTCGGAAGGTCGAGAGGTCGAGGTCACCGGTCCACCGCCACGCTCCCAGAAATGGCTCACGTTCGGTGCGACGCCCATGGGGCGCCCATGCCGGATGAAAGATGAGCGCGCCTGGCCGCCGCTGTGCAAAGGACGCCCCACCGACCGACCACTCGGCTGTGCCGGACACCACGAGGTAAGTCTCTTCTCCGGAATGGCTTGAGATCGGGTAGTCGATTCCGGCGTCCGAAAGCAGCAGTCCAACCCGAACGCCTTCTATGACGACATGACCGTCGGGGCCCACAAGCTCGGTCATATGCAGTCGCCTGGACACGTCGGCGGAGAGGCCTTCACCTGACCAGTTGGCCCAGGCGATCAGCTTCGTGCAGGCCAGAATAGCCGACGCCAGCGGCAGCGCGTCTTTGTGAGCGCACGCAGCCTGAAGCAGTCGGCGAGGGTCGGACAATGAATTGCGATGGCGATAGGGCAGATGGATCGCGGCGAGCAAAGCGGCTGCCGCGGCATCGCCGCCGGGCCTATGCTCCATTGCGAAAGCCTCGGCCAGCAGCCTCAACAACGTGTCTAAGCGGGCGCGCTCGATCTGTCCCAACCCGGTCATCGGTCCGCCCGAAAATGCTTCGAGAGCTTCAGCGCCTGCGCCTGGTAGTGGGAGCTGAGCGCCGCGCCGTAAAGGGTCTCCGGCACCGCCGCCATCGGCTCGTAGACGAGCCGGCCGACCGTCTGGCCGTGCTCCAGGATGAAGGGCACTTCGTGGCTGCGGACTTCCAGCACTGCGCGGCTGCCGTGCCCGCCCGCCGGCGCGTGCCCGAAGCCCGGGTCGAAGAAGCCGGCATAATGCACGCGGAACTCGCCCACGAACGGGTCGAACGGCACCATCTCCGCCGCGTAGCCTGGCGGCACGTGCACCGCTTCGGCGGAGACGAGGATATAGAACTGCGCAGGGTCGAGCACGATCTCGGCGCGCTCGCGGCGCGCGATCGGCTCCCAGAACTCGCTGGCGTCGTAGGCGCCGACGCGGTCGACGTCGATGACGCCGGTGTAGCGCTTGGCGCGATAGCCGACGAGACCGCCGCGATCTCCTGCAAGGTCGATGGACAGCGCCAGGCCGTTAAGGAAGCGCGGGCTGCCGGAGGCGAGCGTCTCGCGCTTGTGCAGGTCGAGAAGCGCCTGATCATCGAGCGCCGCGTCGCCACGGCGGAAACGGATCTGCGAAAGACGCGAGCCGGTGCGGACGAGAATGGGAAAGGTGCGCGGGCTCACCTCGAGATAGAGCGGGCCGGAATAGCCTTCCGGCATCTGGTCGAAGGCGCGCGCCTCGTCGGTGATGACGCGGGTGAAGACGTCGAGCCGTCCGGTGGAGCTTTTCGGGTTGGCGCTCGCGGCGATGTCGGCGGGGAGCGCGAGGCTCTCCAGGAGCGGCACGATGTAGACGCAGCCGGTCTCCAGCACCGCGCCTTGCGACAGGTCGAACTCGTGCAGCGCAAGCTGCTCCAGCTTCTCAGTGACGGAGAAATCAGGGCCCGGGAGGAAGCTGGCGCGCACCCGCGTCGCCTTCTTGCCGAGGCGGAGGTCAAGGCTCGCCGGCTGCACCTGGTTCTCGGCCGTCGGCGCGGCGAGCAGGATGGCGCCGTCTTCGATGAGCCGGCGGATATCGCGGTCGGGGAGGATGCCCTGCGTCATGCGCGCCAGCCCTCCCCCCTTGCGGGGGAGGGTGCTCCTTTCGCTTGCGAAAGGGGCGGGAGAGGGGGAGATGGAGAACGCAACGTGAGACCCCCTCTCCCGACCCTCGCCTGACGGCGAGGGCCACCCTCTCCCGCAAGGGGAGAGGGCACGCCAATCGCAGAGCGGCGGTACCCTTCTGAGTCGGCTGCGGCTCTTTCGATCATGCGTTCGCTCTATCGAACCCCGCGATTGACGCCAAGGGCGGGAGGGGCTATCGGAAAAGGCTCGTGGTGATTTGTGCCGGCCGGCTTGCCACCACGCTAACCGAAGATGCTAAAAGGCCGGAGGTGGAAACCCCCGGTCTTGTGCTTTCTAGAGGGAGGC
>CAZARE010000370.1:0-3030 GCA_964487455.1 uncultured Propylenella sp.
GGCCCGCCAGACGGTAGTGAGCAACGTCACCATCAACAACCTGCTGCCCGGGCCGTTCGATACCGAGCGCCTGCGCTCCAACTTCGAGGCGATGGCCAAGGCCAGCAACCGCACCGCCGAGGCGGTGGCGCAAGAACGCGCCGCCACCAACCCGGCGAAGCGCTTCGGCACGCCCGCCGAGTTCGGCGACGCCTGCGCCTACCTGTGCAGCGCGCAGGCAGGGTTCATCACGGGGCAGAACCTCCTGCTGGATGGAGGTTCCTACCCCGGGACGTTTTGACGCTCGCAGGCGCTGCTACGCTTTCAAAGCGGCACGCACTCGCTCCGGCGTGAATGGCATGTGGTATAGCCGCTTCCCGGTAAGAGCGAAAAAGGCGTTCGCGACCGCTGGACCGGTTCCCGGCACGCCGAGCTCACCGACCATCGTGGGCATCGGCCCGCCCGTCAGCACCTCGACGTGGATCGCCGGAACCTCGGCCATTCGCATCACTTCGTACTCGTGGAAATTCGACTCCTGCACGACCCCGTTTTGCATGGTGACGCGCTCCTTGAGGCAGCAGCTCAGGCCCCAGACGATCGCGCTTTCCACTTGGGCGGCGAACGCGCCCGGGTTCACGGCGAGCGTTGCATCGGCAGCGGACCAGTAGTTGTGTACCCTGATGCGCCCTGTGCGCCGATCGAGCGAGATTTCGGCGACCGAAGCAATCAGCGAGCCGAACTTCGGGGCGAATGCGCCGTACTCGGCGAATGCAAGGCCAAGCGCGGTGCCGGAGGAGCGTTTCTTCCCCCACCCCGACATTTCCGCCACTTTCTCCAGGACGCGCCGCGTGCGCGAATCATCAGTGAGCGACAGCCGGTAGGCGAGCGGATCCACCTTGTTCGCGTGCGCAAGCTCGTCGATCATCGATTCCACCGCGAACTTGGTGTACCCGGAGCCGATGCCGCGCCAGGCGGCGACGCGGGTGCGCTCGGGTTGCATGATGTGCTCCGAGTACCAGTTCTCGACCTTGGTGTAATAGGGAAGCTCGGCGCCCATCATGAAGATGATGTCGCGGTTCTTCGCGGCCTTGACGTAGCCTGGGTGATAGACGAAGTCGCCGACCGGCTCTCCGATGACCCGGTGACGCCAACCGACGATCCGCCCGCTCGCGTCCAGTCCCGCTTCGATGCGCTGGGCGGTCATGGGGCGGAACGTGCCCGCCGAAAGATCGTCCTCGCGGCTGAGAATCAGCTTCACCGGACGGTTTACGGCCTTCGCCACCAGCGCGGCGTCGACGGAGACTTCGACCGTCGCACGCCGGCCGAAGCCGCCGCCGAGGAACTGCTGGTTGACTTTAATCTTGTCCGGCGTCGTTCCGAGCGCCTTTGCGACGTCTCGCTGCGTGCGAGTCGGCGCCTGCGTGCCGACCCAGAGCTCGGCCTGATCCCCCCACACGTAGGCCGTGGCATTCATCGGCTCCATCTGAGCGTGATAAACGTGGTCGGCCAGGTACTCCCTCGCGACCACGCGTGCCGCGCCGGAGAGCGCCTTGGTCGCATCACCCTTCGATTTCCACTCCGTGCCGACGCGCTTGGGATCGCGCCCGTCTCCGAGGAACGTTTCCAGGTCCTTGTCCGTATCGATCGACTCTCCGGGCTGGCCGCCGCGCCAGTTCACTTTGAGCTGCTTACGCGCCTTCTGCACCTCGCTGAAGGTCTCGCCGACGATGGCGACGCCATGCTCCAGCGTCACGACGTCCAATATCCCGGAGAGCTTCCGTATGGCATCCGCATTGGACGAGACCGGTCCGCTGCCGCGGATCGGCGGGCGCACGAAGGTCGCGTAAGCCATGCCGGGCACGCGAGCGTCTATGCCATAGCGCGCGGATCCGTTCGTCTTGGAGGGGACGTCGACACGCGGCACGCCCTTGCCCACCAGCCGGTACTGGCTCGCCGGCTTGAGATCTTTCGCCGGGTCGATTCCCGGCGGCGTGGCGGGCGCCTGCGCGAACGCCGCGATCTCGCCGTAGCCCATGCGCCGTCCGCTGGGCCCGTGCACCACGACGCTGGGTTCCGTTCTGCACTCGGAGGCAGGAACGCCCCATTTCGACGCAGCCGCTTCCACGAGGACGCGCCTCGCCTGGGCGCCTGCGACCCGCAGCGGCGTCCAATAGCCGAGCGTCGAGATGCTCGCCACTACGTACTGCGCCTTGAAGATCGGATGATGATAGGCCGAATCGATGGGAGACTGGACCACCACGACCTTGCCCCAGTCGGCATCGAGCTCCTCGGCGACGATGAGCGGCAGTCCGGTCATGATTCCCTGCCCCATCTCGGCAACCGGCGACTGGATCGTGATGGTGCCGTCCGGCGCGATCGACACGTACGCGTTCAACCGGCCGGACTCGGAGGACTGCGCCAGCGCGCCGCCGGGAACGGCGACACCCAGCGTGAAGGAGAAACCCAGACCCGCGGCTCCGCCGAGGAACGCTCTGCGGCTGATCTTGAAATCGAGCAGGTCGACTTGTTCGAGGTCGATCATGGCTAGGCCTCCTTCGCCGCGCGCTGAATGGCGCTGACGATGCGGTTGTAGGTGCCGCAGCGGCAGATGTTGCCGTTCATGTGCCGCACGATCTGCGCACGCGTCGGGTTCTTGTTCTTCGAGAGAAGCGCTGCGGCCTGCATGATCTGCCCGGACTGGCAATAGCCGCACTGTGGAACCTGCTCGGCGATCCAGGCCTTCTGCAAGGGATGATCGGCTGCAGGTGAAAGACCTTCGATGGTGGTCACTTTCTTTCCTGCTACCGCGGAAACCGGCGTGACGCATGCTCGGATCGGATTACCGTTCACGTGAACCGTGCATGCGCCGCATTGCGCCGCGCCACAGCCGTACTTGGTCCCGGTAAGCCCCAGTTCGTCCCGTATCACCCACAGGAGCGGCTTATCAGCCGGCTGGTCCGAAAACGCCTCCCTGCCGTTGACGACAAAATTGATCATCGATTCCTCCTCCTAGGAACACGCATCGTATTGCGGTGTGTCCAATAAGTCATA
>CAZARE010000371.1:0-4688 GCA_964487455.1 uncultured Propylenella sp.
TAAGGCGGGCAACGAGCCGCAGACCGGTCCTAGTGCCGGTCGGGCGGAGTGTCGGAACCGACCGGGACGGCGCAGCTCGGAACACCACGCCGCCGCGGACTGCCCGCCCTTCCCGTGAAACTCCGGTCGACACGGACCCTCGGCGAAGGACGGCGGGAGGGATTGTAAGGGAGGATTGGGAGGCGGGGATAAGAATCGACCATGCAGGCTCGTATGATCCCGGCGTCAGGCCAATCCCTCCGTCTCCGGCCATCCCATCATGACAATGAGGTTCTGCACG
The DNA here is from genome assembly GCA_964487455.1 of uncultured Propylenella sp. Classification (GTDB taxonomy): domain Bacteria; phylum Pseudomonadota; class Alphaproteobacteria; order Rhizobiales; family Afifellaceae; genus DASWJZ01. Next base: position 281 of record CAZARE010000371.1, read on the forward strand.
CAGGCGCCGGCTGCGCCCTTCCGAGATCGTCGAACAGGGGCGACCACGCGCGCTTGCTGCCGCTCGCCGCGACACCAGACTGTCGCGGATTGGTTGACACTTGTAACAGAAAACGTTACGCAACGTCGTGATCCGGTCGTTCAGGAGCAAGCCGCTGCGCGATCTCTGGCAAACCGGGCGGTCCGGCAAGATCGATTCCCGCCTTCATGCCCGGATTCGCGAACGGCTGGACGCCCTCGATGCCGCGGAGCGGCCGGAGGACATGGACATCCCCGGCTACGACTTTCACGCGCTGAAGGGCCACCGGCCCAAACGCCATTCAATCCACGTCAATGGGCCGATATGCATTACGTTCGAGTTCGAAGACGGCGACGCGTTGCGTGTGAACCTTGAGAACTATCACTGAATAGAGAGGCGACCAGGATGAGCAAAGAATTGGCAGCGGGCCGCCCGAGCCGTGCGCCTACCCATCCGGGCTCCGTGCTGCGCGAGACCGTTCTTCCCGCGCTGCGGATGCCGGTCGCGGAGGCTGCGATCCACCTCGGAGTCACGCGCCAGACGCTTCACCGCATCTTGTCGGAGCGCACCTCGGTCACCCCCGAGATGGCCGTGCGGCTGGGCAAGTTCTGCGGCAACGGGCCGGGGCTCTGGCTCAGAATGCAGCAGGCCTATGACCTTTGGCACGCGTCGCAGAAGCTGCGCGAGGAGGTCGCGCGGATTCCGACGTTCCGCGACGCCGCTTAGCAGACCAAGCAGCCGCCGCACCCGGATTTCGCTTCGCTCCATCCGGGCTACGGGATAAGCGTCCCGCATGACCACCGGAACGCACGACTTCGCCGACGATCCGCGCAACGCCGACATCCTCATCTCGGTAAACGGCGGGCTCGTGCCGCGCGAGAAGGCGGTCGTGTCGGTGTTCGATTCCGGCTTCGTGCTCGGCGACGGAGTCTGGGAAGGCTTGCGGCTGATCGACGGCGGCGTCGCCTTCCTCGACCAGCATCTCGACCGGCTCTACGAGGGCGCCAAGGCGATCGACATGGATGTCGGCCTGTCGCGCGCCGAGCTCGCGCAGCGCATCTTCGACTGCCTCAACGCCAACAAGATGAGCGACGGCGTGCACATCCGCCTGATGGTGACGCGGGGCGTGAAGCGCACGCCCTACCAGGACCCGCGCATGACGATCGGCCCGGCGACGATCGTCATTGTCCCCGAACACAAGCTGCCGAATCCGGACCTGCAAAGCCGGGGCTTGAGTCTTTTCACCGTGCATGTGCGGCGCACCGGGCCGGCCGAGCAGGACCAGAAGCTCAACTCCCATTCCAAGCTTAACTGCATCCTCGCCTGCATCCAGGCCACGAAGGCCGGCGCCGACGAGGCGTTGATGCTCGATCCCGCCGGCTTCGTCGCCACCTGCAACTCCACCCACTTCTTCATCGTGAGGAAGGGCGAGCTGTGGACCTCGCCGCCCGACTACTGCCTCGGCGGCATCACCCGCGGCAACATCCTCAAGGTGGCGCGCGAGGCGGGCATCGTGGCGCTGGAAAAGCGCTTCTCGCTGACCGACGTCTACGGCGCGGATGAGGCTTTCGTGACCGGCACGTTTGCCGGAACGGTTCCGGTGAGGGAGGTCGACGGGCGCAAGATCGGCGATGACGAACCCCTCCCCGGCCCTTTCACGGCACGGCTCGCCGCGCTCTACCACGCGCTCGCCGCACGCTCGCTCACTCGCATCGCCGGCGGGCGGCCGTGACGGCGCCAACCGACATTCGCCTGGAGACTGAAGGCAAGCGCGGCCGCTACGTGCGCGCCATGCCGAACGGCTCGGAAGCCGAACTGACCTACGTGGAGGATCAGCCGGGCCTGGTGGTCATCCTCCACACCTACACGCCGCGACAGCACCGGGGGCGCGGCATCGCCGCGGCGCTGGTGGAGAAGGCGGTCGGAGACTTCCGCGCCTCGAACATGAAAGTGGCGCCGGCCTGCCCGTTCGCCCGCCGGCAATTCGAGGCGCACCCCGAATGGGCCGGCCTGCTGGCGGAGGGATGACATGGAAGGCGCCGGCGACAGCCAGGCGGTGCGCATCGCCATGTGGTCCGGGCCGCGCAACCTCTCCACCGCGCTCATGCGCTCGTTCGGCAACCGCCCCGGCTGCGTGGTGACGGACGAGCCGTTCTATGCCTGCTATCTGCGGCTTTCCGGCGCCAGCCATCCGATGCGCCGGGAGGTGCTGGAAAGCCAGAATGACGATTGGCGCGAGGTGGCCGAGGTCATCGCAGGTCCTGTGCCCGACGGAGCACAATTGTGGTACCAAAAGCACATGACGCATCATATGTTGCCGGCGATCGGCCGCGACTGGATGCGCGCCTGCCGGCACGCTTTCCTCATCCGCCATCCGGCGCGGGTGCTTCAGTCCTACGCCGCCAAACGGCAGACGGTGGCCTTCGCCGATCTGGGGTTTGAGGAACAGGCGGAGCTTTTCGACGTGGCTGCCTCGATCGCAGGGGAAGCGCCGCCGGTCGTGGACGCCGATGCGCTGCTATCCGATCCGCGCAGGGTACTTTCGCGGCTCTGCGCGGCGCTTGCGATCCCCTTCGACGAGGCGATGCTAAGCTGGCCTCCCGGCCCGCGCGCGAGCGACGGGGTGTGGGGCGCCCATTGGTACGATCAGGTGGAAAGGTCGACCGGCTTTGGCCGCTCCGGGCTGCTGCCTAAGCTCTCGGAGCCGCGCATGCAACGCATCGAGGAGCAGGCGTTGCCGACCTACGAACGGCTGGCCGCCTTCGCCTTGACTTGAGCGTCAGCTCGCCTCGCGGTCGGCGGCGTGCCGGCCCGAATCCTGGGCCATCTCGCGCTCAAGCTTCTCTTCCTCGCGCTCGACTTCCGCCTCGGCGAGATCGAGCGCACCCTTGGCGGTCTCCAGCTGTTGGCTCAGCTCATCGATGGACGCCTGCAGGTTGGCGCGGCGCTGGCGCGCGGCGCGGGCGAAGGTGGAATAGGCGAAGTGCTTCTCGTCTTCGATGCCGGTGCGCCGGTGTTCGGCGGCAATCTCAAGGTCGAGATCCGACACCATGCGGGTGAACTCTTCGATCATCGCCTCGATCTGGCCGACCTGACGACGCCGCTCCTCTGCCTGAAACCGCAGCATGCGAACGACCGAGTCTCGTGCCTTCATACGCAATACTCCCCCACACGCGCCCGACTTGTCCGCCTGCCCTGTGTCCCGGCTCGACCCTCCGGCTCCGATCGGCAGGCCGGTAACCTTTCGTTTACGGGTCGCATTAATCATGCAGGACACGACTTAAGGCCGGGTAAATCGCGTTCGCCGGCCGGCCGCGAGCGACGGTAGGCTCGGGCCGGATAACCTTAGCCGGACAAGCTCAAGGCGGCACGGCGCTGGTGCGGGCTGGGATTCAAGAATGGATTCAAGATGCTACGGAGAGAAGTTCACAGGGTCGGCTTGCCGGCCCGAAACAGAATCTGTTAACCATTCCAGGCTAGCCTCTGCATCGTATTTGATCTGGCTCCATGCGCATGCGTTGGGAAATGACGACCCCGCACGCGACACGGAGCTGACAAGGGGATTGGGATGCGGGTCCTACTGATCGAAGACGACAGCGCCACGGCGCAATCGATCGAGCTGATGCTGAAGTCTGAGAGCTTCAACGTCTACATCACCGATCTCGGCGAAGAGGGAGTCGATCTCGGCAAGCTCTACGACTACGACATCATCCTCCTGGACCTGAACCTTCCCGACATGAGCGGCTACGACGTCCTGAAGACGCTGCGCGTGGCGAAGGTGAAGACGCCGATCCTCATTCTCTCCGGGCTCGGCGGCATCGAGGACAAAGTGCGCGGCCTCGGCTTCGGCGCCGACGACTACATGACCAAGCCGTTCCACAAGGACGAGCTCATCGCCCGCATCAACGCCATCGTGCGCCGCTCCAAGGGCCACGCCCAGTCGGTCATCCAAACCGGGGACCTGCGCGTCAACCTCGACACCAAGACGGTCGAGGTGAACGGCAGCCGCGTGCACCTGACCGGCAAGGAATATCAGATGCTGGAGCTGCTCTCGCTTCGTAAGGGCACCACGCTGACGAAGGAGATGTTCCTGAACCACCTCTATGGCGGCATGGACGAGCCGGAGCTGAAGATCATCGACGTGTTCATCTGCAAGCTCAGGAAAAAGCTAGCCGCCGCCACCGACGGCAAGAACTATATCGAGACGGTGTGGGGCCGCGGCTACGTGCTGCGCGAGCCGGAGGAAGAAGAGCTGCGCGAAAGCGCCTGACGCCTTTAGGCGGCGATCCGTCAAAGCAAAAGGCCGGCCCCGCGAGGCCGGCCTTTTCGTTCAGCGATGAGCGGCCTCATTCAGACGACGCCGGTCTCCACCAGCGGACGCAGAAACGCC
>CAZARE010000372.1:0-8311 GCA_964487455.1 uncultured Propylenella sp.
GAAACCGTGACGTGGACCGAGACGGAGCGCAAGAAGGGCCAAGCCTGGGGCCTGCAGACGATCAAGTCTTTCCACACGCACGGCACGCCGCCGGTCGGGGAATAACGGCTCGACCGGCCCAAGGCGCATGAGCACCATCACCTACCTGACGACGATCGAGTTCGGCGCGGGCGTGCGCGGCACGCTACCGGAGGCGCTCGCCGCGCTCAGAGTCAAACGCCCGCTGCTGGTCAGCGACCGCGGGATAGAGGCGGCGGGCATTCTCGACAATGTCGCCCGCGGTTTGCCGAAAGACGCGCCGCGCTTTCTCGACGTGCCGGCGAACCCCACGGAGGCCGCCGTCGAGGCGGCGCTTCGCCTCTACAAGGCCGAGGAGGCGGACGGTGTAGTCGCTATCGGCGGCGGCTCGCCTATCGACCTCGCCAAGGGCGTCGCGCTGCTCGCCACGCATGCCGCGCCGCTGGAGCAGTACGCCGCCATCTACGGCGGCATCGCAAGGATCACCGCGGCGGTCGCCCCGGTCGTCGCCGTGCCGACCACCGCCGGCACCGGCGCGGAGGTCGGCCGCGCCGCGCTGCTGACGCTCAACGACGGGCGCAAGCTCGGTTTCATCAGCCCGCATCTGATCCCGAAGCGGGCAATCTCAGATCCCGAGCTGACGCTCCATCTCCCCCCTCACCTCACCGCCGCGACCGGGCTCGACGCGCTGTCGCATTGCATCGAGACCCTGTTGTCGCCGCGCCTCAATCCGCCGGCGGAGGCGATCGCGCTCGACGGCGCCGGCCGCGTCTGGCGCAACCTGGAGCGTGCGTTCGCGCACGGCTCCGACATCGCGGCGCGTAGCGAGATGATGATGGCGGCGCTCGAGGGCGGACTGGCGTTTCAGAAGGGGCTCGGCGCCGTGCACGCGCTCAGCCACGCTCTCGGCGGGCTCACGGAGCTGAACCTGCATCACGGCACCCTCAACGCCATCCTGATGCCGGGCGTGGTGCGCTTCAACCATGGCCACGTCGACAACAAGCTCGACCGGCTCAAGGCTGCGATGGGAATTGCGGCGACGGAGGACCTGGCCGACCAACTCGACCGGCTCAACCGACGTCTCGGGATTCCGTCGGGGCTGGGAGCACTTGGGGTGATGCGGGACGTCTTCGCATGGACGATCGAGCGCGCCCTGGCGGATCACTCGACGCCGACCAATCCGCGCACGCCGTCGGCGGACGACTATCGCGTCCTGCTGGAGGAGGCGATCTAGGCTCGCCGATGCGACGGACCGCGCTCCCGTGCTAGTGTAGAGAGATCCACTCACGCGCAGCCCGAAGTGCGGCAGCGATCTCCTCGCGGCTCATCTCGTTGGCGAGCTCCTCGCGTCGCTCGGCCGCCAGGCGGTCCCCCCGCGCCGCGGCGATGTTGAACCATTTGTGCGCCTCGACCAGATCGACCGGACCCTCGCGGCCGGTGGAACAAGCAAGGCCCAGCTCGAAGAAGCTCTGCGGCGTATCGCCGGCGGTGCCCGTCTGCATCTGCATGCTCATTGACTGCATTCCCCATGGTTCGACGGTTGAACCCCGTCGTCTGACAAGCCGATCTTCCGCGCCTGTCAGAACCCCAGCGTTAACAGCGGCGCTTAACAGACCGTGACCGGATGGTTCATAAACCCTTCACCGGGGCCCGGGGATTTGAGCTAACATGCCGTAAATATTGACATTTCCGTTTCGAGACGCTTCGCGCAAAAACCGCGCGCGTTTGGATTTCGTACACTACGTGGCGGAAAAGTCGCACTCGCCCGGCCCGGGACACCCATGCCCAAGGCGCCCAAGGCGCGGTCGGTCTCCTAGGGGAGATTGCTATTCCGCGGGACTTCTTCGCCCCTCGCGAGAAAGCAGATCGGCAGGTGCTGCGGGTCGGATCTCTATCGCGCCCTTTGACCGAAGAGGACCTTCTGCGCCTCCCTGTCGGTGGCGAGGTCTCCGCGCTTCTCGGAACCGATCTCAATACCCTTCGCCACGGCCGGCCGCGCCAGCATCGTGTCGATCCAGCGCTTCACGTTGGGAAACTCGGCGATGTCGATATCGCGCCGCTCGTAACCCTTGACCCACCCGATCAGCGCCATATCGGCAATCGAGTAGCCATCGGCGACGAACTCACGGCCCTCAAGCCGCTTGTCGAGGACGCCGTAGAGCCGATGCGACTCGTCGCCGAAGCGCTTGATCGCATAAGGCAGCTTCTCTGGAGCGTAGTGGCGGAAGTGATTGTCGTGCCCGAACACGGGCCCGACATTGGCGACTTGCCAGCTCAGCCATTCCTCGACCTCGACCTTCTTTCGCTCGTCATGGAGCGGATAGAAGCGTCCGAACTTGCGGCCGCAATAGAGCATGATGGCCGCGGACTCGAATACGGAGATCGGCTTGCGGCCCGGGCCTTCCGGATCGACGATGGCCGGCATGCGGTTGTTCGGCGATATCGCCAGGAACTCCGGCGTGAATTGCTCGCCCTTCCCGATGTTCACGTATTTGATCTCGTAGGGGACGCCGAGCTCCTCGAACAGGATGGTGATCTTCCAGCCGTTGGGCGTCGACCAGTAGTAAAGTTCGATGGGTTCGGACTGGGTCTGGGCCATGAAAGTCCTCCTGCCTGTCGGCAGCTAAGCCGGCTCTTAACCGCCGGGCAACCCCACCGCGTGGAATTAAGCGGACTTCATGCACTGCGGCGTAGCGCCGCGACGAAGAAGCCGTCGGTGCCGGTGCGGCGCGGCGTAAGCAGAAGCGAAGCCTCGGCGAGCGCCGCCTCGGGCGCGGCGACCGCCTGGAGCCCGGACTGCCAGACCTCGGCGGCTGGGATCAGCACGAAGGCCGGGCGCGTAGACAGAAACGCGCGGACGCGCACATCGTTCTCGGCCGGCAACAGGGAGCAGGTGGCATAGAGGAGGACGCCGCCGGGCTTCACGCATGCGGCGGCGCGGGCGAGAACGGCATCCTGCTCCTCCGTGCGCCTCTCAAGCGCCGCCGGCGTGGCTCGCCATTTGGAGTCAGGTCGGCGCCGCCAAACACCGCTGCCCGTGCACGGCGCGTCCACAAGAACCTGATCCATGCGCTCGGTAAGACCGGCGAGCGCATCCGGCGGCGAGGCAAGGACCTGCACGTTGCGCACACCTGCACGCTTCAGGCGCTCGAAAATCGGAGCGAGCCTGTTCTTGTCCGCATCGTAGGCATAGATCTGCCCGCGATTTTCCATCTGCGCAGCGAGCGCCAGTGTCTTGCCGCCGGCTCCCGCGCAGATGTCCAGCACCTGCTGGCCGGGCCGCGTCCCGGCCATGAACGCCGCGAGCTGGCTCCCCTCGTCCTGCACCTCGACGCGACCGCGCCGAAACGCTTCCTCCGCCTGAATGTTGGGATGGCGGCGTCGCCCCTCGGCGGGCGGGATGCGCAGCCCAATCGGCGAGTACGGAGTAGGCCCAACGCCCAGGTGGCTAAGCTGGCGCGCCGCCTTGTCTCGCTCCACCTTGAGCGTGTTGACCCTGAGATCGAGCGGCGGTCGCTCGGCGAGCGCGGCCCCCTCCTCGACCCATTCGCGCCCGAAAGCTGCCTCGAAGTGGGGTGCCGCCCATTGCGGCAGATCGGCGCGCACATGGTCGGGCGCCTCTTCGAGGCGGACTGTCTCGATGCGGTGGATCGTCTCCCCTGGAATAGGCTTGGGCGCGTGGCGGCCGTCGGAAAAAGCGTCGTTCAGCGCTTGTGCGTCGTTTCCCCACGAAAAGACCGCCGCTCCCACGGCGAGATGCCAGGGCGTCTCGCCCCCGATCCGCCACCCGATCGAAGACCGCCGCCGCAATGCATCGTAGACGAGATTGCCGATGGCGGCGCGGTCTCCCGACCCGGCGAAGCGATGCGAGAGCCCCCAATCCTTCAGCGCCTCGCCCGCGGGACGGTGTCGCGAGTCAAGATCGGCGAGCACCTCGATCGCTGCGGCGATCAGACCCGGAAGGCGCATCGCGCATCAGCCGGCGACAAGGCGCACGGCAAGGATCGCCCACATGAGGATCAGCACAAAGATGCCAAAGGAAAAGACATAGAAACGCCGGCCCACATGGTTGGTGGTAGTATGGATCGCCGTGTGAGCAAGCCGCGAAGCGACGAAGGCCCAAGCAAGCAGCGTCATCACGGGTCCGGTCACGCCCATATAGGCCGCGACACCACACAGCACATAGAACAGCACCGGCGTCTCGTACTGGTTGTGCATGTTGTTGGAGATCTTCTTCACGTCGTCCGGCCAGGCTTCGTTCGAAAGCGCTATGTCCCGGACGCGCACCCGCCTTCTGCGAACGGTGCTGACCCTCACGCGGGCGCTCCACAGAACAAGCACGAAGGTCAACAGCACCTGCGCCAGCACCGGATAAAGAAGCGACATGAAGAGGCCTATGCTCCGCGAGGATAGTTTGGACTCTCGCGCGTGATCGTTACGTCGTGCGCGTGACTCTCGCGCCAGGCGGAGCCGGAGATGCGGATGAACTCCGCTTTCTGGCGCAGCTCGTCGAGCGTCCGCGCGCCGACATAGCCCATGGCCGCGCGCAGGCCGCCGGCGAGCTGGTGCAGCACATTCGCCGCCGGGCCTTTGTATGGCACCTGTCCTTCAACGCCCTCCGGCACCAGCTTCAGCGAGTCGCGTATCTCCGCCTGGAAGTAGCGGTCGGCCGAGCCGCGCGCCATGGCTCCGACGGAGCCCATGCCGCGATAGGCCTTATAAGAGCGGCCTTGGTAGAGGTAGACCTCGCCTGGACTCTCCTCGGTGCCGGCCAAGAGCCCTCCCACCATCGCTGCGGAGGCGCCGGCGGCGAGCGCCTTGGCGAGGTCGCCGGAATATTTGATGCCGCCGTCGGCGATGACCGGCACGCCGGCCTCGCTTGCCGCCGCGACGGTGTCGAGCAGGGCCGTGAACTGCGGCACCCCGACGCCGGCCACCACGCGGGTGGTGCAGATGGAGCCCGGACCGATGCCGACCTTGATGGAGTCGGCGCCCATATCGATGAGGGCGCGTGCGGCTTCGCCGGTGGCGACATTGCCGGCGAGCACCTGCGTCTCGTTCGACATCCGCTTCACCGCGGCGACGGTCTGAAGCACCATCTCGGAATGGCCGTGGGCAGTGTCGACGACAATAACGTCGCAGGCGACGTCCAGCAGACGCTCTGTGCGCGCAAGACCCTTTTCGCCAACAGTGGTGGCCGCAGCCACGCGCAGCCGACCTTGATCGTCTTTGCAGGCGAACGGATTGAGCCGCGCCTTCTCGATGTCCTTCACTGTGACCAGGCCGATGCAATTGTCGCTGCGGTCGACCACGAGCAGCTTCTCGATGCGATGCTGATGAAGCAGCCGCTTGGCCTCGTCCTGGCTCACGTTCTCCTGTACGCGGATAAGGTTCTCATGCGTCATCAGCTCGGAGACCGGCTGCTGCGGATCAGAGGCGAAGCGCACATCGCGATTGGTGACGATGCCGACGAGCCTGCCGACCGTCTGGCCGCCGCTGCCGCCGCCCTCCACCACCGGAATGCCGGATATGCGGTAGTCCTTCATGAGCCGCAGCGCGTCGTCGAGCGTTGCCTCCGGCCCGATGACCACCGGGTTCACTACCATGCCCGACTCGAACTTCTTCACCTGCCGCACCTCTTCCGCCTGGCTGTCGGGGTCGAGATTGCGGTGGATGACGCCGATTCCGCCAGCCTGCGCCATGGCGATCGCCAATCGCGCCTCCGTCACGGTGTCCATCGCCGCGGAGAGGATCGGAAGGTTGAGGCTGATCGATTTGGTCAACCGTGTGGAGATGTCGGTCTCGGCGGGCAGCACCTCGGAGCGCCCCGGCCGGAGCAGCACGTCGTCGAAGGTGAGCGCCTCGCGGCCTGTGACGACGTCGATGATTTTGGCCATGCCAAGCCTCTGGAACGGGGCGCCGATTGCGGGCCGCGAAGGCCGCGCCACGAAGAATCGGCTGCGGGGTTGGCGCGGGTGCTTACCACGCTCGCCAGGGGAAGGGAATGTCAGCCGCGCGACCCGCCTCTGAATCCCGTTCCCAGCAAATACAGCTCCGGGCTGTCGGCGCGGCTCGCCGGCGGCTTGACGTGCTGCACCTTTGCGAAGTCATGCTTCAGCCCGGCAAGGAGGTTCTGCTCAGTGCCGCCACGGAACACCTTGGCAAGGAACGTCCCGCCCGGAGCGAGAACCTCGCGGGCGAAGTCGGCTGCTGCCTCGCAAAGGGCGACCGTCCGCAGGTGATCGGTCGCCTTGTGCCCGGTGGTGGGCGCCGCCATGTCGGAGAGCACGACGTCGGCCTTCCCACCGCCGAGCACCGCGCGGATGCGGCCCGGGGCGTCCGCGTCGAAAAAGTCGGCCTGAAGCCGCGTAACGCCCGGTAGCGCGTCCATATCGAGATAGTCCACCGCGACGACCAGCGGCTCCGCATCAGTCGAGCCGACGCGCGCCGAGGCGACCTGCGACCAGCCACCGGGCGCCGCCCCGAGATCTACGACGCGCGCCCCCTTCGTGAGGAACCCGAAGCGGTCGTCGATCTCGATCAGCTTGTAGGCGGCGCGCGAGCGATAGCCTTCGTGCTTCGACCGGGCGACATAAGGATCGTTCAGCTGACGCTCCAGCCAGCGCTGCGAGGAGGCCTTGCGCCCGCGCGCCGTCTTGACGCGTTGACGCAGCCCGCGGTGGCCGGATCCGCCGCGCGACGTCGTCACTGTGCCCGCGGCCCGTTGCGGGATGGGGCGGAGGAATACGGCCAGCGACCACGTCCGCGTAGATAGCCGTCGGCGCGCATCAGCTGCACGAGCATGCCTTCCCGCAATCCGCGATCCGCGACGCGCAGCCGACTGCACGACCATTCGCGCCGGATCGCCTCGAAAACCGCGCATCCGGCCAGAACAAGGTCGGCCCGCTCGCGGCCGATGCACGGATTGCGGCGGCGCGTCTCGTAGTCCATGCCGCGTATCTTCGTCATCATGCGTTCGATGTCGTCGTCCTCCATCCATAGTCCGTCGACGCGGCTGCGGTTGTAACGCGGCAAATCGAGGTGAACGCCAGCGAGCGTCGTCACCGTTCCGGACGTGCCGAGGAAGTGGAATGCGCGGCCCTTCAGCGCCTGCTTGAGAGCTTCGCGCGCACGGAAGCGATGGAACTCGCCGCGAACGTCGTCCACCATCGCCTCGAACACCGCCGCGTCGACATCTGCGCCCCCGTAGCGCTCCGCTAGCGTCACCACACCGACCGGCAGCGAAACCCAGGCGCGCATAAGCCCGCCGTGGCGGTGGCGTCGCCTATCGATCCATACGATCTCAGAGGATCCGCCGCCGATGTCGAAGAGCACGGCGCCGTCCGCCTGGGGGTCAAGAAGCGAGAGGCATCCCTCCGCAGCAAGCTGCGCCTCGGTGCGCTGGTTCACCACCTCCAGGGCGAGCCCGATGTCGTTTCGCACGCGCTCCAGGAACTCATGTCCGTTCTCGGCGACGCGGCAGGCCTGGGTAGCGATGAGACGCGCACCCGTCATTGGCCGGAGGCTGAGCTTCTGACCACAGATGCGCAAGGCGTCGAGTGCGCGCTCCATCGCCTCCGGCTGCAGCCTTCCGTGCCGGGAGACGCCCTCCCCGAGCCTGACAATGCGCGAGAAGGAATCGATGACGCGGAACGTATCGCCCTCCGGCTCTGCGATCAGGAGCCTGCAATTGTTGGTTCCAAGGTCGAGCGCAGCGTAGAACGGCCCACGCTCTCGCCGGCCGTCACGCCGGCGGCGAACTCCGCGTCCGGTCCCTCGTCCTCCGCCGCCGTTGCGGCCTGGCGCCCCAGGCGGACCGGCAGGCAGCCCAGCGGAGGCACGGTCGCCCGCCCCCTCCGCGTTTGAACGCGAAGGCGGCGCAGCGGAATCCGCAGCGGGACCGGGCGTAGGCTCCGGCCTTGCCGGGTCCCTGCCCATGACCATGTTCGACTCGCAGTGTGGAGGGTGCCGAGGCGCCCTCATCGCGTTGAGGAAAGGATATTCTCTCCCTCGGTTCGAGGCAAACTGCTGATTCCGCCCCCCGCTAGCGCGGCATCAGGCGCATCGCATCGACTTGGAGCGCGGTGCACGCCGCCCTCGGCAGCTTGACATCGCCGGCTCAACCGACCAAATCGCGCCAGAAACCGGCCTGCCGATGGGGAATAGTTCAACGGTAGAACAGCGGACTCTGACTCCGTCGATCTAGGTTCGAATCCTAGTTCCCCAGCCAGCCATCTTCAGTTCATTCAAGACACCACTCGGCTGGCGCGATAAGGCTTCGTCGTGCCACGGA
>CAZARE010000373.1:0-3799 GCA_964487455.1 uncultured Propylenella sp.
CGGCGCCGGGCGGGACTTCGCATTCGATCGCGCGGCCGCGGATGAAGCGGCGAAGCGCCGCGCGCGCCATGCGCCCGCAGGGCCAGGCGGCCGCGCCCTCTCCGCAACGCTCATCGAAATCCGGGGCCGCGATGCCGGCGAGATGGACGTCCCGGCCCTGCGCCTTGATCGTGTCGGCCGAGATGACGATCGCGTTGAAGAGGCGCTCCATGCGCGCCGTGGGTTCCGGCGCGGGCGGCTCGACCCGAACGAGCTGCCCCGTGATCCTCGGGCCGGCGGTCATGTCGGGTGGCGTCACGTCGCGCACTTCTGCGCGCTCCGCCGCGTCGCGCGCCGGCTCCGATCTCGCATCCGTCGCCGGCCTCAACTCGAATCCGATTTCACCGAGGCGCGACCTGTCCCCGTTCCGCGCGTTCTCCGCCAGCGCCGCGTCGAGAGCAATCTCGGCGCCATCGGAGTCCGCGAGCGTCTCCGAATCGGCGCCTGGCTCAAGCGGCAACTCGCCCGGCGCCATCGCGATATAGACGGCGACAAAGGAGGCAAGGCCGAGAAGCGCAAGCAGGCTACCTCGAATCATGAAAGCCGATGATGCCCGTGGCGGATGGAATGTCCAGGCGCGAAGATTGCAGCGGTGCTCGAGCCGTCCGCAACGATCCGGGCCACTCGCCCGCTATTGGCTCGCCCAAAGGATGCGCGCCACCCAGTCGACGTCGCCGAGCTTCAGCTTGCGCGGCGGGTGCTCGGCGTTGAACGAGCCGAGCTCCAGCCCGGCGGCGGTCTTGCGCAGCAGCGTTTTCGCCATCACCTCACCTTCGCTGGTGCGCACCACGATGCGGTCGCCGCGGCGAACTTGCGCCGCCGGCGAAACGATGATGACGTCGCCGTCGCGGTAGAGCGGAAGCATGGAATCGCCGGAGACCCTCAGCGCATAGGCGAACTCGTCCGCGAGCGCCGGAAAGGCGATCTCGTCCCAGCCGTGTCCCGCAGGAAAGCCGCCGTCGTCGAAAAAGCCGCCGGCGCCGGCCTCCGCCATGCCGAGGAGGGGCACCGCATGCGCTTCTTTAGGCACGCTGCCGGCGAGCGGAATCTCGCGCGACGCGGCCCGGGCGCCCGGGCGCCGCGCCATTCCGACGAAGCCCTCCACGGACTCGCCGGTCGCGGCAAGCACCTTGGCGATCGATTCGGTCGAGGGCCAACGCGGCCGCCCATCATGGCCGTGACGTTTGGAGACGTTGAAGGCGGTGGGATCGAGTCCGGCCTTCTTCGCCAGGCCTGACGGGCTCAGCCGGTGCCGGGCCGCAAGAGCATCGATAGCGCCCCAGACGGATTCATGATTCCACATGCGCCCCGCCCTCCCAAGCGCCTGGGAATATAGTCCTTTTGGCCGCTTGCGGAACCCGAAAACTGTGTGAACGCGGCGGGCCCTAACACAGCTACGCGGCCTTCCTCTCCGCGCCGAACCGCCCATAGAACGTCTCGCCCTTCGCCGCCATCTCCTTGACCAGCGCCGGCGGCGTGAAGCGAGGGCCGTGCGTCTTCGCCAGCCGCTCCGCCAGCGCAACGAACTCCGCCGGCCCCATGAAGTCGATGTAGGAGAGCGTGCCGCCGGTATAGGGGGCGAAGCCGAAGCCGAGGATGGAGCCAACATCCGCTTCGCGCGGATCGGTGATGACGCCTTCTTCCACCGTGCGCGCCGCCTCCAGCGCTTGCGTGACCAGGATACGCTGCTTCAACTCGTCGACGGCGAAATCGTCGCCGCTCTTGGGCGCGAATATCTCCGAGAGCCCGGGCCACAAGGACTTCTCTCGCCCGGCATAGTCGTAGAAGCCCTTCGCGTTCTTACGGCCAAAGCGCTCGCGCTTCACCACCATTTCCTCAAGCAGCCTCTCCTGCCCCGGATCGATGAGAATTTCCGTCCCGGCATCCTTCTTCGTCGCCTGCAGGATCTTCCAAGCAAGGTCGACGCCGACCTCGTCGGTAAGCGATAGCGGCCCGACAGGCATGCCGGCCATCCTGGCGACGTTCTCGATCATCGCCGGGGGCACCCCTTCGGCCAGCATCAAATGACCTTCCAGGAGATAGGCCATGACGCAGCGGTTGGCGTAGAAGCCGCGGCTGTCGTTGACCACGATCGGCGTCTTCTTGATCGCGCGCACATAGTCGAGCGCCGTAGCCAGGGCCGCATCGCCGGTCTCCTTGCCGAGGATCACCTCGACCAGCATCATGCGGTCGACCGGGGAGAAGAAGTGGATGCCGATGAACTTCGCTGCGTCGTGGAAGCTCGCGGCCAGCGACGTTATCGGCAGGGTGGAGGTGTTGGAGGCGAAGATCGCGTCGGCGCGAAGATGCGCCATCGCCTTCTTCGTGGCCTCCGCCTTGACCGCCCGGTCTTCGAACACCGCCTCGATCACCAGGTCGCATCCTTGCAGGTCCGCATAGTCCGCGGTCGCATGAATGCGGGCAAGCAACGCCTCCTTCTCCTCCGACGTTGCGCGCTTGCGTTGGATCGCCTTGTCCATCAGACCGGCGGAGTGCGCCTTGCCCTTTTCGGCGGACTCCGTGTCGCGGTCGAGGAGCACGACATCCATCCCCGCCTGCGCGGAGACGTAGGCGATGCCCGCGCCCATGAAGCCCGCGCCCATGATGCCAAGCTTCTTGACCTCGCGCTTCGGCTGCTTGGCAGGCCGCCGCGCGCCCTTGCTCAGCTCCTGCATGGAGACGAACAGCGAGCGGATCATCGCCGCCGCCTCTTTCGTTTGCAGGACATGCGCGAAATAGCGGCTCTCCACTTTCAGCGCCGCGTCCATGTCGAGCTGCAGGCCCTCGAAGATGGACTGCAGGAGATAGCGCGCGCCGGGATAGTTGTCGTAGGTCTCCTTGCGGTAGATGGCGTTGGCGGCGGGCCAAAGCTGGTAGCCGGCGGGCGAGTAGACGCGCGCCGCACCCTGTGGCTTGTAGCCCTTCTTGTCCCACGGCTTGGTCGTCTCGATCCCCGCGGCGAGCATCTTGCGCGCGGTGTCGACGAGGCTGTCGCGTGGCGCCACCTCGTCGACCAGCTTCATGCCTTTTGCTTTCGCCGGGTCGATGGAGGATCCCTTCAGCATCATCTCAAGCCCGGCTTGGGCGTCGGCCATGCGCATGACGCGTTGTGTTCCGCCCGCGCCCGGAAAGATGCCGACCTTCACCTCCGGCAGCCCGATCTTGGTTTCCTTGTCGTCGGCCATGACGCGGCCGTGGCTGGCGAGCGCCAGCTCCAACGCGCCGCCCATGCACACGCCGTGAATGCAGACGACGAACGGGGTGCCGCAGGTCTCAAGCTTGCGGTAGATTCGCGACATGCGGCTCGACTGCTCGACCAGCTGCCGCTTCGCCTCCGCCGGGTTCTCGCGCAGCAATTGCCGGTAGCCGGCAAACATGCCGTCCAGCATCGTGAGATCGGCGCCGCCTGAGAAGCCGTCCTTGCCGGAAGCGATGATCGCGCCCTTGATGGCGTCGTCGCCCGCGACGCGATCGACGATGTCGTCGAGCTCGTCCATGACGCCCGGCGTGAACACGTTCAGCGAACGGCCGGGCATGTCCCAGGTGATGAGCGCGATGCCGTCGGCGCCGGTCTCGAAGCGGAAGTTTTCGTAGCTCATGTGCTGCTCTTTGCTGCTGCGGCTCACCGCTTGGGGTAGGGAGAGCCGTCCCTGTGCAGGAAGCGATCCGCGCCGTCTTCCCTGACAACCTGCATGTCAAGGTCCGAGTAGTGGGCGCGGCTCTCCTTGGTTCGCGTCCCGATCTCCAGAACGAGCGCGTC
>CAZARE010000374.1:0-2871 GCA_964487455.1 uncultured Propylenella sp.
GGTGCACGGCGACAATTAAGGTGACGGCCTGACGGCAACTAGGATGGCCGGTCGGGGACCTACCTGATTCGAACGCCCCCATACGGGGGCTGGGATGCCGGGTAATCACATCACCGACCGCCAGGTCAGGCGGTTCATGGACGAGCGCAAAGACGGCGAGACCCAGGCAGTCGCAGCCGCGCGGGCTGGGTTCAGCGAGAGCAGCGGACGACGCATTGAGAACGGCCGTCGCGTTCTGATGAGCCAACGACCGCTGCGGCAATATCGCACCCGTGTCGATCCCTTCCAGGACGTGTGGCGTGCGGAGATCGTGCCGATCCTCGCTCGTTCGCCCGGCATCCGCGCCACGACCGTTCTTGAGGAACTGCAGCGGCTGCATCCTGGCCGCTATCCCGATCGGATGTTGCGCACGCTTCAACGCCACATTGCGCAATGGCGGGCGACCGAAGGCCCGGAGCGTGAGTTGATTTTCCGGCAGGAGCATCCGCCGGGCCGCCAGGCGCTGTCCGACTTCACTCACCCCGACGGCTTCTCGGTGACGATCGCCGGAAAGCCGTTCAAGCACATGCTCTATCACTTTTGGCTGGCCTTCTCGGGCTGGGAGCACGTCCGCGCCATTCAGGGCGGGGAGAGCTTCACCGCTCTGACGGAGGGCTTGCAGGAAGCCCTCTGGCAGCTCGGCGGGGTCCCGCGCGAGCATCGCACCGATCGGCTGTCGGCGGCTTACCGCAATCTCGCCGACCGCGACGATGAGGCCAAGGGCTACGCCGAGTTCTGCCGCCACTACGGTTTCGAGCCGACCCGCAACAACGCCGGCGTGGCGCATGAGAACGGCTCAATCGAAGCCGCACATGGCCATCTCAAGCGCTCGATCGGGGAGGCGCTGGAGCTGCGCGGCTCGAGCGACTTCACGGATCTCGCCGCCTACCAAGCCTTCCTTGCAGAGATTGTCGCCCGTAAGAACGCACGCCGTGCCGCGGCGGTCGCCATCGAACTCAAGGCGTTGCAGCCTTTGCCGCGCCACCGCACAACCGACTTCTCGGTCGCCACCGTCGGCGTCACCCGCTTCGGTACCATCATCGTGCGGGGCGTGCTCTACACCGTGCCGTCGCGCCTCGTCGGCACCCGGCTCAAGGTGCATATCTACGACGACCGGCTCGTCGGCCATCTCGGCACGACACCGGTTCTCACCATCCCGCGCCGCCATCGGCGGGCCGGCGACAAGGCCGTCAGGCAGGTCGACTGGCGTCATCTGATCGGCTCCCTGGTCAAGAAGCCGCAGGCCTTCCGCCATTCGGTATTCCGCGATGAACTCTTCCCGAGAACGGCATTCCGCCGCGCCTGGGAGGCGCTCGACCAGCGGCTCGAGCCGCGTAAGGCGTGCCGCATTTACGTCGGCCTGCTTCATCTGGCGGCGACCCACGCCTGCGAGAATGCACTCGCCTGTCATCTCGACACCGTGCTCGACGCCGGTCAGCTCCCTGATCTGGAAACGGCTCGCACAGCTGTCGCCCCGGTGCCGACCGCGTTGCCGCATATCACCATCCCCGCTCCCGACCTCAAGGCCTATGACAGCCTGCTGACCGTCGCCACCCGCGAGGACATCCCGCCATGACCGATGCCGCCAAGCTGCCTCTGATGCTGACCGAACTCAGAATGCCGACCATCAGCCGCCTCTGGCAGGAACTCGGTGCCCGTGCCGACAAGGAAGGCTGGGGTTCGGCCCGCTTCCTCGCCGCTCTGTGTGAACACGAGCTGGCCGAGCGCGCCACACGCCGAATCGCAAGGCATCTCGCCGAGTCCGGACTACCGCCCGGCAAGACCCTTCAGACCTTCGACTTCGCCGCCGCGCCGTCTCTCCGCAAAGCCCATATCACCGCCCTCGCCACCGGCAATGCCTGGATCGAGCCGGGCGCCAACATCCTCATCTTTGGGCCAAGCGGGACTGGAAAGACACACGTCGCCGCCGCCATCGGCGCCGGCCTCATCGATCACGGCTATCGCGTGCTCTTCACCCGCACCACCGATCTCGTGCAAAAACTCCAGGCCGCCCGCCGCGATCTCGTCCTGCCAGCAACTCTCGCCAAGCTCGACAAGTTCGATTGCATCATCCTCGATGATCTCGGCTACGTCCGAAAGGATCAGGCCGAGACCGCCGTCCTCTTCGAGCTGATCGCCGAGCGATACGAGCGCAAAAGCCTGGTCATAACCTGCAATCAGCCCTTCAGCGAATGGGACCAGGTGTTCCCCGACCCGGCCGTCACCGTCGCCGCCATCGACCGCCTCGTCCACCACGCAACAATCCTCGAGATCAATACCGAGAGTTACCGCAGGCGATCGGCAACAGAAAATGCCGAAGCCCCAAGCAAGCGCAACGCCAAGGCCACAGCATGATCAATCACTTGCTGCCGGTCATCCTAATTGTCGCCCACCGTCACCATAATTGTCGTTGCACAAAGGAGATCGCCATGAGCGGAAATAGCACACTTGCAGCACTGTGCGTCTGCGGCACGATCGTACTCAGCGGTAGCGCAATCGCCCAGCCGTATGGTTCCGGCGACGGGTCCTGGATGGTGGCAAGGCTGGGGAATGGGCTGGATGATCCGTGGGGCCTGGTCGCGGCCGCTTCATGATGATCGACGCCAACGATGACGGCATGGTCAGCGCCGAAGAAGCCGCGTCGGCCGCCGACGAAGTATTTACTGCCATGGATAGCGACGACGACAAAAGAGGAATACATGGCCGTCCGTATGGGGCCGCAGCAGGGCTTCAACCCGGATCGTCAAGCCGCCATGCAGGGGCAGAAGGAAGCACGCTTCGACGAAATGGATGCTGACTCCGACGGAAAGGTTTCTAAAGCGGAGTTTCCTC
>CAZARE010000375.1:0-24909 GCA_964487455.1 uncultured Propylenella sp.
TTGCTTGAAAGCCTGGGCTTCAGGGCTGCAGGAGGATTGGCCTTGTACGATCTTGCGTGACTTCCGGATTCTGCCGGGGCGGAGCGGCGGCCGGCGTCGAATTCAGGCGCGGTATTTCTGGATCTTCGTCGTGCGCAGGCCGGCGAGCCCGTGCTGGTCGATCGACATCTGCCAGGAGAGGAACTCCTCCACCGTCAGCGTATAGCGCTCGCAGGCCTCTTCCAGGCTGAGCAGGCCGCCGCGCACCGCGGCCACGACCTCCGCCTTGCGCCGGATGACCCAGCGCTTGGTGTTCGTCGACGGAAGATCGGCGATCGTGAGCGGGCTGCCGTCGGGCCCGATCACGTATTTCACGCGCGGGCGGATGTGTTCAGCCATGTCTATGACTCTTTACGCACAACAGGACACAGCTCAGGTTCTACGGGGTTCCTCTTAAAAATCGCCTAAGTCAGAACGTTGAATTCCCTTAACTTTTGGGAACCCCGAGCTTGCCGGCCGCAGTTTCTCCGCTATATTTTTCGGGGCTCCGGAGCAATCGCATGATGGACATCGATCTTGGTCTTAAAGGCCCGCGCGCGGCAACGCGCGTGCTGGTCGCCATGTCCGGCGGAGTCGATTCCTCGGTGGCGGCGGCGCTGGTGGGCCGCGCCGGCTACGACGCGGTCGGCGTGACCCTGCAGCTTTACGACCACGGGGCGGCGACCCACCGCAAGGGCGCCTGCTGCGCCGGACAGGACATCCACGACGCCCGGCAGGTGGCCGCCAGCCTCGGCATCGCGCACTATGTTCTCGACTACGAGGAGCGCTTCCGCGACGCGGTGATCGAACCCTTCGCCGAGAGCTATGCGCGGGGCGAGACGCCGATCCCGTGCGTCTCGTGCAACCAGACCGTCAAGTTCGCCGATCTTCTGAAGACCGCGCGCGAGCTCGGCGCCGTGGCCATGGTCACCGGACACTATGTGCGCTCGCGCGACATGGGCGGGCGGCGCGCCATGTTCCGTCCCGTCGATCTCGACCGCGACCAGAGCTACTTCCTGTTCGCCACGACGCAGGAGCAGCTTGAGTTCCTGCGCTTCCCGCTCGGCGACCTGACCAAGGAGGAGACGCGTTCGATCGCGCGCGAGCTGGGCCTTGCGGTGGCAGACAAGCATGACAGCCAGGACATCTGTTTCGTGCCCCATGGCCGCTACTCCGACATCGTGGAGAAGCTGAAGCCGGAGGCGGTGAGACCCGGCGAGATCGTCGATATCGAGGGCAACGTGCTCGGCCGCCATGAGGGCGTCATCCGCTATACGGTCGGCCAGCGGCGCGGCCTGGGGATCGCGACCGGGGAGGCGCTCTTCGTCGTGCGCCTTGATGCGAAGAACGCGCGGGTCGTGGTCGGGCCGCGCGAGGCGCTGGCGGCTCGGGCCGTCGAGCTGCGCGACTTCAACTGGCTGGGCGACGGCGCGCTGGCGGAGGCTGGGGCCGGAGGGCTGCCCGTGCTGGCGCGCGTGCGCTCCACGCGTACGCCGGCCCCGGCGACGCTGAGCCTCAGGGGCGGGCGTCCGGTCGTCGATCTAGCCGACGATGAGATAGGTGTAGCGCCTGGCCAGGCTTGCGTCCTCTACGATGGCGAAGGCGCGGATTCGCGCATTCTCGGCGGCGGCGTGATCGCCGCGACGCTTGGCGGCGCCGAGCACGCCGAGGCGGCGTAGCCGCTCCTTTTGTCGCCTCACAAGTTGCCAAACAGCGCCCGCACCACATATCCGCGTCTGGAACCCATCGTGCTTGCCGCAAGTTGAAGCCGGTAGGGATCAGAACCAGTGGAGGCGATATGGCTAGTGAAGCAACGAGCGGGAGCAGCGGCCGCCAGGGATCGCAGCGGAGCGGGCAGTCGGAGACGGCGCAGACGAGCGAGGAGCTGCAAACCCAGATCGAGACGCTGAAGCAGGACTTGTCCGCCATCAGCACGACCCTGTCGAACCTCGTGCGCTCCGGCATGCGAGAGGGGCGCGGCAAGTTCGAGCGCAAGGCGCGCGAATACAAGGATATGGGCACGGAGCAGGCCGACGCCGCCCTCGATGAGGCACGCGCTTACGGCGAGGCCTTGGAAGGGAGAATCGTCCAGAATCCGTTCGCCGCCGTGCTGGTGGCGCTGGGGCTCGGCTTCCTGGTCGGGTTGTTGTCGCGCCGATAAGAGCCGCATGCTCAAGCTTGCCAGCTCGGTAGGGCTCGCCCTCGCCGTCGCCAATCTTAAACGACGCATCCGCAACCTCGCCGTCCGCGGAATCCTCGGTGCGGTGGGCGCGGTGGTGCTCGTCGTCTCGCTCTGCTTTTTCCTGGTGGCGGCGCATCTCTTTCTCTCGGGGCTCCTCAATCCGATAGCCTCCGCGGCGATCGTTGGCGGCGTGCTCCTCGCGATTGCGCTGCTGCTCTTCTTCCTTGCATCGCGTCCCATGCGTGAGCAGGCGCGGGCTGTGGAGAACCCGATGGAGGAGGTGAGCGACAGGCTGCGCGAGGGAGCGTCGCGTCTTAACGAAGCGCTTGGTCCCAGCTCGTCGCCGCTCAGGAATCCGGTGTTCCAGGCGGCGGGTCTGGCGCTGCTGGCGGGATTCTTCCTTGGCCGCCGCGGACGCCGCCGCGACGAGGACTAACGCTCCGGCCTCAGAAGAGCGGGCTGAGCAGCGGCCGGCCCTCGAAATGCGCCGCCAGATTGTCGAGCATGCGGTCGGCCATGGCGCGGCGCGTCTCCACCGTGGCGCTGCCCTGGTGCGGCTGCAGGACGACGTTGTCCATGCGCGTCAGCGGCTCGGGGATGCTCGGCTCGCTGGCGAATACGTCGAGCCCGGCGCTTCCGAGGCGGCCCTCCTGCAGGGCCGCCACCATGGCGGGCTCGTCAACCACCGAGCCGCGCGCCACGTTGATCAGGGTCCCCTCGGGGCCGAGCGCGTCCATGACCGAGCGGTCGATCAGGTTCTTGGTGGCGGCCCCGCCCGGCACGATGACGATGAGGACATCGCTGTCGCGCGCCAGCTCCTTCAGATCGGCGTAGAAGCGGTAGGGCGCATCGGGCCGCTGATGGCGCGCGAAATAGGCGATCTTGCAGTGAAACGGCTGAAGCTTGTCCGCGATCGTGCGACCGATCCGTCCGAGCCCGACGATGCCGATCTGGCGGCCGGCGAGGCCATGGGTCAGCGGCGGGTCGCCCTCGCGCGCCCAGCGGCCCTCGCGCGCATAGCGGTCGTAGGAGACGATGCGGCGCGTGGTGGCGAGCAGCAGCGCGATGGCGGTGTTCGCCACCTCGTCGTTCAGCACGTCGGGCGTGTTGCAGACCGGGATGCCGCGTCGCTTGGCGTGCTCCACGTCGATGCCGTCGGTTCCGACCCCGACCGAGCTGATGATCTCCAGATTGGGGCAGGCGTCGATCAGCGCGGCGGGCGCCCGGCCGAAGGTGGCGATGCCCCGGATCCGGTCGCCGACGCTGCGCAGAAACGCATCCGGATCCTCCGCATCGTTCAGCTTGTGCAAGGTGTAGCGCTCTTCGAGCGCCTGCATGGCGTACGGCATCAGCGCTCCGACGGCGAGGACGTCCGGCTTCATGGTCGCTCCCGAGAGAATTTCCTGCGCCTCTTCCTGCGCACCCGCGGCGAGCGGGTCAAGCCGCGGCCGGCGCGACGGCGGGCGCGGGCCGTCAATGCGCCATGAGGAGGGGCAGCGTCATGTCGCGCAGGATGCGCGTGGTGGCGCCGCCGAACACGGTCTCGCGCAGGCGCGAGTGGCCGTAGCAGCCGAGCGCCAGGAGGTCGGCGCCATGGTCCGCCGCCGCCTTCAGGATCTCCTCGGGAACGGAGCGGCCCTCGCCGCGCGCGGTCGAGGTGGCGACCGGATTGAAGCCATGCCGCGCCAGCGCGTCGGCGATGGCGTTGAGCGTGGCGTCGCCGCGGCCGCTGTCGACCGAGAGGATCTGCACCTCGGCGTCGGGCCGCAGCAGCGCAAGGCAGTCGAAGGCTGCGCGCGAGGCTTCGCGCGAGCCGTTCCAAGCGATGAGCACGCGCCGGCCGATTGTGGGAAACTCGCCCTGCGTCGGCAGGACGAGGACGGGCCGCCCGGTGCCCAGCGCCAGCTCGTCGGGGCTGTAGCCGGCCGCCGCCGGAATGGAATCGTCATATTGCGCGGCGACGACGAGGTCGGCCGTGTTGCAGGCGGTCGAGGCGGCGCGCATGGTCGGCTCGTCGCCGGTGTCGGCGCGGCGCCATTCGTGCGCGATGTCCGCCGCCTCGGCGCGGGTCTTGAAGGCCTTCTCCACGCCCTCCGCATCTTGCTGGAACGCCTCCTGCTGCGCCACGATGAACTCGGTGCTCATGGAGACCGTGGCGTCGGCATAGACGACGACGGCGGGGAGCACGTGGACGCCGACGAGCACCGCCTGGTGCGCCTCGGCGAGCGGAATGGCGGTGTCGAGCAGCCGCTCGGCGAGGCCTTGCGTCGGCAGGTGCACGGCGATGGTCTTGATCGCTGCTCCGCTCATGGCCTCCCCTCTAGCGCCCGGCCGAGGCGCGACGCTGCATCCGGCGCGGGCTTTCCGCGCATCCTACATCAAGGCCGGCGGCGGACAACCGGCTGTCCGGCGCTTGGCGCCTGTGGCACGGCTGGGACCTTCCCCCCGGCGCTTGGCGGGGCGGGTTTCCGCTTGTCCGGCAAGGGTGCCCCGGCTCAGCACCTATGGGAGGCAGCGGGGTGCCGCGGGCGAAAGCTCTCGCGGCGCGGCGCCGCGGGTGCCAGCCGCGGCTCGACCGTGAGGAGCGGCAGAAGCTCCCCACCCTTGCGCTTGCTTGACCCTGCATGGGGGCGTCCGTATATCCGCCCCGCCGGGGCGGAGTAGCTCAGTTGGTTAGAGCAGCGGAATCATAATCCGCGTGTCGGGGGTTCGAGTCCCTCCTCCGCTACCAGGTCTTTCAATGGGTTAGACGAGCAACACGGCTAGCGCGAGGCCTGCTCGATGACGGTGAGCGGATAAGCGGTAGCGCCGTTGCCAGACTGAACTCGCCCTTGACGTTGGCGCACCACAGGTCCGTTGGGCGCGGCGCCCTCCGACAGGGGCGTCCCCTCGGACCTGGCAATGCCGCTCCGCGGGCCCGCTTGACCCCTTGTGTAACGGTCCCCCGCTCCACTTCGTAAACCGGAAGTAGATCGCTTCGTAGGGCGCCTCAGAGAAGCGCCACGAGCGGACATCCAGCGCGTCGACGCTGTGCTGGAGCCCAAGCCGTGTCGGAGAGGTTCGCAGGAACCGGCTCAATCGGGCCGAACAAGCCTCGCTTTTGCAAAATACCAAATGGGAAGCGGTAGAAAAGCGCAGAGAACCAGCGTCAGGATCGGGCGGTCCGATCCCGCGTAGCCGAGGCTTGCGACAACGAGCCCGAGCGGCACCACGCCGGAGATGAGGGCCAAGACGAATGCCCTGAGCGGCATGCCCGCGAGCCCGGCAAGGCATGCGACGGCCTCAGAGACAATCGGTATCCAGCGTGAAACCGCCACGATCCAGCCGCCGACGCGCCGAAACAGGCGCTCGGCGTCCTCCAGCTCGCGCTCGCCGAGCAGCCACAGCGCCGCCGGCCGCCCGACGACGCGGCAGAGACCGTAGCCGGCAAGACCCGACAGGAAGAGACCGGCGGCGGACACGAGGCCGCCGAGTATTGGCCCATAGACGATGCCCATCGCCGCCATCACGATGGTATTGGGGATCGGAAGCAGAATGTCGGAGACAAGCAGCAGAACCGCTGCCATCCACGCGTAGGCACGATAGGAGCTGAAGGTTTCGATCAGCCGATCCCTCGAAAGGAAGGTCTCCAGGCTGTCGCCGAAGACCAGGAAAGGCGCCACCACCGCGATCGCGGCGGCCAGGAAGAGAACAATGAGCCTCACCATGCCGGGAGACGCTACTCGATGACCAGCGTCTCCCGCTCGGCCGACTGCGCCGGCTCTTCGATGACCGGCTCGCGCCCGCCACGCAGGATCGAGTTGCCTTCGTAGAGCGTGCGCTGATCGATCGCTGGGGGGCTCAGCCAATCCGCTTCCGCCATCTGGCCGCTCTGGCCATAGGCGGCGAGCGCGTTCTCGTAGCAGGCCAGGCTAACCAGCCGCTCGGGCACGCCGCTCTCAAGCGCGAGCTTGGCGGTCTTCGGCACGCCGAGCGGATCGGAGATGCCCCAGTCGCAGGCGGAATCGACGATGACGCGCTCCGCGCCGTACTTCTTCAGAAGCTCCACCATGCGGACATTACCCATCTTGGTGCTCGGATAGATGGAGAACGCTGCCCAGAAGCCGCGCTGCAGAACTTCAGTGACGGTCTCCTCGTTGTTGTGGTCGACGATCACCTTGGAGGGGTCGAGCCCGTGCTCCTCGCAGACCTCCATGGAGCGGGTGGTGCCGCGCTTCTTGTCGCGATGCGGGGTGTGGATCATCACCGGCAGGTCGAGCTCCTTGGCAAGCTCCAGTTGGGCGCGGAAGTACTTGTCCTCCAGCGCGGTCTGCTCGTCGTAGCCGATCTCGCCGATCGCCACGACGCCTTCCTTCAGCGCGAAGCGCGGCAGGATCTCCATCACGCCTTCGGCTAGCTCCTCATTGTTGGCCTCCTTCGAATTGAGGCCGATCGTGCAGTAGTGGCGGATGCCGAACTGCCCGGCGCGGAAGCGCTCGAAGCCGACGATATGGGAGAGGTAGTCGATGTAGCTGCCGACATAGGTGCGCGGCTGCCCGATCCAGAACGCCGGCTCGATCAGCGCCACGACGCCGGCGGCGGCCATCGCTTCGTAGTCGTCGGTGGTGCGCGAGATCATGTGCGTGTGCGGATCGATGAACATCATGGTCACAAGTCCTTGTATTCCGGCGTGTCGCTCTGAGGCGGACGGCGCTTAGGCGCCAAGGCTATCCCAGGACAGGCTTCCGCTCTTCACCATCATCGCCTCAACCGGCAGGCGTTCAAGCACAATTGAAGCGCGACCGTCGGGGCTGGCGGAAAGCGCCAAAGCTGCCGCGCGCCGCTCCTGGCTGTCCTTGCTGCCGGAAAGGCGTTCCAGGTCCGCCATCATGTCGCCCTCGGCGAACGGCCCCAGGCAACGCCACAGCTCCGGCGCTACCGGACGTCCGGCGGCCCAGCGCTCATGCGCATAGTCGGAAAGGATGCGCGCGAGCGTCGGGTTGCGCCGCTGGTCGAGACCCTGGATCGGCGCCAGGGTGGAGCCGATGAAGAGCGCCTTCAGCACCATGTGGTTCCAGCGGTCTTCGGAAAAGTTCTCCTTCGCATAAGGATTGCGATGCGCGATCGCTTCGAAGACGGCGCGCATATTGGTTCGCAGCCCCTCTCCGACCTGCCACTCCAGCCGTTCCGGCCCGGGGTAGAGCGGCAGCCCGCGATAGAGCGTCACCGACTCGCTCACATCCGCGGTGCGGCAGAGCTGCTTGAAGATGTCGGCGAAGCGCTCCGGGTCGCTGGTGAACGTCAGCAGGCCGAGAATGCGCGCCGCCTCGTCCACCGACCATTCGCGAGGGTCCCAGCCGGAGCGCGCTCTGTCGGCCTTCGCGAGATCGCCTTCCGACAGGTCTAGATCCGTCTTGCCGAGCTTGCGCGGCGCCAGGCCCAGGAACGCGTAGAGATCGCGCTCGCGGCCGTCGCGCAGCTTCTGAAGCTCATCGTCCACCCAGGCGGATTGAGCATCGCTGAGCCGCCATCTCAGCCATTCCTTCAAGAGGCGCGTTACCGCGTCGCCCACGTTTTCCTCCGGCTGGTTCTTCTCGTTTCGGAAATCTAGGCGCATGCGCTGCCCACGAAAAGGGCCAGGGGTGCGACACAACTTGCCTCACCCGAGGCCGGGACGATAGCGTCCATCCATGAAACCCGTTCTCGTCGTTCTCGTTGTTGGGCTCACGCCGTCGCTCGTCGGCTCGCACACGCCCAATCTCGCCAAGCTCGCCCGCCTGGGCGGCCACCGCCCGCTCAAGACGGTGCTGCCTGCCGTCACCTGCACGATGCAGTCGACGTTGTTGACCGGCCTCATGCCGTCCGGCCATGGAGCGGTGGCGAACGGCTGGTATTTCCGCGACCTCGCCGAGGTGTGGCTGTGGCGGCAGTCGAACCGTCTCGTCGCCGGCGAGAAGATATGGGAGGCGGGGAAGAAGCGCGATCCTGCTTTCACCTGCGCCAAGATGTTCTGGTGGTACAATATGTACTCGTCGGCCGACTGGAGCGCGACGCCGCGCCCCATGTACCCGGCCGACGGGCGAAAAATCCCCGACCACTACGCCGAACCGCCGGAGCTGCGCGATGAGCTGAACGCCGGGCTCGGGACTTTCCCGCTCTTCAAGTTCTGGGGGCCGGCCGCAGACATCGCCTCCAGCACGTGGATCGCCGAGGCGACGCTGCATGTGATGGAGACGCGCCACCCGACGCTGACCCTCTGCTACCTTCCGCACCTCGACTACGACCTGCAGCGCTATGGGCCCGATCTCGGCCACCCGAAGGTGCGGAAGGCGCTCGCCGACATCGACTCTCTTGCCGGCCGCCTCATCGATGCCGCGGAGAGGGAGGGCCGCTCCGTCGTCATCGTGTCGGAATACGGCATCACGCCGGTAACCGACGCCGTGCACATCAACCGGGCGCTTCGCCACGCGGGGCTCATCCGTGTGCGCGACGAGATGGGGCGGGACGTATTCGACGCGGGCGCATCGCGCGCCTTCGCGCTGGCCGACCACCAGGTCGCCCATATCTACGTGCGCGATGTCGCCGACATCCCGCATGTGCGCGACATCGTCGCCTCGCTCGACGGCGTAGAGACGGTGCTTGACGCCGACGGCAAGCGCGACGCCGGCCTCGACCATCCGCGCTCCGGCGAGCTCGTCGCGGTGTCCGCGGCGAACCGCTGGTTCAGCTACTATTACTGGCTCGACGACGCGCGGGCGCCGGACTATGCGCGCACCGTCGATATCCACCGCAAGCCCGGCTATGACCCGGTCGAGTTGTTCATCGATCCGGCCATCCGCGTGCCCATGGCGGCGATCGCCTGGCGGCTCGCCAGGCGAAAGCTGGGCCAGCGCACGCTGCTCGACGTCATCTCGTTGAAGGCCACGAATTTGGTTAAAGGCTCGCACGGGCGGTTGACCGACGACCCCAGCGACGGGCCGCTGGTGATCAGCTCGCGCCCCGAGCTTCTGCCGGACGGCGAGGTGGCGGCGACCGGATTCAAGGAGCTGGTCCTCGACCACGTCTTCCGCTGAAGGCTTAGGTGCCCTTGACGTAACGCTGCGCGGCGAGCGTGGCGAGAAATCCGCACGCTGCCAACAAGGCGAGGCCTCCCATGTTCTGCCCGGCAATGAGGAGCGCATCGAGCAGCGATATCGCGGCGATCAGGATCATCACGGAGCGCGGAATATCGCCTGGGCCGCGCCGCATGGTGAACCGAAGCGAAGCGCCGATCGACGCAAGCAGGAGAAGCCAGAAGAAGGTTGCGATCGGCTCGCGTACAATGAGGGCCACGCCATAGACGATGGAGGCGCCAAGGAAGAGGAGCGGCCACAGATTGGCTACGCGGCCGAGCGTCTCCTGCTTGGCCAGATAGGTGAGGCCAATCAGATGCGAGAGGAGCAGGGCCGCACCGATCAGAAGCGCCGGCGTGAGGCCGACGGTGACGGCAAGCGCCGAGGCGACGTAGACAAGGACGCGGCAGAGCCCCATGACGAGCGGGCCGACGGGGTTCTCCTTGTGGCGCCAATTGTACGCGACGATCAGTGCGGCGAGGACGAGGCCGGCAAGAGCCGGCCAAGGGCCGGTGCCGCTCATCGCGCCGGTCGCCGCGAGAAACAGAACGCTTGCCGCGAGCATCGCGTATCCGCAGGCAAACACCGCAGGCCGACTGACGCGGCCCGAGGGAATCGGCCGCTCCGGTCTCTCTCTTGCATCGGTCTCGGCGTCGAACGCGTCGTTCAGATACATGCCGCCGACATAAGCGAGCGACACGCCGATCATCAGCAGAGCCTGCGGCGCAGGCGCAAGCAACGACCCAGCCAGCGCCTGGCCGGCCAGCGCGTTCGTCCACACGGTCGGAAGGTTCGAGACGCGGCCGAGCTGCAGCGCATCCGCGAAGGTCATGATTCGAGCTGGCTCAGCACCCATTTCAGCTCGCGCGCGATCGCCTGGCCGACGGGGACGCCGCGGTAGCGCTCCGGTAGCACGTCCCAGGTATAAGTTTCGACCTCCAGGTGATCGGAGATCGGAGTCTCGCGGTGGAGCCCCAGAATCTCGCGCAGGAAATCTTGCGTGGTGGAGAAATGCTCCATCTCGCTCAGGAACACCGGCACATGGAAATGAATGCGCCATTCGGAGCCTAGCGCGCTCGGAAGCTCCGCCAGCGCGTCGGGAAGGTCGGTCCAGCGACTGAGGCCGGCTTCGTTGCGGCCAACGACCTGATGCAGATAGATCGGCTCGTCGAAGGGCCGCAATCGGTCCGCGATTGCCTCGCTCATATGGGCAACCCTGAGGGCCGAGCTGAGCTGCAGTTTGGAGACCGGCACGCCCTTTTCGCGCAGGAGCGAGACACTCTCGTGCGCATCCTCGAACTCCACCGCCGCATGGCATACGTCGTAGCACAGGCCGAGATGCCGGCGGAGTGCATCGGCGGCCGCGCCGGGGGCGAGACCTGTCAGCTCGGCGAGAAGTGACACCGCGTCCTTGCCGTAGAGCTTCGTCTCAAGAAACTCGGCCGCCTCTTCGGTGGTCTCCACCAGACAGCGCGGCTCCGGCTCGAGCGAAAGCCCGATGATACGCCCGGTCCGCTCGCGCAGGCGGACGAGATGCGCGGCGTGTCGCACAAGGTTTTCGACCAGCTTCGAGACGCGCTCGTCACTCGCCCAGGCGCGAAACGTGCCCGGTACCGTACTGACGCTTCCGTCGACGTCGGGCGGCAGCAGCTCCGCCAGAATGTCGGCGAGGCGGTTCGTGTAGAGAAGCCGTTCCGGCTCTGCCCAGTCGGGCGCGTAGACCTGCTCCTTCACCCGCCGCCTGTGAAAGTCTCCGTAGGGAAAACCGTTGATGGTGAAGACGTAGGCGTCCTGCTCGGCGAGCAGAGACCGAAGATCGGACATCGCGTCTTTTTCCGTGGCGAGCGCCGCGGCGGCGGTTGCCGCCAGGCGAAGGCCAACGCCGAAGGGACGGCCCGGCGCGACTTCCTGGCGGATCGCCGGAAGGTGGCGTTTGAGCTCAGCCAAGGTTTCGGGCCAGGTCTCGGCGGGATGGATGTTGGTGCAATAGGTGAGATGCCCAAGCTCCCGCCGGCCCGGAATGAGCATCACCCGGCGCTCTGCTCTTTGAGCGAGGCAATCGCGTAGGAATGGCGGTCGATGCGATGCTCGAAGAGTTGGCGCTGCATCGCTTCGACGAAATGCAGGTCGATCTTGATCCTTTCACCGCCTGGGACGGGAACCGGATCGGCGACAAGCGCCATGCGGTTGCCGTGATGCCGCGCGTAGGCGCGGATTTCCTCAACCATGGAAGGACGAACGCTCAAGACGCCTTCGTCAAGGAAGACAATGCACCGATGCTGCCGGTCGGGCTCCTTGCGGCAGAGGACGTCGACGAGGACCGGATTGTCGGGAGCGAAAACGCCGCAGGTGAACACCACCGGGAACTCGAATGCGACGGAGAAGTCCTGTCGATGCCATACGAGTTGGGCGGGCGCCCTCGCCGGCGCTTGATCGGAGCCTTGTTCGGGCGTAGTTCCCCGCATCGTTGCCTTCCGCTTCCTTCAGAGGGCGCGAACGGTAGGGCAAAGAAGATACGAGAATCAATCGCCTTCGGCGCGAAGGCAGGGAAGGTGGCGATGCGTTACGTCTTCTCCGTTCTTGGCGTGCTCATGCTTCTCGCGGCGGCCGTCCAGTACGACGATCCCGACGGGCCGCTCTGGATGGTCTACTACGGCGTTCCCGCGATCTGGTGTGGACTGGCCGCACTCCGCCCCGAATGGGTTGCGAGCTCTTCCGGTCGAGCGCTGCTGGGCGCTTCAGTAGTTGCCGCGCTCGCGCTCACAATTTGGTACTGGCCGTCCGTCCCGGACTTCTGGCGCGAGCCGGTTTGGCGAATGGGATTGCCCGATCCGGAAGCCGCACGCATCGCCGAGGAGGCGCGCGAAGGCATAGGCATGATGATCGCCACGGCGGTTCTTCTTATCGTTGCCGGATGGACATTCTTCGCGCGCGGGGGAGCATCCGACCGCTCGGGTCGCAAGAGCGCGCCGGCGTAGGGCGACGTGACGCGTCCCGCGCACGGAGAGGCCGTAGACAACATGCCGGAATTCGTTTTTATGTCGAGGTTCGCCGGAAAGTGAAATTCGAGAGCCGGCGATATGGGGAGGTACATGCTATGCGACTGAGAATGTTTGCGCCCCTGCTTGCCGCCGGGGCCGGGTTACTCGCATGGGCTGGCGCGGCGAACGCGCAGGTGGGCATAACTCTGGAACCCTATGTCACTGGCGTAAACGCACCGCTTGCCATGGTCTCGCCGCCGGGCGATTCGCGCAAGTTCGTGGTTGAGCAGTGGGGCCGCATCCGCATCGTCAATGCGGACGGACAACTCGAGGGCGAGCCGTTCCTCGACATCCGCGACAAGCTCGTGACTCTGTGGGGCGACTTCGACGAGCGCGGCCTGCTTGGCCTCGCTTTCCATCCGGACTACGCCAGCAACGGCAAGTTTTACGTCTCATACTCGGCCCCGACCGCCTACCAGGCGGATCTGGCCAAGCTCTTCTGGTGGGATCACACGAATGTCGTGGCGGAATACACGGTCTCCGCCGACGATCCGGGCAAAGCGAACCGCGAGTCGGAGCGCCGCATCTCGTCGATCGACTGGCCGCAGTTCAACCATAACGGCCATTGGATCGACTTCGGCGCCGACGGGATGCTCTACTTCTCGACCGGCGACGGCGGCTACGCCAATGACTGGGGCATCGGCCACGAGCCTGCCACCGGCAACGGCCAGGATCCGGACAGCCA
Organism: uncultured Propylenella sp.; assembly: GCA_964487455.1. GTDB lineage: Bacteria > Pseudomonadota > Alphaproteobacteria > Rhizobiales > Afifellaceae > DASWJZ01. Next base: position 13,018 of record CAZARE010000375.1, read on the forward strand.
GCACGGCAAGATCTGGCGGATCAACGTCGACGACCCGAACGCCGAGGCGGAGCAATACGCCATGGGCCTGCGCAATCCGTGGCGCTGCTCGTTCGACATGGCCGACGGCTCGACGCTCTATTGCGGCGACGTGCAGCAGAACAGCATTGAGGAAGTTAACGTCATCGAGCAGGGCGACAATCTCGGCTGGCGCAGGATGGAAGCCAATGAGTGCTTCGACTACCTGCAGCCGGACAACCACCCCGCGGACTGCGACAAGGCTGGCCTGAAGGACCCGATCCTCTTCTACAACAACTGCACGGCGCGGCCGACGCAGGATTGCAAGGGCATCTCGGTGACCGGCGGCTACGTCTATCGCGGCTCGCATGCGGACTGGGACGGCAAGTACATCTTCGGCGACTGGTCGAAGTCGTTTGCCACTATGGACGGTCAGTTCTTCATCGGTACGCAGGGCACCGACGGCACCTGGTCGATGGAAGTCGCCGACACCGGCATGGGCACGAACCCCTACGTGCTTGCCTTCGCGCAGGACGCCGACGGCGAGGTCTACGCACTGACCTCGGTCACCACCGGTCCGGTGGGGAGCCAGGACACGATCTACAAGATCGTGCCGCGCCAATAGGCTGATCGAGTCGCGGGCGGCCAAGTCAGCAAGCCGCGGTCGCCCGCGGATCAGAGTGGCGCTGGACCGAAATCTCGGCCGCGCCGAGCGGGAAGGGAAGGCCTAGGCCGAAACCTTTTGGGGCGCCGTGAATTGACGCGGCGTCCCTTTCACGAGAGAGGCGAAGAGAGAAGGCAGTTCCATGTCGGCTTGGAAGCAGCTTGCTTATGCTGGTGTCATCTGCTCACCGGCAATCCTGATGGCGCTTTCCCTCGGTCCCGCAACCGGCGCAGGATCGAGTGCTCCCGACTCCGGACGCGCCGAGACCGAAGCTCTCCTGCGTCTGGCGCAGCAGACCACCGAGGCCGCAGCGACCGAGGAGGAGACCGAGGAGGTCGAGGAAGCGCCTGAGTTCACCGAGGGTTATCTGGGCGACCCGGCTCACATCGAAGAAGGAAAGGTCGTCTGGGAGGTGTGCGCGGCCTGCCACGGCGCTCGCGCCTATCCCGGCAAGGGGCCCAAGCTCACGCCGAGGAAGTACACTCCCGATTTCGTCTTCGACCGGGTGACCAACGGCTACAAGAAGATGCCGCCGTGGAAGGACGTGTTCACCAAGGAAGAGCGGATGAGCGTCGTCGCCTGGGTGCTAAGCGATCGCTTCGCGCCCTAGCCCCGCTGGCTCATAGCCGTAGACTGCCCGGTCGCAGCCGCGACCGGCACCCTCTCTCCCCAGGATGGTCGAGGGGTCCGCGTGTCGGGGGTTTGAGTCCCTCCTCCGCTATCCCCGGCGAAATCAGCTAGCTAGAGATAGCGGGCGGCCCCTGCCGGGGCCATTTCCATGGCATCTATCGGTGATGCGGAGCCACGTAATCACGGGCGGCGTTTCTGCGCCGCCCTGCGCCTCCAGCTGCCGAGGCGTGCTCCCTGGATGCCGCGCGCGGCGTCAGGCAGCCATGAAGCTGCCGACCGCCTTCGCCGCCTCGGGCTTCTCGTCGAGCACTAGGTGGCCGGCCCCCTTGATGATCTTGATGTCGGCCTTGGGCAGGAATTTCTGCCAGTGCTTATGCTGCTCGACCGGAACGATCTGATCCTCCTCGCCCCAGACGATCAGCGTCGGCATGGTCACCCGATGCAGGTAGCGCGGCAGCTTGGCGTCCCACGGGCGCTCCCAGAACAGCCGCGCGAAGGTCGTCGATTCGCGGTAGCGCGCGGTGATGAAATCCATGTCCGGCGGCCCTTCGGGGAGCCACTTCTTGATCACGTCGAAGTTCGACACGAGCATGCCGGGGAGCTTCTCTCCGGGCAGGCCGAGGATGTCCGCCGTCGGGTGCTCCTTGTCGCGGAAGCCGGCCGGACCGACGAGCGCGAGCTTCTTGACCCGCTCCGGGTACGCGATCGCAAACTTGGCTGCGATCCATCCGCCGAGCGAGAAGCCGACAAGGTTGACCTTCTCGATCCCCATCATGTCGAGCAGAGCGTGGTAGTGCAGGACGTAGTCCTGTAGCTCGTCCATCTCCGGATCGTCGCCCGACTCGCCGTAGCCCGGGTGATAGGGGTGGAGGACGCGGAAATCGTCGGTCCAGGCGCCGACGAACTCGAACCCGTGGAACGTCCCGCCGCCGTGCAGGAACATGAGCGGCTCCTTGCCCTTGCCGCCTTCGTAGACGACCGTCTCGACGCCGTTCACCTTGTAGGTCTTACGCGCAAACCCTTCCATCGTTCTCCCCCGTTACTCAGCCGCTTCGCGGTGCGCTTCGCTGACCCCGCTTCCGCGCAGCCGCGGCATCACCTCCTCGGCGAAGATCGTCAGGTTCTTCACGGCCTTCCAGTTGGGAACGTTGCCGAGGTGTCCCTGGATGTTGATGTGGGTGCTGCCCATCTGCTGCGCCCACTCGCCGATCAGGTTGGCGACCTTCTCCGGCCCGCCGACCGCGATGAAGATCATCTTCTCGAGGTTCTTGAAGTCGAACGAGCCGTGCAGCTTGTCGCCGACAGCGGCGCGCGCCTTCAGCTGCTCGATGGAGATGTAGCCCGGAGGCGCCAAGAACTGTGGAATCGTCCGCAGCGAGGTCTCGAAGAAGTACTGGATGTGTTCCAGGCCTTCCTTCTCGGCGATCTCGTCGGTCTCCGCCACGTAGGTCATGACGCCGAGCGGCATCTGCTCGGGCCGTATCTGATGCCCGTAATGCGCCGAGCGCTCGCGCAGCTTCTCGTTAAGCTCGCGCGCCTTGTCGCGGGTGACGAACACGGCCGAGTAGCCGAAGCCAAGCTCCGCGGCGAGCTCGATCGTCTCAGGGCTGCCGGTCCCCACGATGTAGCAGGGCGGATAGGGCTTCTGCAGCGGCTTCGGCCAAGGATTGAGGAAGCGGTAGGTGTAGAAGTCGCCGTAATATTTCTGCGGCCCGTCCTCGGTCCAGCACTTGAGGATGATGTCGAGGGATTCCCTATAGCGCTGGCGCGCCGTCGTCGGATTGATCGGATGGGCCCAGTACTCCATGCCGGTGCCGAGCGGGAAGGCGACCTCCAGCCGGCCGCCCGACAGCACGTCGAGCATGGCGTATTCCTCGGCGAGCCGGTTGGGATATTCGAGGTTCGGCGGCGTCCCCCACACGCAGATCCTCGCCTTCTTCACCCGGTCGAGAAGCGCCCCGGCAATGATGTTCGGCGCTTGCATCATGCTGTACGCGGTATTGTGATGCTCGTTGATGACGATGGCGTCGAAGCCGAGCCGGTCGGCGAGTTCCAGCTGGCTGAAGTAGGTCTCGTACAGCCCGCGGGCCTTCTCCGGATTGTAGATCTTGTTGGGAAAGTTCACCCAGACCGAGTTGTACTTGTCCATGTCTTCAGGCAAGTAAGTATAGGGCATGAAGTGCATCAAGTCGAATCGAAGCTGGCTAGACATGGCAACCCTTCCTTCGTCTGTTCTCTGCACCCGCGGCGCCGCATCGATGCGGTCGTGGCGGGACCCGGCTACGCCCCCGCAATACCGCGCGTCGGCGCATCGCTCGCTTGATGTATTGTATGCCAGAAGCGGCCGCCGGGCGACCCCGCCGCATCGGCTCTGTCGGATCCGGCGATTTCCGCCGCAACGAGTTCGGGATCCGAGCCCGAGTCCCTCATTTCTCCCCCGAAGCGAGCCGCGTCGAAAAACGAGCGCTCCGCAAAGCTGCTCTTAACAAGTCCCAAGAAAACAGGCCGTCCGGCCTTCCGTCCACGCCAGTCTAGTTGCAGCTTCGCGCTTTATGCACTACCAACTTATGTGCATTATGCACGGCCGTGTCAAAAGCAAAAACGGGAGAGGACCGCAGGGTGCCGACCGCCGCATCTCGCGGGTTGATCGGGCCGAGCGGGAACTGCTTTCGCAGCGCTGATCGACGGCTCCCGCCGACGCCACCGGTCGTGGTGAGGCGCCGCGGGACAGGAGCCCCTGGCTGCATCCTGAAGTAACCCAATGGGAGGGAAACGCGATGGATAGAAGAACGTTTGTGAAGGGCAGCGCTGCGGTCATCGGCGCCGCCAGCCTGCCGCAGAAGGTGTGGGCGCAGGCCGACGCGCCGAGCGCCATCCGCTTCGGCGCTGCGATAGGCCTGTCGGGGCCGCTGGCGGGCGCGTCCATGTCGACAAGCGTCTCGCAATACCAGCTCTGGCAGAAGCGCATCAACGACGCCGGCGGCCTCATGCTGTCGAAATACGACAAGAGGGTCCCGATCGAGTTGATCCTCTACGACACCCGGTTCGACGACAACGAGAACATCAAGCTCACCGAGAAGCTGATCCTTGACGACCAGGTCGACATGGTGCTGAGCCCCTGGGGGACCCAGTGGAACCTCGCCGCGGCCCCGATCGTCAATCGGCATGAGTATCCGGTGATCTTCACCACCGCCGCGGCGGAGATGCTCTACACCCAGGGCACGAACTGGCCGTATGCGTTCTGGTCTCTGTCGCAGCCGATCGAGTCGACCCAGCCCCTGGTCGAGTACGTGGCGCAACTGAAGAGCGAGGGAAAGGTAGAGGGCAAGGTCGCCGCGATCTTCGACGGCTTTGAGCTGGGCCTAGAGCTCGACAACGCGTTCGTCGACCTGGCCAACGAGGCAGGCCTCGACCTCGTCTTCAACGAGAGCTTCCCGCAGGAGGCCGGCGACCTGCAGCCCCTGCTGCGGCGAGTCATGGCGACGGAACCGGAGGCGTTCTTCGCCTTCACCTACCCGCCCAGCACGTTCGCGGTCACGGGCGCGGCACGGACCCTCGGGTTCAGCCCCGACCTATTCTATGTGGGCATCGGAGGCGTCTTCCCGGGCTTCCGCGAGGCGAACGGCGGCGCCGACGGGGTGGAAGGCGTCCTCGCCTACGGTGCGCAGGATCCCGATGCCCCCGGCTATGCCGAATATGCCGAGGCGTTGAAAGCGACCTTCCCCGATCAGCCTTTCGGGCAGGAGCCCGAGGCCGGCGGAGTCCAGGTCTACGCCCACCTGCAGGTGGTCGAGCAGGCGATCGAGCGGGTCGGAGAGATCGACCGCCCGAAGATCCGCGACGCTATCGCCGAGGGAGCGACGGGCACGCTCTATGGCGATATCACCTGGAAGGACCAGCTGAGCGCCAATCCGTGGTCGGTGGGTCAGTGGCAGGGCGGCAGGCTGGTCGGCGTCTTCCCGGCGGACAAGCAGGGGGCGAAGCCGGTCTTATTCCCCAAGCCGAAGTGGGCTTCGTAAGCACTTGACCGGCGGGCCGGCCGGACACGATCCGGCCGGCCCGTCCATCCTGCGGCGGGGGGATTCCGCTCCATCATGCTCGAAGTCGTTCTAAACGGCCTCATCCTTGGCGGGATTTATGGCCTGATCGCCCTCGGGCTCAACCTTCAATACGGCATCGCCCGGATGCTGAACCTCTCCTACGGGGAGTTCTTCACGGCCGGCGCGTTCGCATCGCTGTTTGCGATAACGCTTTATCAGCTGAACCCCATGCTCGGCTTGGTGGTGAGCGTTCCAGTGGCGTTCGTGGCCAACTGGCTGATCTACCGGTTCCTCTTGTTGCCGTTGATCCGGCGCGCGCCGAACCAGGACGCGCTCGACGGCGACGTTGTCCTGGTCACGTTCGGCCTCCTCTTCGTGTTTCAGGGTTGGGCGCAGTTGCAGTGGGGCGGCAACGTGCGCGGCTACGACTTCATGAATTTCGGCGTCGACATCCTGGGCGCGACCGTGCCCGCCAACCGCCTGACCGCGTTCGTTGCCGCCGTAGGGCTCGGTGCGGCTCTGATTCTTGTCATGCGCTGGACGCGATTTGGGATGGCGCTGCGCGCCATAGCCATCGATCCGATCGCCGCGAGTCTCGCAGGCATCAACGTGCTACATCTTTCGGCGTTGGCCTTCGCCCTCGGCGGCGCGATGATCGCCACGTCCGGGGCGCTGGTCAGCTCGTTCATCGCCATCGATGCCCCGATCGGCATCGTCTACACGTTGAAGGCGCTGATCATCATTATCGTCGGCGGCCCCGGCCGCATGATGGGGGCGGTCGCCGCCGGCCTCCTGCTCGGCATGGCCGAGACGCTGGCGTTTCAGATCGACGCGGGTCTGACGCTCGCGATCAACTACGCCATTCTCATCCTGGTTCTGCTGATCAGGCCTACCGGATTGTTCGCCCGTGGGTGAGGCGGCAGCCAGGGCGCGCGTCATCGGCGTGGCGGCCGTCGTGACCGCCATCCTGGCGACCGTGCCGCTGTTCGTCTCCGGCTATCGCATCTCGCAGGGCATCTCGATCATGACCTACGTTGCGCTGGCGACCGCCTGGGGGCTCTTCTCCGGCACGACGCGTTACATTTCGCTGGCCACCGCGAGCTTCGTCGGCATCGGCATGTATACGATGGCGGTCGCCAATATGACGCTCTCGCTGTCGGTGTCGCTCGCGCTTGCCGCGCTTGTGGGATTCGTCTCGGCCACCGTGGTCGGGCTCTCGACGCTCCGTTTGCGCGGCGTGTATTTCGTCATCTTCACCTTCGGCATGACGGAGCTGCTCCGCCAGCTTGCCACCTGGTACGAGATCAACCATTCGCGCAGACTCACGCGCTTCATTCCCACCAGTGTCGATTCCTATGTCGTGTACGAGATCTTGCTCGTCGTCACGGTCGTGACGATCGTCGGAAGCTGGTACGTCAGCACGACGAGACTCGGCCATGCCTTGCGCGCCATCGGCGAGGACGAGACCGTCGCGCGTCACACCGGCATCAATACCACCCTTGCCAAGGTCTTCGTCTTCGCGCTCGCATCAGCAATCATGTCGCTTGTAGGTGCCGTGCTGGTGCTGCGCCTGCCCTATGTCTCGCCTACGATCGCCTTCAGCAACACCTGGTCGTTCCAGGTGCTGATCGCCGCCCTGCTCGGTGGGCCGGCCCATTTCTGGGGACCTGCGATCGGCGCCATTCCGCTGGTTCTGGTCTCCGACTATCTGTCCGGTACGTTCCCGTACCATTTCAGCATCGTGCTGGGATTGTGCTTCGTTCTGATCGTCTTCCTTATCCCCGGCGGTATCGCCCCCCGCCTGGTGCTCCTCTACCACCGCCTCGGCAACACCGATGCCGCACGCGCCGCCGCCGCGGGGTGGCAAGGCATCCTGCGGCAAGCAGCGGCATGGCGGCGAAACCGCCTGCGGCCGATGACTCAGGGGATCGCCCGGACCCCGCCTCGGGCGGACGCGGGAACGGCCGGCACGCCGGCGGCGGATACGTTTCTGCGCGTTACCGGCTTGCGCAAGGCATTCGGCGGCCTGGTGGCGGTGCGCGATCTGTCCTTTGATATTCCGCGGGCCTCGATTCTCGGCCTCATTGGCCCGAACGGCTCCGGCAAGACGACCGTGCTCAACCTCATTACCGGCGAATTGACCCCGGACGCGGGCTCGATCCTCTTCGAGGGCGAGGAGATCATCGGCGCGAAGTCGTTTCAGGTGAACCGGGCTCGCATCGCCCGCACCTTCCAGCTCGTTCGTGTGCTCCCGGGCATGACCACGCGCGAGAACGTGATGCTCGGCCGCATGTTCGGAAGCGATCCCGTCAATCTGCACAACGCCTTCCGGGAGGCTAACGAGCTCCTGACCCGTGTCGGCCTTGCGGGCCGCGCCGATCAGTTCGGCGCGCAGCTTACCTATATCGACCAGAAGCGCGTCGAGCTGGCGCGGGCCCTCGCCACCAGGCCACAGCTCCTGCTCTTGGACGAATGGCTCGCCGGCCTCAATCCAACCGAGATGAAGATCGGCATTGACCTCATCCGACAAATTCGCGCCGAGGGCGTGACCATCGTATTGGTGGAACACGTGATGGAAGCCGTCCGCGCGCTCTGCGACCATGTGGTGGTGATGAATGCCGGCGAGCGCATCGCCGAAGGCACGGCGGCGGAAGTCCTCTCGAACCCGAAGGTGATGCAGGTCTACCTGGGAGAGGAAGATGCTGCGGCTTGAGCACATCAGCGTCTCCTACGGAAAGCACGAGGCGCTGCACGACGTCACGTTCGACGTGGTGGAGGGCCGCACGACGGCGATACTCGGCGCCAACGGCGCCGGAAAGACGACCCTTCTAAAGACGATCGCCGGCCTGGTCCGGCCGCATGCGGGTGGCAAGATCCTGTTCGAGGACCGGCCCATCGAGCACGAGGCACCACACCGCATCGTCGCGGCGGGCATTGCGCTGGTGCCCGAAGGCCGCCGCCTCTTCGGAGAGATGTCGGTGATCGAGAATCTGCGCGTCGGTGCCTACCCTGAGCGCGCCCGCGCCAACGAAGCGCAGCGGCTCGACCGGCAGCTGACGCTGTTTCCGCGTCTCGCCGAGCGGCGCAACCAGATCGCCAAGACCATGAGCGGCGGCGAGCAGCAGATGCTGGCGATCGCTCGCGCATTGATGTCGGAGCCGAGAATCCTGCTGCTCGACGAGCCCTCGCTTGGCCTGAGCCCGCGCCTTGTGAGCGATCTGTTCGCCGTGCTGCGCCGCCTGACCGAAAGCGGGCAGTCAATCGTGCTCGTCGAGCAGAACGCGCACCAGAGCCTGCGGCTTGCCGATCATGTCTACGTCCTGGAGAACGGCCGGATCGCCAGCGGGGGAACGCCGGAGGAGATGCGCCAGGATCAGATGATCCAGAAGGCCTATCTTGGCCTGTGACGCGCTGTTGACCGGACCATTGGGCGCGACGGAGCAGTTGGCAGGACGCCGGCCAGACGATATGGGGGCGGCTTGGCTGATCGCGTTCGCGCGGAGTCTGGCAGTCGCATGAACATCGACGAGCTTGTCGCAATCGACGTCCATACGCACGCGGAGGAGCCCTGTTGCGGCCCGCGCGACGACGGCTATGACGAGTTCCAGGCCCACATGGCCAAATACTTCCGCAATCCGGCCGGCGAGAACGCGCTCCCGACCGTACAGCAGACCGCGGGCTATTACCGCGAGCGCAAGATCGGCTGCGTGATCTTTCCGGTCGACGCGGAGCGCGAGACCGGCTTCCGTCGCTACGAGAACGAAGAAGTCGCGAAGATCGCCGCGGACAACAGCGACATTATGATCCCCTTCGCTTCGATCGATCCCGCCAAGGGCAAGACGGGAGCGCGCGAGGCGCGCCGGCTCATGCGCGATTTCGGGATAAAGGGCTTCAAGTTCCACCCGACGATGCAGGGCTTCTTCCCCAACGACCGCGGCGCCTACGTCCTCTACGAGGCGATCGCCGAGGAAGGTGCGATCGCCCTGTTCCACACCGGGCAGACGGGGGTCGGCGCCGGCATGCCCGGCGGCATGGGCATGAAGCTCCGATACTCCAACCCGATCTACATCGACGACGTCGCGGCCGATTTCCCCGACATGCCCATCATCCTCGCCCATCCCTCCTTTCCGTGGCAGGAGGAGGCCTTGTCCGTGGCGACGCACAAGCCGAGCGTCTACATCGACATGTCGGGTTGGTCGCCGAAATACTTTCCGCCCATCCTGGTCCAGTACGCCAACACGCTGTTGAAGAACAAAATGCTGTTCGGGTCGGACTGGCCGGCGATCACGCCCGACCGCTGGCTCGCGGACTTCGAGAAGATCGATATCCGCGACGCCGTGCGCCCGCTGATCCTGAAGGAAAACGCCCGCAAGCTTCTCCGGCTCTAGGAGGAGGACACCACGATCCGCGAGGAACACGCCGAGATCCGGGGGGCGGTGCGCAAGCTCTGCGAAGGCTTCCCCGGGGAGTACTGGCGGCGGCACGACCGCGAGCGCGCCTATCCGAAGGCCTTCGTCGACGCGCTGACGCAGGCGGGTTACCTCGCCGCGCTGATCCCGGAGGAATATGGCGGGGCCGGGCTGCCGCTCTCGGCCGCGGCGGCCGTCCTTGAGGAGATCCACCGCGCCGGCTGCAACGGGGCGGCGTGCCACGCGCAGATGTACATCATGGGGACCGTGCTCCGCCACGGCAGCGAGGAGCAGAAGCGCCGCTACCTGCCGGGCATCGCCGGCGGCGACCTTCGCCTGCAGGCGTTCGGCGTCACCGAGCCCTCGAGCGGCACCGACACGACGTCCATCGGGACCACCGCCGTCCGCGACGGCGACGCCTACGTGATCAACGGGCAGAAGGTGTGGACCAGCCGGGCGGAGCAGTCCGACCTGATGCTTCTCTTGGCGCGCACGACGCCGCGTGAGCAGGCGGCCAGGAAGACCGACGGGCTCTCGGTCTTCATCCTCGACATGCGCGAGGCGCTGGGAAGCGGGCTGACGATCCGGCCCATCCGCACGATGATGAGCCATTCGACCACCGAGGTGTTTTTCGAGGACGTCCGTGTGCCGGCGGAGAATCTCGTGGGCGAGGAGGGGAGTGGCTTTCGCTACATCCTGTCGGGCATGAACGCGGAGCGCATCCTCATCGCGGCGGAATGCGTCGGCGACGCGAAATGGTTCGTCGAGCGAGCCGTCTCCTACGCGAACGAGCGCGTGGTGTTCGGCAGGGCGATCGGCCAGAACCAGGGCGTGCAGTTCCCTATCGCGCGGGCATTCGCCAACGCGCGCGCCGCCGAGCTGATGGTGGACGAGGCGATCCGCCTCTACGAGGCGGGCGAGAATTGCGGCGCGGAGGCCAACATGGCGAAGATGCTCGCCGCCGACGCCTCCAACGAGGCAGCCAACGTATGCATCCAGACGTTCGGCGGGTTCGGCTTCGCCGAGGAGTACGACGTTGAGCGCAAGTTCCGCGAGACGCGGCTTTATCAGGTCGCGCCGATCTCCACCAATCTGATCCTCTCCTACCTCGCCGAGCACGTGCTCGGCCTGCCGCGCTCCTACTAGAGGAGCGCGCGCCACCTTTTCTTGCGCGAGCGAAGCGCCGCGGCCCATACTGGCGCGATGAGCGGCACGCGCATCCTCCACCGCTTGATCGGCCCCGGCCTTCCGGTCGCGGTCGAGGGACGGGGCGCCCTCATCCGCGACGCCGACGGCAAGCTCTACATCGACGCGTCGGGCGGCGCCGCCGTCTCCTGTCTCGGCCACGCCCACCCGGACGTGCTCGCCGCCATGCGCGCGCAGATGGAGCGGCTCGAATACGCGCATACGAGCTTCTTCACCACCGAGGCGGCGGAGGCGTTGGCCGACGACCTCGTGGCGCATGCGCCCGCCGGCATCGGCCACGTCTACCTGGTGGCGGGCGGCTCGGAGGCCATGGAGACTGCGCTGAAGCTCGCGCGCCAGTATTTCGTCGAGCGCGGCGAGCCGCAGCGCACGCGCTTCGTCGCGCGGCGGCAGAGCTATCACGGCAACACGCTCGGCGCGCTGGCCGTCGGCGGCCACGCTGCGCGGCGCGAGATGTTCAAGCCGCTGCTCTTCGAGGCGCATCTGATCGACCCGTGCTATCCCTATCGCCATCGCTGCCCGGAGGAGAGCGAGGAGGCCTATGGGCTGCGCGCCGCCGCGGCGCTCGAGGCGAAGCTGCTCGAGCTCGGGCCCGAGACCGTGATCGCGTTCGTCGCCGAGCCGGTCGTCGGGGCGACGGCCGGCGCGGTCACGCCGGTTCCCGGATACTTCAAGCGCATCCGCGAGATCTGCGACCGCCACGGCGTTCTTCTCATCCTCGACGAGGTGATGTGCGGCATGGGGCGCACCGGCACGTTGCATGCCTGCGAGCAGGAGGGGATCGCACCCGACATCATGACCGTCGCCAAGGGGCTCGGCGGCGGCTACCAGCCGATCGGCGCCGCGCTCATGGCCGGGCATGTCTTCGACGCGTTCGCCAAGGGCTCGGGAGCCTTCCAGCACGGCCATACCTATATCGGCCACCCGGTTCCGTGCGCGGCGGCGC
>CAZARE010000376.1:0-4515 GCA_964487455.1 uncultured Propylenella sp.
CACGCAGGCTATGCGAGAAATCGATCGGAATCTGCTCTAGGAACTCGAGTTGTTCCGGCGTCTCGACGCCTTCAGCCATGATCGGCAACCCAAGCCCGCGGCCGAGACCGAGCATGGCGCGAACAATCGCTGCGGATTGCGGATTGCGCTTCAAATTGGCGATGAAGGTCTTGTCGATTTTCATTTTGTCGAATGGGAACGATTGGAGGTACGATAGCGACGAATAGCCGGTGCCGAAATCGTCCATGGCGATGCGCACGCCGAGCGCCTTGATGCGCCGAAGCATGTCTAGCGTGCGCTGCAAATCCTCGATCAGGGCGCTCTCGGTGATCTCAAGCTCAAGTCGGTGCGGGGGCATGCCCGTTTCGATCAGGATCTCGTGGATGAGATCGGGCAGGTTGGGCACCTTGAACTGAATCGGCGAGAGGTTCACCGCCACAGGGTATGGGCGGGTCCAGTGCGCCGCTTCCGCGCAGACGCGGCGCAGTATCCATTCGCCGAGGTGCAGGATCAGATCGGTCTCCTCGGCGATCGGGATGAACTCCGAGGGTGCGATATAGCCTTGGGTTGGGTGGTTCCAACGCGCCAGCGCCTCGAATCCGATGATCTCGCCCGTCGCGATCGACGCTTGCGCCTGGTAGTGAACCTCCAGCTCGCTGCGCTCGATCGCTTGCGCAAGCTGCTGGGCGAGGATGCGGCGCTGGCGGACGGTCTCGTCCATGTCCTTGGTGAAGAAGCAGGCGCGAGCGCGTCCGTGCTCCTTGGCGCGATAAAGCGCCAGGTCGGCATTGGCGAGCAGGGTGCGAGTGTCGTTGCCGTCGCGCGGGCAGACGGCGACGCCGATGGTCAGGCCTACATGGAAGGGCTGTCCGGCGAGCACCACCGGCTTGGTGAACACCTCGAGGAGCTTGTCCGCCAAGCGGGCGGCGGAGGAGGGCTGCTCGCGGCCGCTCTGCACAATAACGAACTCGTCGCCGCCGAGGCGCGCGGCGAACTCGTTGTGGGAGAGGAGGGCGACGATGCGCTGCGCGGTCGCCTTGAGCAATTCGTCGCCTGCCGCATGGCCGTGAACGTCGTTGATCTCCTTGAAGCGATCGAGGTCGATGATCATCAAGGCAAGCTCGCCCTCGCGCTCGTTCATCGAGGCGATGTCGTTCTCCAGCCGGTCCTGGAAGGACGCGCGGTTCGGCAATCCGGTGAGCGTGTCGAAATGCGCGAGGTAGAGGATGCGCTGTTCCGCAGCGCGGCGCTCGCGCAGATCGCGGATGGCGAAGATCCTGCGGATAGCGCCTTCCGCCTCCGTGTTGCGAACGATGACCTCGACCGGAACCGGCCCGTCATCCGAAAGAAGGTGAGCTTCGAACCGCGTCAGGTTCCGGTCGCCGTTGTAGTCGAGGACCTCCCAGATCGGCATGCCGCGCATTCTCCCCGCGCGGGCGGTGCCGGCCAGATTGCGGACGCTTTCGTTGAAGTCCAGGATGGTCGTGCCGTCCGTGAGAACCAGTCCCTCCACGGAGGCGTCGGCGATGTTCTTGAGCTGCGTTTGCGCTTCCTTGCGCGCGCCGCGCGCGATCATGGTGGTGGCGACGCCGGTACCAAGCAGCAGCAGCACCATCGCAGCCACGAAGTAGCCCAGTATGGTCGGGTCGATAGACTTGGGCGGAATGGGGATGGTGGTGTTTGGCGTGATCGTGATCGCCGCCATGCCGACGAAATGCATGATGCTGATGCCGGCGGCCAGCAGGAGCGGTGCGATCACCTGGACATTGCGTCCCTCGTTTCTGGCGCGGCTAATGGCGAGCGTCGCCGCCGTGGTGCAAAGCACGACCCCCATGGCGACCAGCGTGGGATTCCACACGATCTTGCCGGCGACGTGGAGGCTCGCCATGGCCGTAAAATGCAGCGCGACGGCAGCCAACCCCACGACAACGCCGCCGATGAGGCCAGCAGGCCCCGGACCGTAGGCCGCGACAGCCATGCCGATCGTGGCGAGCAGCACGCCCACGAAGAACGCGCCGCCGGTGAGCGCCGGGTCGAAGCCTATGCTGATGTCGGGCTGGAATGCGAGCAGTGCGACGAAGTGCGTGGTCCACATGACCGCGCCGGCGGCAAACCCGGAGAGAAAAAGCCAGCCCCCGCGCCCCTGGCCGTGCATTTCGCGCGCTTGCGCGAAGAGGAAGAGGGCGATGAAGCTGCCGAGCGCACAGATGGCAGCTGCGAGCAGAACCAGCTTCGGGTCATGGCTTTGCAATATCTGATTGCCTGCGAGGAACACGGGTCGCCCCTTCTCGAAAAAGCGGAAAACTTTCCCCCCGCAATAAACGCAAAAGCCATGAAGACGAGGTTAGGCGAGAAGCTTAACGAGACGTATAGAGGCCAGTTTGCACGCGGAGCGGGAGGGCGTGTCGCGTCGCGGCTGCGGCTGATCCCGCCTCCAAAGCCTAGGCGACGGCGCGCACTTCGTAGCTGCGGTCGCGCAGCAATCGGGCGATCTCGCTGGCGGGACGGGGAGCGCTGAAAAGGAAGCCCTGCGCCTCGGTGCATCCTTCCGCACGGATCCGCTCCAGCTGCTCGGCCGTCTCCACACCCTCTGCGGTGGTCGCCATCCCCAAGCTGCGGCCGAGCGCCGAGACGGCCCGCACGATGGCAAAGCTGTCGTCGTGCTGGTTCATGTCCTGGATGAAGGAGCGGTCGATCTTGATGCGGTCGAAGGGGAATTTCCTGAGGTAGCTCAGCGAGGAATAGCCAGTGCCGAAATCGTCCATCGAGATCTTGGTGCCGAGGCGGCGCAGTTGATGAAGCTTGCGCAGCGTGGAAGCGCTATCCTGCATCAACACTGTTTCGGTGATCTCGAGCTCAAGCCGGTGGGGCGCCAATCCGCTGTCGGCAAGCGCAGCCTTGATGGTCGACACGATGTTGCCGGTTCTGAGCTGCACAGGCGAAAGGTTGACTGCCACCTTGGCGTCATTCGGCCATGTCGCCGCGTCGATGCACGCACGTCGGAGCACCCATTCGCCCATCGGAACGATCAGTCCGATCTCCTCAGCGAGCTGGATGAACTCGCTGGGCTGGACGGAGCCGCGGGTCGGGCTGTTCCAACGGATCAGCGCCTCCAGCCCCGTAATGAGCCCGCTCCCGGCGTCGACGATCGGCTGGTAGTGGAGCTCGAACTCGCGGTTCGCCAGAGCGCTGCGCAGGTCTGTCTCGAGCGCGCGCCGCGCCTGGATCTGTGCGTCCATTTGCGGCTCGAAGAACCGGTAGGTGCCGCGGCCGTCGGCTTTGGCGCGGTAAAGCGCCATGTCGGCGCTCTTCATCAGGCGGTCGGGCTCGGACCCGTCGCCGGGCGCCAGGGCAATGCCAATGCTGGTGCCGACGACCACCTGATGGCCCTCGAGCTCGTAGGGATGCTCGATCTCCTCGATGATGCGCTGTGCCAGCGCGGCGGCATCCGTGGACGGCTCGGTTCCCACCTGCACGATGGCGAATTCGTCGCCGCTCAGCCGCGCGACCGTATCAGCGCCGCGGATGCAGCGTTTCAGGCGCTTCGCGACCTCGAGCAGCAGCAGGTCGCCGATATAGTGGCCCAGCGTGTCGTTCACCGTCTTGAACCGGTCGAGGTCAAGGCAGAGAACGGCAAGACGCTCGCCGCGCTGAACGCGCCCGAGGGAGTCCTCCAGGGCCTCGTGGAAGGACGCCCGGTTGGGCAGGTCGGTGAGCGCATCGTGCCGCGCCATGTGAGCGATCTTGGCTTCGGCCCGCCGGCGATCGGTGATGTCCTGGTGGGTGGCGACCCAGCCGCCGTCCCTGAGCGGCACGTAACCGAGCAGGAAGACACGGCCGTCGGTCTGCTCGACGATCGTCTCCGCCGGCTCGCCGCGCTCGGCGATGGCCGCCATAATCGCCGCATACTCGGCTTCCCCCATCGCCGGGACGTTGCCGGCGGCGATGCGATGCTTGACGATCTCCGGCACCGTCATCCCCGGCTGCACCAGGTCGTGCGGCAGGCCGTAGAGGTCGGCGTAGCGGGTGTTCGAAAGGATGAGCCTGCGGTCGGGCCCGAACATGCACAGGCCCTGGGACATGTTGCTGACCGCGACGTGCAGGCGGGCGATCCTGGCTTCGGCCGTTTCTTCCGTGGCGCGGAGATCTTGGAGGGCGCCCGCAAGGTCCGACTGCGTCCGCTCGAGGCGGCTCGCCATCCGGCCCGCGGCAAAGCAGATGAGCGCTCCGAGCGCGAGACTGGCAGTGACGATCGCGGCCAGCGGGGCCTGATCCCCAAGGGAATAGGCGCCCACGCCCAGGCCGACGACCCCGGCGCCGAGCGCCAGCCCTACGGTCCGGGCATGCCATCCAACGTCCCAGGATTGACGTTCCAGAGCGGATGCCGTCATCGGGTGCTGCATGCCTCGCATCCAACCTTCCGATCTGCGAGTAGCCCAGGACCGATGAGGATAAGGTGAAATAGTTGATGAAAATGCGATTATTTTGCCGACGTATCGGAGTTTCTGCTCCCTT
>CAZARE010000377.1:0-6555 GCA_964487455.1 uncultured Propylenella sp.
CCGCGAAGATCACGCTCTGCACGACGTTGACGTGGCCAAGCCCGCCGCGGAACCGGCCGACGATCGCGTTGCAGAAGCCGAGTAGCCGGTTCGACAGGCTGCCGACGTTCATGAGCTCGGCCGAGAGGATGAAGAGCGGTATGGCGAGGAGCACGAAGCTGCCGCGCAGACCCTGCAGCAGTTGCTCCGCGGCAATGCTCAGGTCCTGCCCCTCCATCAGCAGGTAGACGATCGAGCCGCTTATCATGGCGTAGCCGATCGGCAGGCCCATGACGGCAAGCGCGACGATCGACGCAAGGCACAGCGAGAAGGGGCTGATGAAGCTCATTCGTCCCTCAGATGCGAGGGATCGGTGAGATCGGGCACCTCGCCCCGGATCGCCTTCCAGCTAAGCCAGAGGTAGCGGACGATCAGCGCCGCTGCGAAGAGCACGTAGACGGAGAACAGGTAGTCGAGCGGCACGCCGATATAGGACGCCCGCTCCACCCGCATGAAGGTGACGTAGTCCACCACGGCGGGGAGGGACCATAAGAACAAGCCGGCGAGCGCCAGGGCGGTCACGATCGCGAAGCCTCGCCGCACCCACTCCGGGACGGAGCCGTAGAGAATGTCGAAACGGATCTCGTCCCGCTCGGTGACAACGAACGCCGCCCCCCAAAGCACCAGCCACATCCAGGCGAGGGTGCTGACCTCGAGCGTCCATCCCACCGGCCAGCCGAGGACGTAGCGGAACACGATCTGCAGGATGAACGAGACGAAGACCGTCGCCAGCAGGGCGACGGCGACGATCTCGGCGCACCGCCGCATCCAGGATGCAAGCATTCTGAAGGAACCCGGCATCGGCGGCTCGCTTCGCTTCTCGGCTCCCACTTCCACCGGGCGGACAGACGAAGGCCACCGGCCATTCAGGGCCGATGGCCTTCGGTCATAGGGAAAGGAGACTAAAGCGCGTTGATCTTGTCCAGCATCCCTTCGGGCCAGTCCTTGGCGAAATCGGACTCCAAGTACATCTGCTGGGCATGCTCGCGGAAGGCGTCGAGGTCCGGCTCGTAGACCTTCAGGCCCTCGTCCTTGAAGAACTGCACGAGCTCCGCTTCGCGGTCGAGGTGCTTCTGCGTGCTCCAGTCGATCGCCTTCTGGACCTCCGTCTCCAGCGCCTGCTGCTGCTCGGGCGAGAGGGAATCCCACGTCTCCTTTGAGACGACGAACAGATCGTAGCCGATCAGGTGGCTCGTCAGCACGATTTGCGAGGTCACCTCGTAGAACTTCATGTTGTAGTCGTTGGGCAGGGGATTGTCCTGTCCGTCGATGGCGCCGGTCTGAAGCCCCGTGTAGACCTCCGCGTATGCCATCGGGGTGGGATTGGCGCCGAGCGCAGTGCCCAGGAACTGCCAGGCGTCGCCGCCGGGCATCCTCAGCTTGATCCCCGCCATGTCGGCCGGCGTCCTGATCTCCTTGTCGGGCTTCAGGTTCACTTGGCGCGCGCCGAAATAGACGGGCGCGACGATATGGATGCCGAGCTGGTCCTCGGCCATCTGAACCATCTCCTGCCCGGGCTCGCTCTCAAAGAAAGTCTTCAGGTGCTCCGCGTCGCGAAAGAGATAGGCAGCCGTCAGGAGCGACCAGGCGGGAAGCTGGTTGGCGATATCCTGCGGGGCGACGATGCCGGTCTCCAGGTTGCCGCGCTGCAGCGCCACGAGCTCGGTCCCCTGCTTGAAGAGGGTCGCGCCGTAATGCGGCTCGAAGGTGAAATCCTCCGCGAGCGCTTCGCCAAGCATGTTCATCGCCTCGGCGCGGATGTCCGTGTCGCTGAAGACCGCCGAGAACTTCAGGACGGGCTTGTCCTGCGCCATCGATCCTGTGCTCAGGCCGGCAGCGGCGAGCATGGCGCCGCCGATGATCGCGACGCGGCGGTTGATGCAAAGCTTCATGTCTGTCCTCCCGTTTGTAGCGGCCCCTCCCGGCCGGCTCTTGGACTTGCTGCAAATATGGACGAAATAGTTCGTTTATGTCAAATCACCGTTCCACGGAGTCGCTTCTTCAACCACGGAAGTGGTGCGCCATCTCCTCCGCGTCCGGCGCAACGCCGGTAATCAGCTCGAAGGCCATCACAGCTTGGAAGATTGCCATCGCCTCGCCGGAGAGTGTCTGGCATCCAGCGGCCCGAGCGGCCCTGAGGAGCTCGGTCTCGGCGGGAAAGTAGACGATGTCTGCGACCCACAATCCGGGCCGGAGCGAATCCGGCTCGACCGGCATGCCCGGATACTTGGCCATCCCGACCGGTGTTGCGTTCACCAGGCCGTCCGCGCCAGGCAGTGCCTCCTTCAGGCTCGACACGTCAGCCACGCGCCCGTGTCGGGCGCTCAGGCGCTCGATCAGGCGCGAAGCACGCGTGCGGTCAGTATCGAAGATCTTCAGCTTCCGCACTCCCAGATCGAGAAGCGCTTTCGCAACGGCCATGCCAGCCCCGCCCGCGCCGACAAGGACAACCTCTTCCAGCCGCGGCTGTTCGAGCCCGCGCCGGAAGCTCTCCGCGAAGCCCCAGCAGTCCGTGTTGTATCCGATCGCCTCGTCTTGCCGGAACACGACCGTGTTCACGGCCCCGATCGCGCCAGCGTCGGGAGACAGACCGTCGAGCACGGGGATGACCCGCTCCTTGAAGGGGTGCGTGATGTTAAGCCCGGAATACCCTTCCCGCTGCAGCTCCCTCACGAGGCTCGGCAGCTCGACGTCCCCCAGCCCGAGCCCATCGAAATCGAACAGCCGGTACTCGTAGCGTAGTCCCAGACGGGCGCCTTCGGCCGTGTGCATGCGGGGGGAGCGTGATGCCTCGATGCCGCGTCCCAACAACCCGGCGCGCAGGACCAACCGCGCTCCGGCAGTCGCCGAATCGCCTTTCGCGTCGGCTGTGGCGTCGATGCTCAACGTGCCGCACCCGTCATCGGCAGCAGCGCTGCTCGCGGCCACCTTTTGCTCCTGAAGCGTTCGCTGTATGGAACGCTCGACGAACATCGAAGATGGACGAACCAGTTCGTATAGTCAATTATGGCAGAGCCGCGAGAGAGAAGGGTCCTGGTCGATGGATGCAGGGACAACCGCAAGAACAGGAGCGCCGGGCCGCACCAACGATCCGGAGGGCACGAAGCGCAACATCATCGAAGTCGCCACGAAGGAGTTTGCGGAGAACGGCCTTTCGGGCGCGCGCATAGATGAGATCGCTGCGAAGACCAGGTCCAGCAAGCGGATGATCTACTATTATTTCGGTGACAAGGACGGGCTTTATCTGCAGGTCCTGGAGAACGCCTACAGCAAGGTGCGCGCCACCGAGGCGGCGCTCGACCTGCAGGATCTGCCTCCGCTCGAAGCGCTGGAGAAGCTTGTCCGCTTCACGTTCGACCACCACAACAGCAATGAGGCCTTTATCCGCCTGGTGATGATCGAGAATATCCACCACGGCGAGTACTTGGCGAAGTCGCCGGTGATCCAGAAGCTCAACGTCACGGCCATCGATGCGGTGCGGGAACTCTATGACCGCGGCGTTGCGCAGCGCGTCTTCCGCCTCGGGCTCGACCCGGTCGAGCTGCATTGGCAGATCAGCGCGCTCTGCTTCTTCAATGTCTCGAACCGCGCCACATTCTCGAAGATATTCAGGCGCGATCTCGGATCGAAGAGGTCTCTGGCGTCCCTGCGCCAGGCAGTCGTCGAAATGGTCGTGCGGCATGTCCGTTGCGAGTGAGCCGGTGAGAACGTCGATCGCGACCGTTTCGATCAGCGGCGACCTCCGCGAGAAGCTTGCCGCGATCGCCGCGGCCGGCTTCGACGGCGTGGAGATCTTCGAGAACGACTTCCTGGCTTTCGATGGGTCGCCTGCCGAGGTCGGCCGGCTTGTCCGGGAATGCGGCCTTGAGATCACGGTGTTCCAGCCCTTCCGCGATTTCGAGGGCATGCCCGAGCCGCACCGGTCGCAGGCATTCGATCGCGCCGAGCGCAAGTTCGATCTCATGCAGGAGCTCGGCACCGACCTCATGCTCGTCTGCTCCAACGTGTCGCCGGCCTCGCTCGGCGGGATCGATCGGGCCGCAGACGACTTCCGCGAGCTCGGCGAGCGCGCCGGGCGGCGGGGCCTGCGGGTTGGCTACGAAGCGCTCGCCTGGGGACGCCATATCAACGATCACCGCGATGCCTGGGAGATCGTCCGCCGTGCCGATCATCCGAACGTCGGGCTGGTCCTCGATTCCTTCCACACCCTCGCGCGCAAGATCGACGTGAACTCGATCCGGTCGATCCCCGGCGACAGGATATTCATCGTGCAGCTTGCCGATGCGCCGCTGATCGACATGGACCTCCTCTACTGGAGCAGGCACTTCCGCAACATGCCGGGCGAGGGCGACCTGCCGGTCGTAAACTTCATGCGCGCGGTGGCCGCGACAGGCTATGACGGGCCGCTGTCGTTGGAGATATTCAACGACCAGTTTCGCGGCGGCTCTCCGAAGTCCATCGCAATCGACGGGCGTCGTTCGCTTCTATACCTCATGGACCAGGTCGCTCGCACGGAGCCGGGGATCGCAATCGACGTCCCCGCCATGCCCGACCGAATAGTTGTGGAAGGCGTTGAGTTCGTCGAGTTCGCCGCCTCCGAAGCCGAGGCCGGAACGCTCGCCTCGATGTTGCAGTCGATGGGGTTTGCCGAAGCGGCCCGGCACAAGAACAAGAACGTGACGCTCTATCGGCAGGGCGGCATCAATATCGTGATCAACACCGAGAAGGAGGGGCTCGCCCACTCGGCCTACCTGATGCACGGAACCTCCGCCTACGCGATCGGTCTCAGGGTGGAGGACGCGGCAGCCACGGTCGCGCGTGCGCGCATCCTAGGGGCCGATCCGTTCGAGCAGCCGAGAGGCCCGGGGGAACTGGCCATCCCGGCGATCCGCGGTGTCGGCGGCGGCGTCATCTATTTTACCGACCGAAAAAGCGATCTGGCGCGGGTCTGGGAGATCGAGTTTGACCGGCTCGGCGAGGACTTGCCCGTTGAAGCCGGGCTCTCCTGCATCGACCACGTCGCGCAGACGATGAACTATGAAGAGATGCTGACATGGCTCCTCTTCTACACCTCGATATTTCGGGCAAGGAAGCTGCCGATGGTGGATGTCGTCGATCCGGGCGGGATCGTGCGCAGCCAGGTCATCGAAGGCGAAGGCGGCTCGCTTCGGCTCACATTGAACGGCGCTGAGGGCCGCAAGACGTTCGCCGGTCGCTTCTTCGCCGAAAGCTTCGGGTCCAGCGTCCAGCACCTTGCCTTCGCGACACATGACATCTTCAGGACAGTCGAGGCCCTGAACGCCCAAGGCTTTCGGCCGCTGCCGATCCCGGGGAACTACTATGACGACCTGGAGGCGCGCTTCGGGCTGGAGCCGGGGTTAACCGCGCGACTTCGATCGGGCAACATTCTGTATGACCGTGACGGGCCGGGAGAGTATTTCCAGATCTTCAGCCAGACCTACGGCGATGGCTTCTTCTTCGAGATCGTCGAGCGAAGAGGCGGCTATGGCGGGTACGGAGCCCCCAATGCGCCTTTCCGGATAGCCGCTCAGAAGCGCGCGATGGAGCCGGCAGGAGGTGTACTGTGATGCTTGGAGAGCTGGACTGAGGCGTCCGCTCATGGCGCGAAGCCGAAGTGTGCCAGCGTTTGCGCGGCTTCCGGCGTTGCAGACATCTGAATGTGACTGCTAAGTGGCAAAATATCCACGCCCCCAGTTCAGGGCCGGTAGCGTCGACGCCAATCGCCACGCCGTTTCGCGGGCCGGTACGTTGTTCAGTCGCGTCCTTTCTATCCGCCGGCCAGACACAGTGGGCCGAACAGCCGTTCGTTGTCGGCGATCGCCGCTGCTCGCTCAGGCGTCCGCGACACGATGAAGTTCATCATCATCCCGTGATCCTCGTGTTCCAGCTTGTGGCAGTGCAGCAGGTATCGGCCTTCATAACGGTCGAAGACGATGAGAACCTCCACAGCTTCGTCATCGTTAAGCAGGACTGTATCCTTCCATCCCCTTTCCCACGGGAACACGCGGCTGCGGCCTCCTTCGCGGGCCTGAACCTGAAAATGCGCACCGTGGAAATGGATTGGATGCGGGGCCCCACCGCGGCTTTCGAACCGCCACCGCTCAACCTTGCCCAAATGGCACAATGAAGTCCGTGTGGTTGATGTCGTACTCTTGCCCAGGGAAGCGTCGGGCGGGCATCTTTGTCGCGGCGTGGGGTCTGCTCCTCGTCAGCACCATCGACAATGTCCTCAGACCCTATGTCCTTGGGAAGACCAACAACCTCCCCGTGGTGCTCGGGTTCTTTGGGTTCCTCGGCGGCATCCTCGCCTTCGGCTTCATCGGCGTGTTCCTCCTCGGCTCGACACTGCTCGCTGTCGGCTACGCCCTCTTCCTCGAGTGGACCGCAGCCGAGGTTGAGGAGCGCCGGCACCCCACGCCGACACCTTCGGATGCCCTAAATCTTATGGACCCGCACACCAGATATCTGTGCCCAATAGGTTTGTGGAACCTAATG
>CAZARE010000378.1:0-3666 GCA_964487455.1 uncultured Propylenella sp.
AAGGCGAGATAGGTCGAGGGGTTCTCCAGCAGCATCTGCCGGCCGACGGTCTCCTGCACTTCGTCGATATGCTCCGACACGCGCTGCAGCGTCTCCTCCGTATAGGGGACGGGGAGGAGATCGTTGAGGTAGGAGGTGTCGTGGGTCGACCAGGCGAGGTGCTCGGAAAAGAGGCCGGGCTCGTAGCGTTCGTTCAAATGCTTCAGCCGGTCGAGGTGGTCGCGATCGAGCGGCCGGTCGGCTCCAATCGAAAGGCCCACCCCGTGCAGCGACAGGGGATAGCGCTCCCGGATGGCGGCGAGATAGCGGTGCGGCGGCCCGCCGGCGCCCATGTAGTTCTCCGCATGAACCTCGAAGAAGCCGATGTCCGGCGCGCCGTCGAGGATGTCGCGGTAGTGCCGCGGCTTCAGCCCCACGCCGGCGCGCGGCGGTATCGCCTTCTCAGCCATCGTGCCGTCTCCCTTTCAGGGACGCGCCGCGGCGCTTCCCACCGGCTAGGCGTAGGGGTCCATGCCGTCGACCGGCTTCAGGTCGTCGAGCGGCGTTCCTTGCGGAAGATCGCGCGCAAGGCCTTGATACTCGTCGTCGGGGAAGGCCGCGCCGATGCGACCGGCGGGCAGCTCCATCGATTCGCAGGTGCCGGCGGGAACGAGCTTCCAGGCATTGCCCTGATAGTCGACGGTCGATGTCCCCGCGCACGTCGTGCCGGGCCCCGCGGCGCAGTCGTTCGCGCCCGCCATGGCCACGCCGTAGCACTTTACCTGCTCCTGCGCCGAAGCGGGGGCGCCCAGAGTAACCAGTGCGGTCGCAAGCGCCGCAGCGACCATCGCGTGAGATGCGGTGTTGTTCACGGTATCGGCTCCCAGGTCTGGGGCGGCCGGCCGGAGGCCGACCGCCGATGCGAGTGGCGCGATCAGCTTTCCATGGGCTCCAGGGCGCCCATCCTCCCGTCCGGGGTCTGCATCGCCGTGCAGGTTCCCTCCGGCACCAGCTTGAACGACGCGGGATCGTAGTCGACGGTGGAGTGGCCTTTGCAATCGTGCGCGCCGGCCTTGCAATCGTTCTCGCCGGCCTGGGCGACGCCGTAGCACTTCTCCATTTGCTGCGCCATGGCAGGCGCGCTGCTGGTCACGCTGCCGAGGGCGGCAGCCATCGCGCCGGCGAGAGCCATGGCGGTAAACTCACGTGCTTTCATCTTCACCCTCCGATTTCGGGATGAGAGCGGATGCTCCGCTCCAATGGGCCGATCGTGCCGCATGCGCTCAAACAACGGAAGTTACGTGTGTGCGACTGCCGCGCCACGCGCGCTCAACCGGCCGTGAGGATGGAGTGAGGACCCGCCCGCCCGCTCTTTGGGGGGCGACTGACGCGGGCGGACGGGCCTTGAGCCGGCGGCAATGCTTCCGGCCTGATCCGCATATGGAGACTTGCGCGCTCGAAAAGGAAATCAAAGGCTGGTGAATGCCAACGGGAGGCGCTGGCATCTCTCAGCGGTCCTCGGGCCGGCCGGCCCGCTGCATGATGGACACGCCCCAACTTCGCGCCTAAAATTGGGTGTCGATCTCTGGCGTGGAACGCTTCTTCTCGATCGGCGCTCGCGCCGGTCTTGAAGCTCTCCTCAGATCTCGTCCCCGGGCGCAACCCGGGCAGGTTCACGATTGTCCGGGGGACACGATGCCTACAGGAACAGTGAAGTGGTTTAACGTCCGCAAGGGCTACGGCTTTATCGCGCCGGACGACGGCGGCAAGGACGTCTTCGTGCATATCAGCGCGGTGGAGCGCGCCGGCATGAACGAGCTACGCGAGGGCCAAAAAATCTCCTTCGAGGAGCAAACCGACGAGCGCAGCGGCAAGACCTCGGCCGGCAACCTGAAGCCCGCCGGATAAGGCAGGGCCTCAGGCCCGGCACCGCCGGGCCCCGTCCCGCCGCAACCGGGCGGGGCTTGTCCGCATTGGGGTTTTTTGTCATTGTCGGAAAAGGGACAGCGTTCCTGTCCTTTTGTCGGGCGCCGCCACGCTGGCGGTCCCGCTGCAATGAACTAAGGTTGCGGGCGACGCACCACTCAAGGTCATAGCGGTTGCAAGGCGGTAGAAGTCCGCCGACAGCTCTCCGTAACGGCCAGAACGAGCGAGCCGCGCGACAGGTGCGCGACCCAAGGACGAGGTGCCCGTAACGAGGGACGAAACGCAGGTCCGGCAGCCGAGGCGAGGATGCCATGACGGAGCGGATGACGGCACGAGAGACGCGGCGGATGCGGGCGGCGGAAGCGTGCGCTGCCGCCAAACGCTCCGCGCGAAGCCGGCGATTTAAGGCGATACGCCGTTTCCCAGGGCTCGCCGACGCGCGCCTTGAGCGCGATTCCTGCGGCGTCGGCTTCATCGCCGACCTGAAGGGCGGCGCTTCGCACGAGATCATTCGGCAAGGCCTCCAGATCGTGGAAAACCTGACCCACCGCGGCGCGGTGGGCGCCGACCCGCTGGTCGGCGACGGCGCGGGAATGCTCCTCCAGGTGCCGCACGATTTCTTCAAGGCCGAGTGCGCCGAGCTCGGCTTCTCGCTGCCCGAGCGTGGCGAGTATGGCGTCGGCTACTTCTTCATGCCGCAAGACGACGAGCTCCGGCGCCATTTCGAGGAGGTGGTGGAGCGGGTAATCGGCTCCGAGGGCCAGACGCTGCTCGGCTGGCGCAGCGTGCCCACGGACAACTCAAGCCTTTCGCGCAGCCCGGAGATTCGCGCCAGCGAGCCCGTGCATCGCCAAGTCTTCATCGGGCGTGGCCCGGAGACTGCGCCGGGAGACGCCTTCGAGCGCCGGCTCTTCATCCTGCGCAAGGTGATCTCCGGGGTCGTGCACGAAGAGTCGAAGGGGGCCGACCGCGGCTTCTACATCGTGTCGATGTCCTCGCGGACGATCGTCTACAAGGGCATGTTCCTCGCCTATCAGCTCGGCTCGTACTACCCCGATCTCCGCGACCCGCGCTTCGCCTCGCAGATGGCGCTGGTGCATCAGCGGTTCTCCACCAACACCTTCCCGTCCTGGAAGCTGGCGCATCCCTACCGCATGGTTGCGCACAACGGCGAGATCAACACGCTGCGCGGCAACGTCAACTGGATGGCGGCGCGCCAGGCCTCCGTTTCCTCGCCGCTGTTCGGCGACGACATCTCCAAGCTCTGGCCGGTCTCCTACGAGGGCCAGTCCGACACCGCCTGTTTCGACAACGCGCTCGAATTCCTGGTGATGGGCGGCTACAGCCTCTCGCACGCGGCGATGATGCTGATCCCGGAAGCCTGGGCCGGCAATCCGCTGATGGATGCCAAGCGCCGCGCCTTCTACGAGTATCACGCCGCCCTGATGGAGCCGTGGGACGGCCCGGCGGCGGTGGCCTTCACCGACGGCCGCCAGATCGGCGCAACCCTCGACCGCAACGGCCTTCGCCCCGCGCGCTATGTCGTCACCGACGACGACCGCGTCATCATGGCGTCGGAAGCCGGCGTGCTGCCGGTCGCCGAAGAAACCATCGTCAGGAAGTGGCGGCTGCAGCCCGGCAAGATGCTGCTGATCGACTTGGTCAAGGGCCGCATCATCTCCGACGACGAGATCAAGTCCGAGATCGCGGCGAAGCACCCCTACACGAAGTGGCTCGCCAACACCCAGCTCATCCTCGAGG
>CAZARE010000379.1:0-2738 GCA_964487455.1 uncultured Propylenella sp.
TCGCTGTGGCAATGCTGGGGAGTGCCTGAACCATGTGGAAACGTGATGGACGACGGCCCGCTCTGGACGCCGGACCCGCAGTCTCTGCCGAGCCTCCCCATCACCGCTTTCGCCGCCGAAGCGGAGCGCCGCGCCGGGAAGCGCTTGTCGGGTTACGAGGCGCTGCATGCCTGGTCTGTGGCCGATCCGGGAGCGTTCTGGGACTTTGTCTGGGACTTCTGCGGCGTCATCGGGGAGAAGGGCGGGCGCCGTATGCATCGTGGCGGTTCAATGCGCGAGACGCGTTTCTTCCCAGATGCGCGGTTAAGCTTCGCAGAGAACCTGCTGAGGACGCGCGGCAGCGAGGATGCCATCGTTTTCCGCGGCGAGGACAAGGTCGAGCGGCGGCTCGCGTGGGACGAGCTCAACGACCTCGTCTCGCGTCTGCAGCAGGCGATGCGCGCGCAAGGCATCGGTGTCGGCGACCGCGTGGTGGCAATGTTGCCCAACATGCCGGAGACGGTCGCGCTGATGCTCGCAACGTCCTCGCTCGGCGCAATCTTCTCTTCCTGCTCGCCCGACTTCGGCGAGCGCGGCGTGCTCGACCGCTTCGGGCAGATCGACCCGAAGCTTTTCGTCGCGTGCGACGGCTATTGGTACAACGGAAAGCCGATCGAGATCGCGGCAAAGCTGAAAGCCATCGCCGCCCGGCTACCGAGCGCGCGGAAGGTCGTAATCGTCCCCTATCTCGGCCGCGCCGAGGAGGCGGCGGCCGAGGTGCCGCGCGGGGAGAGTCTCGACGCCTATCTGGCTCCTTTCAAGCAGCGGCCACTCATCTTCGAGCGCCTGCCCTTCGACCATCCGCTTTATATCCTCTTCTCCTCCGGGACGACCGGCGCGCCGAAATGCATCGTGCACGGCGCCGGCGGCACGCTCCTGCAGCACCTGAAGGAGCATCGGCTGCACTGCTCGCTCACGCCCGGCGAGAAGCTCTTCTACTTCACCACCTGCGGCTGGATGATGTGGAACTGGCTCGTCTCCGGATTGGCGAGCGGCGCGACGCTGCTGCTCTACGACGGCTCGCCGTTCTATCCAGATGGCAACGCGCTGTTCGACTACGCGCAAGCCGAAGGCATGACCGTGTTCGGCACTTCGGCCAAGTTCATCGACGCGGTGAAGAAAGCGGGGCTGCGCCCGCGCGACACGCACGACCTCTCGAGCTTGCGCATGATGACCTCGACCGGCTCGCCGCTCGCGGCGGAGAGCTTCGACTTCGTCTACGACGCGATCAAGCCCGACATTCACCTCGCCTCCATCTCCGGCGGCACCGACATCGTCTCATGCTTCGTGCTCGGCGTGCCGACGCGGCCCGTCTGGCGCGGCGAGATTCAGGGGCCCGGCCTTGGCATGGCGGTGGATGTCTACGATGAGGACGGACGGCCGGTCACCGGCGAGAAAGGCGAGCTCGTCTGCACCGCGCCGTTCGCCTCGATGCCCGTCATGTTCTGGAACGACCCTGACGGCGCGAAGTATTCATCGGCCTATTTCGAGCGCTTCCCCGGCATCTGGGCGCATGGCGACTTCGCCGAATGGACCGAGCACGGCGGCATCATCATCCACGGCCGCTCCGACGCGACGCTCAATCCCGGGGGCGTCAGAATCGGCACGGCGGAGATCTACGCTGAGGTTGAGGCGATGCCGGAGGTGCTGGAAGCGCTCGCCATCGGCCAGGACTGGGACGGCGAC
The DNA here is from genome assembly GCA_964487455.1 of uncultured Propylenella sp. Taxonomy (GTDB): domain Bacteria; phylum Pseudomonadota; class Alphaproteobacteria; order Rhizobiales; family Afifellaceae; genus DASWJZ01. The sequence continues at coordinate 1,726 of CAZARE010000379.1, forward strand.
GTCAGAATCGTGCTCTTCGTGCGGCTGGCTGACGGCGTCACGCTCACCGACGATCTCGTCGCTTCGATCAAATCGAAAATCCGCGCCGGCGCCTCGCCGCGTCACGTGCCCGCGAAGGTCATCGCCGTCGCCGACATCCCGCGCACCAAGTCCGGCAAGATCACCGAGCTTGCCGTGCGCGACATCGTCCATGGGCGCGAAGTGAGGAACAAGGAGGCGCTCGCCAACCCGGAGGCGCTGGAGCTTTATCGGGATCTGGCGGTGCTGCGGAGCTAGATCGGTAGGCTGTTAGAAGCTGCGATCTGACCCGCGTACTGGGCGTCGCGTCATCTATGACCTCGTGCCTCGTCCAAATCGGCGGCGGATGCCTCGCTCGACGGGCGACGCTTCAGGCGCAATCCCATCCCGCCGTTAACCCGCGCCAAGATAATCACCGGCACCAGCCCCACCGCCACGATCGCCAGCGCCGCGATGGCGCCGTCCTCGTAGGTGCCGCGCTTGGCCTCGCCGTAGAGCGCGGTCGCGAGCGTCGTGAAGTTGAACGGCTGCAGGAGCAGCGTGGCGGGGAGCTCCTTCATGCAATCGACGAAGACCAGCGCGGCCGCGGACGCCATCGCCGGGCGGAGAAGCGGCAGGTGGATGGTGGCGAGGATCGTCGCCGGACGGCGGCCGAGGCTGCGCGCCGCCATGTCGAGGTGCGGGCTCACCTTGGCGAGGCCCGATTCGATGCCGCCCGCCGATATGGCGAGGAAGCGGATCACATAGGCGAGGATCAGCGCGGCGCCCGAGCCGGTCAGCAAAAGCCCGGTCGAGACCCCGAAGGCGGCGCGCATGAACGCATCGACCTGATTGTCGAAGGTGGCGAGCGGCACCAGCAGTCCGACGGCGAGCACGGTGCCGGGCACGGCATAGCCGAGGCTGGCGATCCGCACCATCGCCGGCGCCGCCGGATGGCGCGACAGGCGGACGGAATAGGCGAGCAGCAGGCCGACCAGGATGGCGACGAATGTCGC
>CAZARE010000380.1:0-13222 GCA_964487455.1 uncultured Propylenella sp.
GCGCCCCGAGGACACCGATGTCCCGCTCCGGCGGCAACAACCACGCCATGCCCACACCCGACGCTACGACTTGGCGCAGGATGACGCCATGGCGGGCCAAACGCAATCGGGCGCTCGCGACCTGTGCTTGCGGAGCCGGGAGAAAATTGGCTCGCAGCAACTCAGGTAGGAATCCTTGCCTTGCCGCCGCGCGGGTCCCAGCATCCGCCGTGTCGCGGAGAAAGCCGCGTCAAGGAGGGGACGGACCATGCTCAAGGAATTCAAGGAGTTTGCCCTGAAGGGGAACATGCTCGACATGGCTGTCGGCATCATCATTGGAGCCGCGTTTGGAGCCATCGTTTCTTCGCTCGTCGACGATGTCATCATGCCCCCCATCGGACTCCTGGTGGGCGGCGTGGACTTTTCCCAGCTCTTCGTCGTGCTGGACGGGAACAGCGGTTACAACACCATCGAGCAAGCCAAGGAGGCCGGGGCGGTGACCTGGAACCTCGGCCTCTTTGTCAACGCGATGATCAAGTTCCTCATCATCGCCTTTGCAGTGTTCCTGCTGGTGAAAGGGTTCAACCAGCTCGTGAGAAAGCAGGAGGAGCGGCCGGCGGAAGCGCCTCCTCCTCCGGAGAACATCAAGCTGCTGCGGGAGATCCGCGATCTTCTGGCGGCGCGCGCCGCATAGCAGCCCGCGGAGGCTTTCGCGAAACGCGGCGGGGGCGGGCTTTGCGCCCGGCGCGCTTCCTGCCGCATCTATCTTGCGCTACCTCGAGTCGATGAATCGCGATTTCTTGTCGGCGCTCAGGCGCGAAGCGCGGGAAGCGCCGGAATCCGGCATCGTCGAGGTGTTCAACTACGGCCGGCGGCGTGAGGGCCTGATCCCGCTGTGGGCCGGCGAGGGCGACCTCCCGACGCCCGAATTCATCTATGCGGCGAGCGTCCGCGCGCTGGAGGCCGGCGAGACCTTCTACACTTGGCAACGCGGCATTCCCGAACTCCGGGACGCGCTCGCCCGCTACCACATGCGCCAGTTCGACCGTGCATTCCCCGCGGAGCGCTTCTTCGTGACCGGCGGCGGCATGCAGGCGATCCAGATCGCCGTGGCCGCGACTGCCGGGGCCGGTGACGAGGTGATCGTCGCGACGCCGGCCTGGCCGAATTTCTCTGCCGCCGTCGGTATTGGCGGCGCCACTCCGGTGAGCGTTCCACTCGATTTCGACGGCGAGCGTTGGAACCTCGACCTCGACCGACTCGCCGCTGCGATCGGCGAACGGACGCGTGCCATCTTCGTTAACTCACCCGCCAACCCGACCGGATGGACGGCCCGCGAAGACGAGCTCCGCGCCATCCTTGCGCTCGCCCGCCGGCACGGCCTGTGGATCATCGCCGATGAGGTCTATACGCGCTACGTCTTCACCGGTGCGCCGCGCGCACCTTCGTTCTACGACGTGATGGAAGCGGACGATCTCGTTCTCTTCGTCAACACCTTTTCCAAGAACTGGGCGATGACCGGGTGGCGGATCGGATGGATATCGGCGCCGGAATCGCTTGCGAATGTCCTGGAGAACCTGATCCAGTACTCCACCTCCGGCGTAGCCGCGTTCATGCAGCGCGCCGCGATTGCCGCGCTTGAAGACGGCGAGGACTTCGTCAAGCTCCAGGTGGAGCGCGCTCGCCGCGGGCGCGACATCGTCTGCGGCGCGCTTGCCGGATCGAACCGCGCGCGCTTCGCGTGGCCGGCCGGCGCCTTCTATCTGTTCTTCGCGATCGACGGCATGGAAGACACGCGCGTGCCCGCGCTCAGGCTGGTCGACGAGGCGAAGCTCGGCATTGCCCCGGGAAGCGCCTTCGGGCCGGGCGGCGAGTCGTTCTTGCGCATCTGCTTCGCTCGCAAGGCGGAGGATCTCAGTGAGGCGATGCGTCGCCTGCGCGCGTGGCTGGAGAGCTGAGGGCCGGTGGCGAGCCGACCGGGCCCTGCCTATGCGCTGCGCGTCGCGGCGACGCTCGGCTTGAGCGCCGGCGGCGGCCTCCTCGCGCAGCAGCTCGGCGTGCCGGCCGGCTGGATCGCCGGGGGGCTGCTCGCCGTGGCGGTCGCGTCGCTCGCCGGCTTCGCCACAGCGTTCCCTCGGCGCCTGCACGCGCCGGTCTTTCTCGTTCTCGGTGTCTACGCCGGGACGGGCGTGACGCAGGAAACTCTCGAGCAGATGCAAACCTGGCCCGCGAGCTTCGCGATCCTCGGTGTGTCCATCGTCGGAGTGATCGTCGGGTCCTATTGGTGGCTTCACGTGCGCCACGGGTGGGCGCGCGCCGACGCCCTCCTCGCCTCTGTGCCCGGCGCGCTGTCGCTGGTGATCGCCGCAGCGGAGGGGCTGCGGGCCGACATGAAGAAGGTGGCGATCGCCCAGAGTCTGCGCGTGCTCATCCTGATCGAGACGATTCCGCTGCTCGCGCTTCTGATCGGGCACCCCCCCGGATCGCCGGCGCTGGTGGAGAGGCAGGTTGCGGGCCCGCTCAACCTCGGCGTGTTTCTTGCTGCTGGCTTCGCCGCCTCGCTGGTCATGCGGCAGTTGCGGATGCCGGGCGCCTGGGTCATCGGCGGCCTGCTCGCCAGCGCCACCTTGCTGCTCACCGGGGTCGTGGAGGCGCGGCTTCCCCTATTTATCTCCGTGCCGGCCTCGATCATGCTGGCGGCGATCACCGGCAGCCGCTTACGGCCCGGCGACCTCGTCTTGCTGCCGCGTCTGGCCACAGCGGCGCTCGGGTCGTTCGTGATCGCCATCGTGTTCTCGGCTGCCGGCGCCGTGCTGGTCACGCTGCTGTTCGGCGTCAACGTCATCCAGACGCTGCTGGCCTTCGCGCCGGGCGCGCTGGAGGCGCTGACTGTGCTCGCTCTCCAGATGAACATCGATCCGGCCTATGTGGCCGCGCATCATGCCGTGCGTTTTGTGGCCTTGGTGATCGCCCTGCCTTTTCTCGCGCGCTGGCTGGCGCGCGGCCCCTAGCCGCCTGGGCGCGGTGCGCCCTTGGCGCCGGCCGATGTGATCGTCTAAGCCACCAGGGTGGACGCATCCTACTTCGACAAGCGCCTCTATCCGGTTGCCTCCGCCCGGCGCGGCTATGGCGAATGGGCGGCGACCTACGAGGAGACCGTCGCGGCCGGGCTCGATGAGCCGCTGCTGGCGAGGTTGACGTCGATCGATTGGAGCAGCATCGAGGAGGCGGCCGATCTCGCCTGCGGCACCGGACGCACCGGCGCCTGGCTGAAGGCGCGCGGCGTTAATGCGGTAGACGGCGTAGACATCACGCCGGAGATGCTGGCGATCGCGGAGACGAAGCGCGTCTATCGCCGGTTATCGGTAGGCGACGTCGCCGACACGACGCTGCCGGCGGAGCGCTATCGGCTCGCCGTCATGTCGCTTGCCGACGAGCACCTGCCGACGCTTCAACCCGTGTACCGCGAAGCGACACGTCTGCTGAGGCCGAGGGGACAATTCCTGCTGCTGGGCTACCACCCGTACTTCCTCATGAATGGGCTTCTCACCCATTTTCACCGCGCCGACGGGGAAGCGGTCACCATTCAAAGCTTCGTTCACCAGCTCAGCGACCAATTCGCAGCCGGCTGCGAGGCGGGACTTCGGCTCGTCGAGTTCATCGAATGCGTCATCGATGAGGACTGGTTGCGGCGAAAGCCGAAATGGCGGCCCTATCTCAACCGGCCGGTAAGCCTCGCGATGGTGTGGCGGAAGGGCTAGCCGCCCGAGACCGCGAAAATCTGGGCGCGGCGGGCAACATGCTCCACCGTGGCGGGGCCCTCGAGCGGAAGGCCGAGCGCGTTCCATGTCTCGACCAGCGCGTCAGTCAGCTCGTCGATCAGCCGGTCGTCATGGAACGGCGTCGCAGTGATCCTGAGGCGCTCGGTGCCGCGGGGCACGGTCGGATAGTTGATGGGTTGGATGTAGATGCCGTGCTCCTCGAGCAGATGGTCGCTCGCCGCCTTGCACGATTCGGCGTCGCCAACCAGAATCGGAATGATCTGCGTCTCCGACGGCATCACCGGCAGGCCAGCAGCGGCGAGTCGGTCGCGCGTCACGGCGATCTGGCGCTGCTGCGCGTCGCGCTCCGCCGAGGAAGCCTTCAGATGGCGGATCGAGACACAGGCCGCCGCGGCCAGCCCCGGCGGTAGGGCCGTGGTGAAGATGAAGCCGGGCGCATAGGAGCGCACCGCGTCCACCACCGCATCGGAGCCGGCGATATAGCCGCCGAGCACGCCGAAAGCCTTGGCGAGGGTTCCTTCGATCACGTCGATGCGGTGCATCACGCCGTCGCGCTCGCAGATGCCCGCGCCGCGCGCGCCGTACATCCCCACCGCATGCACTTCGTCGATGTAGGTCATGGCGCTGTAGCGCTCGGCGAGGTCGGCGATCGCGGCGACGGGAGCAACGTCCCCATCCATCGAATAGACGGATTCGAACACGATCAGCTTGGCGCGCTCCCGGCCGCCGGCGCGCAGCAGGTCCTCCAGGTGCTCCAGGTCGTTGTGCCGCCAAATCTGCTTCAGCCCGCCGGAGCGCCGCACCCCCTCGATCATGGAGGCATGGTTGAGCTGGTCGGAGAGGATCAGGCAGTCGGGCAGGAGGCGCGCGATGGTGGAGATCGCCGCCTCGTTAGAGATGAAGCCCGAGGTGAAGACCAGCGCGGCTTCCTTGCCGTGCAGGTCGGCGAGCTCGGCCTCCAACTCCACCAGCGGGTGGTTGGTGCCGGAGATGTTGCGTGTCCCTCCGGCGCCGGCGCCCATCCTTCCGGCCGCATCCTGGAGCGCCTCCACCACCTTCGGGTGGTGGCCCATGCCGAGATAGTCGTTGGAGCACCAGATGACGATCTCGCGCTCCGCGCCATCGCGCCGCAAGATGGCGCGGGGAAACCGGCCGACCCGCCGTTCCAGATCGGCGAACACCCGGTAGCGCTGCTCGGCGCGAAGGGCGTCCAGCGCGCTCTCGAAGTGCGACCTGTAGTCAAACATGCGAAGCTCCCGCCGGTCTCGACCCTTTTTGCCCCGAATGCCGCGGCATTTCCAGTGTCACCTTGACGCGACGCTTCACCTTGTCGCGACAGCGCCACGGTGGCGGACCCCGCTCCAGCCCCGACGCTCGTTTACCGTAAATCATTAGAATTAACAGCAAAATAGCCGGTAAAACCCGCTGAAATTAACGCACCTTAACGGCCGTTAGGATATGTCAACGAAGTATTAAAGGCGGTCGCGCGGAAGCCGCCGAAGAACGAGACATATCGGAGGCCGTCATGTGGAATGTGCTCTTGCGGGCGCGGGATCGCTTTGCCCTGAATCAAGGCGGCAACGTCGCAATCCTCTTCGCCGTCACCGCAATTCCCCTCATTGGCTTGCTCGGCGGGGCGGTAGACTTCACGCGGCATCAGCGCCACAAGGTCGAGCTTCTCAACGCCATGGATTCGGCGGCCATCGCGCTTGCCCGGCGCGGCGCCGAGACCGACGCCGACGCTGACGCGTTCGTCAACGACTACATTGCCGCGATCCGCCCCTCGACCGACAAGATGCTGCACATCCGCGGCTTCAACGCGACGTCCATCCAGGGCGGCTGGCGCGTCGAGTCCGACGGCTCCATGGACACCGCCTTCATGCCGCTGATCGGCATCCGGGAGATCGCCCTCAACCTTGAAACCGTGGTGATGACTTCGGGCGGCAGCTACGAAGTGGCGCTGGCGCTCGACAACACCGGCTCGATGGCGCAGCGGAACAAGATCGGCGATCTGCGCGAGGCCACGCATCACTTGGTCGACATTCTCTACGAAGAGCCCGGCGCGGAATCCCGCGTCAAGATGAGCCTTGTTCCGTTCGTGACCGCCGTCAACATTCGCGGTCGGGCGTTCAATCCGAGCTGGCTCGATCCGAGGGGCGAGGGGCTCGGCGCCCATCAGCTCGACAATTTCGACCGTTCGGTGGACCGGCTCGACATATTCGACTCGCTCGGCGGCGGGGCGACCGGGCCGGACGGCCTGCCTGCCGCATGGAAGGGCTGCGTCGAGGCGCGCGAAGGCGGCCACGACCTGGACGATACGGTGCCTGGCGCCGATCCGGTCACGCGTTGGACGCCCTACCTGTGGCCGGACGATTCGGACGTCCGCGGCCGCGGCCCGTATCTCTACGACAATTCCTATCTGCGCGATCAGACCGGCGGCGACCCGATGCAGCGGATGCGCAACGTCGACAAGTATTTTACCCCGATGGTGCTTGCCTCCTACGACGAATCGAAGGGGCCGAACAGGAGCTGCGCCGGCCCGATCGTGGAGCTTACCAGCGACCAGGCGCGCATGCGCGCCGCCGTCGACGCGATGAAGCCGCATCCCGGCTCCGGCACCAACATCGCCCAGGGTCTCGGGTGGGGATGGCGCGTTCTCTCGCCCGAAGAGCCCTTCAGCCAGGGCGTGGCCTACGAGGATACCGATACGCGCAAGGCGCTCGTGCTTCTCTCCGACGGCTGGAACGAGATCGGCGGCCACTACACGAGCTACGGGCACCTCGCCGACGAGCGCCTCGGCCGCGACTGGGCCTCGTCCATTCGCCAGATGAACGAGAACATCACCACCGTCTGCGAGCGGGTGAAGGCGAAGAGCATCCGCCTCTACATGATCCTGTTTCAGGTGAACGATCGGGAGACGCAGCGCATCTTCGAGGACTGCGCTTCGGTGAACGAGGACGGCGAGCGCCTTTACTACTACGCGCCGGACGGGGACTCGCTGCGCCAAGCGTTCGGCTCCATCGGCGAGGACCTGACCAGCATCCACATCTCGCGCTGACCGCAAGACCCGAGGGCAGGCTGGGGCGCTCCTCCGGGGGCGCGATTCCTGCCGGATCGGGCGGTCGCGCAAGCTTCCAAGAGAAGAACGGCGGCTCCGGCCGGGTTTTCAGGCCTCTGAAAAACAATGGCCGCCATACTCGATACCGGATGCGATCGCAGGTAAGCTTGCGCCGCATATGTTGCGAGGGAACTTACCCTAATGACATCCGAAGGGGCGCACGCCTCGGCACTGGGGCTCGTCCGGGGCCGCGCCAAGGCCGAGCCGTGCCGAGGCACCTGCCACCTCCAATCGCGGCAGGCAGCCGGGCTGCGGGAAAGGGCAGGGAGCTAGCCTGATCCGATGCCCGGCTGGGAACTTCTCGTCATTGCTTTCCTGATTCTGCTCAACGGCTTCTTCGCCATGTCGGAGCTCGCGGTGATGTCTTCGCGCCGCGCCCGGCTGGAGCATCTGGCGGAGCAGGACGTGCGCGGAGCGCGCGCCGCGCTGCGGCTTCTCGAAGAGCCGACGCGGTTCCTCTCGACCGTCCAGGTCGGCATCACCTTGGTAGGGGTGTTCGCCGGCGCGTTCTCGGGCGCCACGCTCGCCGAGCCCCTTAGCCAAGCCCTGGACGGAGCGCTCGGCAGATACTCTTATCCCGTCTCGCTTGCTGCCGTGGTGGTGGGCATCACCTACCTGTCGCTCGTCGTTGGCGAGCTGGTGCCGAAGCGGATCGCCATCCAAAGCCCGGAGCGGGTTGCTGCGCTTGTCGCGCCGTTCATGGCTAGGCTCTCGGTCGCCGGCGCGCCGATTGTGTGGCTGCTTGGAGTGTCCACCGACGCGCTGGTCCGCCTGCTGCGCATCCCGGAGACGCGCGAGCACCCGGTGACGGAGGATGAAGTGCGGCGCATGATCGCCGAAGGCACGACCACAGGGGTATTCCATGTCGCGGAGCGCGACATGATCGAAGGCGTGTTGCGCCTTGCCGACCGCTCGGTGCGCAGCGTGATGACGCCGCGCACTGAGGTGGATTGGATCGACCTCGACGATCCGCCCGAGACGATCCGCGAGGAGATCGCGGCGAGCGGTCATTCGCGCTATCCGGCGGGGCGCAAGGGCCTCGACGAGATCGAGGGCATCGTGCACACCAAGCACCTGCTTGATCAGCTGGCGCGCACCGGTCGTTTCGACGTCGCCGCATCCGTGCGCCAGCCCCTTGTGGTGCATGAGGCGACGCCGGTGCTTCGGCTCCTGGAGATGTTTCGCGAGAATCCGGTGCACATGGCGATGGTGCTGGATGAGTATGGCGTTTTGGAGGGGATCGTTACTCCGACGGACATTCTTATCGCAATCGCCGGCGGCCTGCCGGAGGATCATGCCGACCTGCAGGAGGAGGCGGCCGTGCAGCGTGGCGATGGGTCCTGGCTCTTGGATGGGATGATTGGCATTCACGAGGCGGAGCGGTTGCTGGAGCGCAAGGATATGCGCGGCGACGAGGATTTCGAGACGCTAGCCGGCTTCGTGCTCGCACGCCTCGGCCATATTCCGCAGACCGGCGAGCATTTCGATTGGAACGGCCTCCGATTTGAGATTGTCGACATGGATGGCCGCCGTATCGACCGCGTGCTGGTGGGCAAGACCGAGCAGGCGACGGCCGCGGCGGACACGCCGGCCTGAGGCGGGTGGCGAAAGAGCCGCTGCGACTCCGATTTCGTTGAACCATTTTTCGCCTCTGGCATTGGCATGGGGAGGGCGCCTGTGCAGGCGCTCGCTTATGCAATCCATAAGACGGAGAGGACAATGCTGAGGGAATACACAATAACAACCGCTCTCGTCGCCGCTTTGGCGGCTATCTATCCGGCGGCAGCCCAGGCCCAGACTGACCAGGACCGTATGCGGAACCAGCAGGTCGCTGAGCAGTGCATGCAGGATCTCAACGCTTTCGCGCGTGAAATGAGCGAGGAGGAGTTCTGGCTGGCAGGATGGGGCGCGCGGTGGGGCTATGGAACCGGTCCCGGACCGGCGCAGCCCCCTGCGGGCACAGCCGCGGAGACGGCCGCGGAGCCTCCGCCCCCGGCTGCGGGCCCCTGGGACACCGCGGGGATCATGGCGTCGGGCTTCCACTCGCCACGCTATCAGATCGAGACGCTCTATAGCGCGGCCCATGTGCTTGCGCAGAAGGGCGAGGAGGACGGCTGTCAATACGTCCTGAGCGAGCTGCGAGACACGTATTCGGACTACACCGCGCGTCTTCAGGAGGCGGGCGTCGAACCGGGCGCCGTCACGGACTGGCGCCAGGAGCAGATCGCTCTCGCCGAGCCCGTCGGCCAGGTCGCGAGCGCCTCTCGGTTGACGGTCGACCAGCTGACCGGGACCGACGTACGCAATCTTCAGGACGAGCGGCTCGGCAGCGTCAGCGACGTTCTGCTCGACCCCGAGACCGGGCAGGTCTCCTACGTGATCGTAGCGCGCGGCGGGTTCCTCGGGATCGGTGAGCAATCGATCGCGGTACCCTGGGGTCACTTCCGGGCCACCCCCGGACTGAACACGCTCGTTATCGACGCGCCCGAATCGACGTTCGAGAACGCGCCTTCGGTTGATCCCGAGACGTTCGGGGACCCCGGCCAGAGGACCGATCAGAACCGTCAGATCGACGAGTACTGGGCACAGCTGAACGGCGGCTGATACGGCCGTCGGCACACCGGGATACGGGCGCGGCGCTCGGCCACCGCGCTCGCATCCGCTATGCCGCCTCGGCCTCGGGAAAGAGCCCCATCAAGCCCTCCTCCGAGGCCATGCAAACCCCGCGCTCGGTGATGAGCCCGGTGACCAGCCTCGCCGGGGTGACGTCGAAGGCGTAGTTGGCCGCAGGGCTGCCTTCCGGCGTGACGCGGATGGTGGCAACGCCGCCCTCCTGAGTTGCGCCAGTGAGGTGCGTCACCTCATCTGGGCCGCGCTCCTCGATCGGGATCTCCCGGATTCCGTCGCGCACCCGCCAATCGATGGTCGAGGACGGCAACGCCACGTAGAACGGCACCGCATTGTCGTGGGCGGCGAGCGCCTTCAGGTAGGTGCCGATCTTGTTGGCAACGTCGCCCGCCCGCGTGGTGCGGTCGGTGCCGGTAATGACGAGGTCCACCATGCCGTGCTGCATCAAGTGTCCGCCGGTATTGTCGGCGATTACCGTGTGCGGCACGCCCTCCTTGTTCAGCTCCCAGGCGGTGAGGCTGGCGCCCTGGTTGCGCGGCCGCGTCTCGTCCACCCACACATGAACGGGCATCCCCGTCCGGTGCGCCTTGAAGATCGGCGAAAGCGCCGTTCCCCAATCAACCGTGGCGAGCCAGCCGGCATTGCAATGCGTAAGCACGTTGACGGGCTCGCCGCCGCGCGTCTGCAGAATGTCCTCCAAAAGCGGCAGGCCGCTTTCGCCGATGGCCGAGCAGACCTCCACGTCCGTGTCGGCGATCGCCGCCGCCTCCATGTAGGCCGCTTTGGCACGCTCGGCGACGGGGAGCGGCGCCAGCCGGCGCTGCATGCGCTCCAGTCCCCAGCGCAAATTCACCGCCGTCGGTCGGCTAGCGAGAAGGAGCGCGTGTGCGCGCTTCAGCCCGGCGTCGCTTGCATCGGCGCGCGCCGCCAGCGCAATGCCATAAGCCGCCGTTGCCCCGATCAGCGGCGCGCCGCGGACCACCATGCGCTTGATCGCATCTTCGGCGTCGGCGGCCGAGCGCAGCGTCAGAATCTCGAAGCGATGCGGCAGCTTGGTCTGGTCGATCACCTCGACGCTCTCGCCGTCTACGGCGAGCCAAATCGTGCGGAAGTCCTTGCCGTCGACGCGCATGATTGGTCCCCTCGCCCTCTATCAGCATAGATCGGCCGCCGCTGTCGAGGTTCGCCCGGGCCTATGCGCTCCGATTGGTGCCGGCAACCTTTTGTTCACCGCATTCGAATTCGCAGGCCGAAGAAACCGTTCGGTTGAGCGAGCGCAATGGACGGGAAACGCAAATGCCCTAGCTCCCCGAAGCAAGGAATGCCCGCAACCGTATTGCGGGCCAAGGCGTTGAAGGGTCACCATGTCGATACGCGTTCACACGTTCGAGGAAGTTCGCCGGCTCGGCAGCGAGTACGGCCAGGAACTGGCCGCGGCCTTGGTGCTTGCCAGCAGCCGCGGCGCGGATCGCGCGCTGAAGCGGCAGATGGCGCGGATCGTGCTCGGCCAGATCGCCGCGGCGGTCGAGAGGCTAAAAGGCGCCTCGTTTCCGGGCGCGCTCACCGAGGCGTATGAGCGGGCCGCGCGCGAGGGCGTGCACGACGAGCTGTTGAAGAACCAGGCGATCGCCGCCAGGCTGGAGCGCCACGCAGCGTAGGGGCAAGTATCGCCCGAGCCCTCGACCTGCTTGCTCCTAGCGAACGTAGGCGGAGATATCTGGCGCAGGCAGCTGGTTCGGCGCCGCCGGCGGTATTTCGGTCTCATCCTGCACCCGGCGCAGCGAGACGGAGACGCTCACGCCTCCGTCGAACGCCAGCGTGCCGGCGCCCTCGCCTGACCTCCTGGCGGTGACCTTGCCGGTCCGCCCGTCTTCGCAGACCACGGGCGCAGTGAACGTCAGGCCTTCCTCCAGCGGATTGTAGCCGCCGGAGCATTGAAGCCCGCTGGCAGGCTCGGTTGCCTCGAACGCGGCGAGCGTCGGGGCCGCCGCCGGTGGCCTTTCCTCCTCGGCTTGCTCGAGAGGCGGTAAAATGCTGCCGGTCTCCACCTTGCCGTCCCTGAAGCGGGAGAACGGCGAGCAACCGGCCGCTAAGATCGCTCCCGACAAAGCGATGCAGATCGCCGCGCGCTGCGCGTTCATTTCCGCCTCTCCCGATTTCCTGAAATGATGACCGCATTGGACGCAAGAGTCGAGCAAGCTGCCCCACGCCGGTGGACATAGGTCAGGAAGGTCCTGTGGCGGCTCAGAAAACGCGGGGAAAACTTGGGGCTATCAATATGAGCGGTGCGCCCAATAGTTCGCGTCGTTCTCGAACTGGTAGTGGCCGCGAGGGTCGGGGCGGTGCGCGCGGCGTCCGAAGCCGTAAGTGCCACGCATGTCCCCGCTGGATGCCGGCTCTTCCTCGCGCCTGTGGATGCGCACGCGCTTTCTCTGCGGCCGCGTCTGCCGGTCGCCGATCAGGTTCTTGAGCCAGGCTGGCACGGGCATCGTGTGACCGCCTCCATACGCCGTCCAAGACTCAAATCTCCATCGCCGCCACCGTTCCCGCAACGACGCCACGGGCACGGCTCATGGTTTCCGGCGCGTTAAGGAGAGGTCGACGCGCTGCTCATGCGCCGGCGGCGGCGTCCGCCACTGCCGATCGCCGCACCAGCGCCACGAAGATCAGAGCCGTGGCGAACATGATGAGGCTGTAGGTCGCCGCCGGGATGACGTAGGCGCCGCCGCCGAAGAGCAGCGTCGCCACGGCGATCGCCAGCGTGCCGTTCTGCAATCCGCATTCGATGGAGATGGCGATCCGCTGGCGCGGTCCGGAGCCGACCAGGGCCGCCAGCACGAAGGCAAGCGCCATCATCACCACGTTAAGGGCGAGCGTCACTAGCCCGGCCTCGGCGAAATAGGCGATCACGTTCTCGCGCTCCTGCAGGATCGCGCCGATCAGGACCAGCACGAACAGGACGATCGAGATGCGCCGAGCATAGGGCTCGAAGCCCACCGCAAATCTCGGCGCGAGCCGGCGGACAGCCATGCCGATCAGGACGGGCACGGTGACGATGACGAACACGCTGATCGCGGTGCCGATGATCGACATATCCCCCGTCCCGCCGCCGATGAACTGCTGATGCGCGAAGGCGACGATGAGCGGAATGGTAATGACGCTGAGCAGGCTGATAACGGCAGTCAGCGAGATGGAGAGCGCAACGTCGCCGCGCGCGAACGCGGTGATGACGTTGGAGGTAGCGCCTCCCGGCGCGGCCGCGATGATCATGACGCCGACGGCGAGCTCAGGCCGCAGCGGCCAGAAAGCGACGAGCATGAAGGCGACGACGGGCAGGACCACAACTTGCGACAGGGCGCCGATGAAGAAGTCCATCGGCTGCCGAATGACGCGTAGGAAATCGTCGGCCACCAGGCCGAGGCCCAGCGCGAACATGATGAAGGCGAGCGCCAGCGGTAGAAAGATGTCGGTGACGATTCCCATTGCTGCCCCCCGGCCGGTTCACGCCGCTTGCGCGGCCGTCGTCCATCCTATGTCGCCGTGTCGGCGAGCGCTATCGTCGCTGTTGCCGGCGCCGGTTCTCCATCCGGGCGGACCGTCGCGGCCGGGGAAACGAGATGTCGGCGAGCTCGTGCGGGGTCATCGCCTTGAAGGCCGCGTGCGCCATAGGGTCGAGCATTTCCTCGTTGCCGTCGTCGACCGGTGACGGCGACGA
>CAZARE010000381.1:0-24731 GCA_964487455.1 uncultured Propylenella sp.
AGCGGCAGGCGGATCGAACGGTTCAGCATTCGCCCGCTTCCGTAGAGGGCAACGGCCTTCTCCACCCGCGCGTCGATCTCCTTCAGCAGCGCCATGAAATCGCGCACCGTGCAGAAGTGAATGTTCGGCGTGTCGTACCAGCTGTAGGGCAGGTCCTCGGTGATCGGCATCCGGCCCTTGAGCACGAACTGGCTGCGGATGCGCCAATTGCCGAAGTTGGGAATGGAGACCACAACCTTGTGGCCGATTCTCAGGAGCTGCTCCAGCACCACGCGCGGATTGTAGGTGGCCTGCAGCGTCTGGCTCAGAATAACGAAGTCGAAGGCGTTGTCGGGGTAAGTCGCTAGGTCGTGGTCGGCATCCCCTTGAATAACCGAAAGACCCCGCGCCACCGCTTCGTTGACGCCCTTTTGCGACAGCTCGATACCGCGCCCGTCCACTTGCTTCTCGCGCTCCAGCCGCATCAAGAGCGCTCCGTCGCCGCAGCCGATATCCAGCACACGGGCGCCGGGTGTCACGAAGCCGGTGATGACCTTGAGATCGATCCGCTCCGGGTGCGCCCTGTTGGCGCGGAGCTGCATCTCGGTCACTTGACGCCCCTGCGGCGCGCGGCCGCGGAAAGGAAGCCGCGCACGGTGGCGAAGAGCTCCGGCTCGTCAAGCAGAAAAGCGTCGTGGCCGCGATCGGTCTCGATCTCGACGAACGAGACGTTGGCCGCCGCGGCGTTCAGCCCGTGCACGATCGTTCTGTTCTCAGGTGTCGGGAAAAGCCAGTCGGAGGTGAAGGAGACCACGCAGAAGCGAGTCTTGCTTCCGCGGAAGGCGTTCGCCAGAACGCCCCCGAAATCCTCGGCGAGATCGAAGTAGTCCATCGCTCGTGTCATGTAGAGGTAGGAGTTCGCGTCGAAGCGGTCGACGAACGTCATGCCCTGGTGGCGAAGATAGGATTCCACCTGGAAGTCCGCGTCGAAACCGAACGCGAGCTTGGCGCGATCCTGGAGCTGACGGCCGAACTTCCGGTGCAGCGCCTCGTCGGAGAGGTAGGTGATGTGCGCGGCCATGCGCGCCACGGCCAAACCCTTGCGGGGACTGCATCCTTGTTCGAGATACTTGCCGCCGCACCAGTTGGGATCGGCCATGATCGCCTGCCGCCCCACCTCGTGAAACGCGATGTTCTGCGAGGAGTGCCGCACGGCGCAGGCGATCGGCACCGCGGCAAAGAGGCGCTCGGGGTAGCTCGCCGCCCATTGCAGCACCTGCATTCCGGCCATCGAGCCACCCAGCGCGCACAGCAGCCCCTCGATCCCCAGGTGGTCGAGCAACATGGCCTGTGCGCGCACCATGTCGCGGACCGTGATAACCGGCAGATCCAGCCCGTACGGCCGTCCCGTCGCAGGGTTCGTCGATGCCGGCCCGGTCGTCCCCATGCAGCCTCCAAGAACGTTGGCGCAGATGACGAAGTAGCGATCCGTATCGATTGGACGGCCGGGTCCCACCATCAGCGACCACCAGCCCGGCTTTCCCGTCACCGGGTTGGCGCTGGCGACGTGCTGGTCACCGGTAAGGGCATGGCAGACCAGGACGGCGTTGGACTTGTCCGCGTTAAGTTCGCCATAAGTCTTGTAGGCAATCTGAAACGGCGACAGCGACACCCCGGCATCGAGGGGCAGCGGCTCATCGGCGCCAAAATAAGCAACGGGGCTTGCCGGCTGGTCCGCCTGCGCGCGGGCCAGATCCTCGATCTGCCCGACATCCATCTCCAGCCGCGTCATCGATGTCGATCCGCTGCGCGCGCCGGCAGCGATACTCGGCGCGCTGATGGCCAGATGACGTTGCTTTGTACCGGATGCCACTGGCGGGCCATCGGGGAAAACTCCAACAAAAAACCCGGCCGCGCCCTCTGAAAGCACAAGACCGGGGTTTCCCCTTCGGCCTTTTAGCGATTCTTTTTGACGTGGTCGCAAGCCGGCCGGCACAAATCACCACGTAGCTTCTTCGATAGCTCCTCCCGTTGGCCGCGTCAATCGACGCGTCTCGCAATGTCTTGGCTTGCGGAAGGCTTCGGCCACTAAAGCCGCCGTCCGGAAGCGCCAATGTTTTCTTTGCGTTCGGAGGAGGCGGCGGCTAATGACGCGGGCGGCGAGAAACCCGGAATGAGGCTCGAATGGACACGGCGGCGCCCGATCCGCTGCGGATTGTGCGAGACCGCATCGATGCGATCGATGAGGAGCTGCATCGACTCCTGATCGATCGCTCGCGCGTGATCGCGGAGCTGATACGCATCAAGGGCACCAGCAAGCCCGGCGCCGCATTTCGCCCCGACCGCGAGGCCGATATGATGCGGCGCATGGTGCTGCGCCATGAGGGCGAATTGCCGCTTGCCTCGGTCGAGCACATCTGGCGCGAGATCATAACCGCGTTCACGGCGATGCAGGCGCCGTTCGGGGTGGTTGCCGGGCCGGCCGCCGATGCGCTCGCCATGCGCGACCTGATCCGCTTCTATTTCGGCTTCTCGGTTCCGGTGGAGCAAGCGGAAACCAACCAGGCCGCGGTGGCACGTATAGCTGCTTCCGAGCAGGACATCGCCGTCGTGTCGGCCGATGCGGCGGATCCATGGTGGGAGGGGCTTGTCGGCGCCGGCGAGCCCAAAGTGTTCGCGAAGCTGCCCTTCATCGAGATTCCCGACCGACCCGCCGACCTCCCCGCCTATGTGATCGGACCGCCGCTCAAGGAGTCGCCCGTTCCCGACATTCGCCTCGTCGTCATGCGTCGCGCGCCTGATATGGAAGCCGCACTTCGATCCAGCGGCGGTACGGTAGCCGCTCGGAATCTCGATCGCCTTCTTGTCGAGCTCCCGGTCGCCGTGAGCATCGACGAGATTGCTGCCGGCGCGGGGGCCGCGACGCGGCACGAAGAGGTGGGCGGATATTGTCAACCTATTCGCTTTGTGGCG
The DNA here is from genome assembly GCA_964487455.1 of uncultured Propylenella sp. Taxonomy (GTDB): domain Bacteria; phylum Pseudomonadota; class Alphaproteobacteria; order Rhizobiales; family Afifellaceae; genus DASWJZ01. The sequence continues at coordinate 2,953 of CAZARE010000381.1, forward strand.
GAGCGCGTCGCGTAGCTGCTGGGGATGGGTGCCTCAATGAGCGATAGCAGACCACGGCCTCGATCCGGCGTGCTCGACATCGCGCCTTACGTGCCCGGTGATGATCGGAGCGGCGCGGCGCGCGTCTTCAAGCTCTCGTCGAACGAGACTCCGCTTGGCCCCAGTCCGCAGGCGATTGAGGCCTATCGGGCCAACGCCGACAAGCTGCACATCTATCCCGACGGCTCGGCCCGGAGCCTGCGCGAGGCGGTCGCCGCCACGTACGGCCTCAATCCGGAGCGCATCGTTTGCGGCAACGGCTCCGACGAGCTGCTAACGCTGCTGGCGCAAAACTACCTCACGCCCGGAGACGAGGCGGTCATCACCGAGCACGGCTTCCTTGTCTACAAGATCGCAATCCTCGCGTCCGGCGGCACGCCGGTGGTTGTTCCGGAGCGCAACGAGACGGCAGATGTCGACGCGATTCTAGAGCACGTCACGCCACGCACCCGTATGGTCTATCTCGCCAATCCGAATAATCCGACCGGGACGTACGTGCCCTACGAGGGGGTGAAGCGGCTGCATGCGGCGCTTCCCGGCAACGCGTTGCTTGTGCTTGATGCGGCCTATGCCGAATACGTGCGGCGCAACGACTACGGCAGCGGCGTGGAGCTGGCGGCGGAGGCGGACAATGTCGTGATGACGCGTACCTTCTCCAAGGTCTTCGGTTTGGCCAACCTGAGAATTGGCTGGGCCTATGGGCCGGCGGCGGTAATCGACGTGCTGAACCGCACGCGCGGACCGTTCAATGTCAATGGCCCGGCGCTTGCGGCGGGGACGGCGGCGCTCCGCGACCGCGTGCACATCGAACGCGCGGTGGCGCACAATTCCGAATGGCTGGAATGGCTGACGCGCGAGATCACCAAGCTCGGGCTCCGCGTCACGCCGAGCATCGGCAACTTCCTGCTCATCCACTTCCCGGAGGAGGGAAGCCGCGGCGCCGCCGCGGCGGATCGTATGCTTCGCGAACGCGGCTTGGTGCTGCGCGGGGTTGCCGGTTACGGCTTTCCCAACGCCCTCAGGATGAGCGTCGGCTCGGAGGAGGCGAACCAGGCGGTTGTCGCGGCGCTTTCCGACCTCATGTCCGGAGCCGCGTCGTGATGGATAAGCCGGCGGAGCGGATCGGCCGCCTCGCTCTCATTGGCATCGGATTGATCGGCTCCTCGATCGCCCGCGGCGCGCGGGAGCGCGGGCTAGCCGACGAGATCGTCGTGCAGAGCCGGCGGGCCGAAACCGTCGCTTCCGCGGAGCGGCTGGCGCTAGGCGATCGCTACACCACGAGCGCGGCCGAAGCGGTGGAAGGCGCCGACCTCGTCATCGTGTCGATCCCGGTTGGCGCCTGCGAAGCCATCGCCAAGGAGATCGCCCCTGCATTGAAGCCGGGCGCAATCGTCTCCGACTGCGGCTCGGTCAAGGCTGCGGTCATACGGCAAATGCAGCCGCATCTGCCGGCAGGCGTGTATTTCGTCCCGGCGCATCCAGTCGCGGGCACCGAGCATTCCGGCCCGGGGGCTGGCTTCGCGGCTCTCTTCCATCACCGGTTCTGCATTTTGACGCCGCCGGCCGGCGCCGACCGCCAAGCGGTGGAGCGCGTGGGTGCATTCTGGCGGGCTCTCGGCTCCACGGTTGAGATCATGGCCGCCGAGCACCATGACATGGTGCTCGCCATAACAAGCCACGTGCCGCATCTGATCGCCTACAACATCGTGGGGACTGCGGCGCATCTGGAAGAGGTCACGGAATCGGAGGTGATGAAATTTGCCGCCGGAGGGTTCCGCGACTTCACGCGGATCGCTGCGTCGGACCCCACTATGTGGCGCGATGTCTTTCTCAACAACAGGCAGGCGGTGCTGGAAATGCTCGGCCGCTTCACCGAGGACCTGACGGCGCTGCAGCGCGTCATCCGTTTTGGCGACGGCGAAGCGCTTTTCGATCTGTTCACGCGCACGCGTGCCATTCGGCAGGGCATCATCGAGGCGGGGCAGGAAACGGCCGCGCCGGACTTCGGCCGGCCGCACGAGCCGGACTAGATCGGCAAACGCGGCAGCGACATTTCGAACAGGCCGATACGCGCCGCGCCGCGCTCTATCTCGACAACGACCTCGCTTCCCGGCTGGCCATCGACCATCGTCGGGCGCCCGAAGGCGTAGAGCGCCCCCACCACCGCGTTCGCCAAGTTCTGCGTCTGCGGAGGGAGCGCCGCGATGAAGGTGCTGAGCGCTTCGGCGCCGGCGATGCGAAGCGTGATCACGCCGTCCAGGATTCCTTCTGCGTCGACCGAGAGCTCGCCCTGGGCGCTGAGGCGCGCCCCGCCGCTATCGAGAGCGATATCGATGTCCCGTGCCGCGATCGGCGCCGCCAGCCCGGCGCGGCCGGCGAGGAGCGCACGCGGCGGCACGGAGAGCTGCCCCGATGCGCTGCCGCTTACCGGAGGAAAGGCGGTGCCGTTGGCGGATAGCGCAAGGTCGGTGAAGGTCACGGCGGCATCGGTGCCGCCGTCGTCCGTCGGCGAAAGCGTGCCGAGGGCCCGCGCCGCGACCAATCCCGGATCGGGCAGATCAGTCAGCTCGAATGCGGCGGAAAGGCCGGCCGCGTCAAAGGACACATCGCGAGGGCCGTTCATCCCCAGGCCGACGTCGACGCCCGCGTTGCGCCAGCGGATCTCGGCGGGGCGCTCGAGCAAAGGCGATTCCACAAACGCCGGCGACGTCATGTCCATGCGCGCCGTTGTCGGGGCGAAGACCGAGGCGCCTCCAGTCACCGTGCCGAGGCGCGCCGTTGTCCCGGTCGAGCGTTCCGCGATTCCCGTTTGCGCGCATGCGACCCGCAGGGCGAAGGGGAACCCGATGACGCTGCGATCACGGCAGTCGACCTCCACGCCGCGCCGTGCGATTTCAATGAACACGGTGTCGGCGTTGCGTTCGAGCATGCCCGCCAGCCAGAACCAACCGACCGACCAGCCGACCGCCAAGGTGGCGACAATGATGAGGAGGGCGACAATTCTGCGCATCGTTCTCCGTCCGAGCCTTGCGGGTCGCGACCCCCTCTGTTAGGCGACGCCGCCCATCGAAGTGCCCATCCATGACCGAATTATGGGTTTTCGGCTACGGCTCGCTGATCTGGAGGCCGGGTTTTCCGCATGTGGAACGCCGGATGGCGCGCATGGCTGGCGTGCACCGGGCGCTCTGTGTCCATTCCTGGGTGCACCGGGGGACCAGGGAAAAGCCAGGCCTGGTGCTCGGGCTCGACAAGGGTGGAGTCTGCCGCGGGATCGCCTTTCGCGTAGCGCCGGAGGCGTGGGACGACGTCGTCGGCTATCTGCGCGGCCGCGAGCAGATAACCTCGGTCTATTTAGAGCGGCTGCGCGAGATCCGGTTTTCCGACGGCTCGATGGCGACCGCGCTCACCTATCTGGTCGACCGCGGCCACGCTCAATACGCCGGCAAGCTGGACGAGGATACGCAGTTTCGCATCGTGGCCGCTGCGCGCGGGCAGTCGGGCGACAACCGCACCTACGTCATCAACACTGCCGCCCACCTGGTGGAGCTTGGCATGCCCGACGCCTCGCTCGACCGGCTGGCCCGTCGGCTCCAGGAGCCGGCAATGGGCTGAAGGCTCAGGCGGCGAACCTGAGGTGGCCGCTGGTCTCTTGCGGCCGCAGGTCCCAGATGGCTCCGCGCCGCTCGGCCAGCGTGGACGCCAGCAGGTGCACGTAGACCGAAGCCGCCTCGGGTAGGGCGCTGCTCGGCAGGGTCGCCAGCTCGGCGATCTCGCCAATCCATACGATACAGCCGCCGCTTACCGCGATGGCCACGCCGCTCTCGAGCCCGGCGGCTGCCGCCTGGTCCATGCGGGTGAACAGATATCGCTTACCCGAGCGACCTATCCAATAGAGGTAACGGGCGGGAATTCCGGCTGCGAGGGCGGCGGGAGAGGCGTAGGAGATGGACGACATACCGGGCTCCAAACTCTGGAACATATAAGGAACAAACGAATAGCCGCAGGCAGTCGGCCCCGTCAAGCCGCATCGATTCCTCCGAGCAGGGCAACAATATCTGCTGCGCGTTGTCGCTCTTGATACAAAATGTTGAATAATCGGTGACCTTGCCTAGAGCGGGCTCATCAGGCCGCGCAGGGAGCCATGGCGGGCAAGTGATTCGGCGATCACGTCTTCGGTGGCGGCTTCGATCGCCGCCTCCAGCTCCCGTCCGAACCGTTCCGTGTCGCGACCCGGCGGGATGGGTGGGAGGATCGTCATTACGATCGTTCCGCGCCTATGGACTAGCTTCCTGCGCGGCCAGAACAGGCCGGAATTGAGCGCCACCGGCAGGCATTGGACGCCGAGATCGCGGTAGAGCCGGGCGACGCCGTGTCGGTACTGCGGGGGCGCCAACGGCGGGCGGCGCGTGCCTTCGGGAAAGATGATGATCTGGCGGTTTTCCCGAATCGCCTGCCGGGCATGCCTGGTCATGGCGGCTATGGCGGCCGAGCCCCCGCCGCGGTCGACCGGGACCATGTGGGCCTTCTTCAAGTACCAGCCGAATAGCGGAACCCACAGAAGCGACCGCTTGAGGATGAAGGTCGGGCGCGGGAACAGCTCCACCAGCCGCAGCGCCTCCCATGACGATTGGTGCTTGGAGGCGACGAGGAACCCGCCGGTGGGGATGTTCTCGCGGCCGCGGAGCTCGTCGTCGATGCCGCAGATCGTGGCGTGCAGCCACAATGTGGACCGCACCCAGAAGCGGGCGATCGGCCAGAAGCAGCGCTCTGGCAGAAGCAGGACTGGCGAGAAGAGGATCGCCTGGACGAGGAAATTCACATAAAGGGCGATGTTGAAGAGAATCGATCGAAGCAGCACCGGAGCGTTTCCCAGGCTGCGGCCCATCCGGCGCCGCGTTCGTTCTGTTCCGCCAGCCTACGGCCGCGGCGGCAACTTCGCCAGCACCGTGGCGAGGGCGCTCAATCGATTTCCTTCAGCGTCCGGCGGACGGTAAGGCGCGCTGTGATGGCGATGATCACGGCGAGCGCCAGCACGGTGAAAGCGGAGCCCACGTAGCCGTTCAACCCGATGGTGACTCCGCCGAACAGACTGCGCAGCTGCGCCTCCTCAGGAGTAGGGCCTTCCAGGCCGCCGAACAGGCTGACCAGGAGAAACAGCCCAACGGCGATACCGCCGCCGATGCTCGCGCCTTTCAACCCGAGAAGGAGGAAGTGCCGCTGGAACTCGCGGGCGACATAGCTGTCCTCCGCGCCGACGAAGTGCAGAACTTCGATCACGTTGCGGTTTCCGGCCATGGCGCCGCGCGTGGCGAAGACCACGCAAAGAGCAGTGGCGGCGAATACAAGGCCCAGCACCACGAGCCCGACCAATGTCATGACCCGGGCCATGGCAGAGAGACGCTGCAGCCATTGCCCATGATCGTCGAGGCTCGCCGTCGGAATCTCCTCCTTGAGGCGCGCGGCCAGCGCGGAGAGATCGGCATTCTTGGCGATCTGCACCGCGACGAGGCGCGGTATCGGCAGCTCCGCAATATCGAAATCAGAGCCGAGCCACGGTTCCAGGAGCGCGGTCGATTCGATCTCGCCGATGGCTGTGGCCGAGGTCACGCCGGGAACCTGGGTGGCAAGGTCGACGGCGCGGGCGACGGCTGCATCGATGTCGATGCCATCCGCAGGCTTGATCTGAATCGTGACCTCGTCGGCGATTTGGCGCTGCCATCCCTCCGCGCGGTCGGCGACCACGGCGACCGCCGCCACGGCGAGGCAGGCAAGAAAGCTCATGATGGCCACGAGGGTGAGGAGCGTTCGCCGGGCGACGGTACGCGGCGGGACGATCGGATTGGGCGCGCTCGGCCGTGAGGGCCGGCCGCCCGGGCCCACCGATATCTGCCCGACCAGCTCGGTCGCCGGGATCTTCTCGGCCGGCTTGCGCCGCGCGCGGCGATGGCGCATAGGCCGACCCGGCGGGTGCGGAGGCTCTTGGGCAGCGGTCAATTGCTCAGTCATAGATCTCGACGTGGCCGCCATTCAGCACGAGGCGGCGTGCATCGTACTGCTCCATAAGGCCAAGATCGTGCGTGGCAATCACCACGGATGTCCCAAGCCGGTTCAGTTCCACAAAAAGGCGCAGCAGGCGGCGCGCGAGCGGAGGGTCGACATTGCCCGTCGGCTCATCGGCAAGCAGAATCTCCGGCTTGGTGATGAGCGCGCGGGCAATGGCCGAGCGCTGCTTCTCTCCCCCGGAGAGGACCTGCGGATGCACCCACATCTTGTCTCCCAGCCCCACCCATTCCAGCAGCTCCGTTACGTCGTGGCGGTAACTCGACTCCTCGGCTCCTGCGACCCGGAGAGGCAGGGCGACATTCTCGAAGGTGGTCAAATGGTCGAGCAAGCGGAAATCCTGGAACACGATGCCGATGCGGCGGCGCATCGCGGGGATCACTGTGCGAGGCACCGTCGCGGCGTCCCGGTCGAAGATGCGCACGCTGCCGCGCGTCGGCCTGAGCGATAGGAAGAGAAGACGCAGCAGCGAAGTCTTCCCCGCGCCCGAAGGGCCGGTCACGAACTGAAAGGACCCCGAGGCGATGTGGAAGGTCACATCGCGGAGGACCTCCGGTCCAAGCCCGTATCTCAAGCCGACATTCTCGAAGCGGATCACTCCCAGCCTCACTCCCATGCTTGCGGGCGCGCGCCATTCCCCCATTAAGACGGCGTTAACGTTAGCAATCGATGAATCACGGGCCAGAAAAATCATCCCGAGCGGGCCCGTGACCCTTTCAGACCTCGCCGTACCAGATCACGTGGTCATCCAATGTCCGGCCTGCGGCGCCAGCGAATCCGCTGAACCCGGGGTGCTCAGCGGTCATGCGACAATCGTTTGCCGCGAATGTGGCGAGACGTGGCCGGCGGCTCCGGCGAGGAGAAGCAGGCGCACGGACCTGGTCCGCGAGACGAAGGCGCATATCGAGAGCAACTTGGTCGAAGGTCGCCGCCGGCCGTTGGTCACCTATTCCGACAACGCCGAGCGGGCCTGGGCCGCCAAGGTGGAGGGCGATTACTGGCCCGAGCCGTCGCGCCGGCGGCGTCTTCCGATGACGGTAGCAGCGACGGCCGCAGTCTTCTTCCTTGTCGCCTTCTTCGGCGGTCGCGAGGCGGCCGTTCGCGCGCTGCCGGACCTGGCCGGACTCTATGCCGCGATGGGCGTGCCCGTGCATCTGGAGGGAATCGCGATCGAGGACGTGGCCGCGGACCGCACGCCGGCGGCTGCAGGTGACCGCATCATCGTGCGCGGGATGGTTCGCAACGTCACCGGCAAGGAAATGACGGTGCCCGGGCTCGCCGCAATTCTTTACGATAGCGCCAGGGTTTCGGCGCGGGCAGAGGGCTTCGATCCCCCGGCGCGCAGAATCGCGGCGGGCGAGGCGCAGCCATTTCTGCTTACGCTTGATCGCGCGCCTCCACTGGCGAGCCGAGTGGCGGTGCGCTTTCGCAGGCCGGGAGAGGAATTGCCGCGCGGCGCCGCCGCCGCGCTACCGGCAGGGCAATGACGGAAGCGCCGGCAGATACTCAGGATAAGCGCGTCAGACGCCTGTTCTCCGCGGAGGAGATCGCCGGGCGCGTCACATCTCTCGCGCGCGAGATCGCGGCGAGCGGGCCAAGCCGCCTGCTTGTGGTGATCGTGCTCAAGGGCGGGTTTGTATTCGGCGCGGACCTGGTGCGCGCTCTCGCGCTCGAGGGCGTGCGGCTGGAGATCGAGTTCATCTCGCTAGCCTCCTACGGGTCGCGGCTTGAAACCTCCGGCGAAGTGCAGGTTCGGCGCGACATCGAGGTCGCCGTCTCCGGCCGCGACGTTCTTATCGTCGACGACGTGCTCGATTCGGGGCTGACGCTGAAGTTTGCCCACGATCTCATGCGGTCACGCGGCGCCAAGCGGGCCGCGATCGCCGTCATGATCGACAAGCCGGAGGGCCGCCGGACGCGGATCGAGGCTGATTACGTTGGATTTACCTGTCCGAACTATTTTGTTGTGGGCTATGGCATGGATGCCGCCCATGCCTGGCGGGAGCTGCCTTATGTGGGCGTGCTCGAACCCACGCCGAGCGAAGCCGGGTAGAGGAGAGGTCATGCGTATCCTCCTGACGGAAGACGACGATTCGGTGCGAGCCTTCGTAAGCCGCGCGCTGGAGCTCGACGGTCATGACGTCGAGACCGCCTGCCACGGCGTGGAGGCGCTGGAGCGTCTGACCGAGAACGCGGGGAGCTACGATCTGCTGGTGACCGACGTAAAGATGCCGATCATGGACGGCATCGCTCTGGCGCACGAAGCGTCGGGACAATGGCCTGGCCTGCCGATTCTGCTGATGACCGGCTTCGCCGACCAGCGCGAGCGCGCAGAAGACCTCGCCGAGAAGATTCGCGACGTGGTTACCAAGCCCTTTACGCTGGCCCAGATCCGCGAGGCGGTAAGCGGAGCGGCAGGCGTCGACGAGGCCGACGAGGCCGAGCAGGCGGCGTAAGCCAGCTCACTCCAGATTCAGCAGCCGCTCCAGGTAGTCGAGCTCGTAGCGCGGACGGAAGCGCTCGCCGAGGCGATTGCGGATCGCCTCCAGGATACGCCGCGCGCGCTCCACGTCGATCTCGTCGGGCACCTTGACGCTCTGCCCGAGGTCGGGTCCCTCAGTGCGTTGCGGGCGGCCGAGCGGATCGCGGTTGCCCATCGGTCGGCCGCCGAACTGCTGGCCGTCCTGGCCGGGCTGGTTGGCGTACATCTGTTGCAGCTTGCCCTGCAGCCCATCGCGCAGGGCATCCAGCGCCTCGCCCTGATAGCCGTAGGCGTCGCCCGCAGCCCGCTCGCCGAGCGAGCGTGATGCGTCTCCCATCGCGCGCCCGGCGCGCCCGAGCGCCCGGCCCATCTCCTGGCCCGGCTGCATGCCCTGACCCTGACCGTCTTCACCCTGCTGTCCCTGGCCTTCGCCCTGCTGGCGCCCCAGCATCTCTTCCATTAGCTGCTGGAGCCGTTCCGCGAGCCCTCCCTGGCCCTCCTGGAGCTGGCGCATCAGCTCCTCGAGCTCATCCTGCGACAGCGCCCGCTGTTCCCCTTGCTGGCCCCGGTCGCCCGGGCGCCGGCCCTGATTCAGCTGGAAGGTATCGTCCATCAGCCGCTGCTGTTCCTGCATCATGCGGGCCAGCTCGTCCATTTGCCGCAGCATTTCCTGGTCCATCGGCGACATCTGCCCGGGCTGCGCCATCTGCAGATTATCGAGCATCTGTTGCAGCTGACTGAGGAGCTGCTGCGCCGCCTCCATGTCGCCGAGTTGCGCCAGATCCTCGATGCGGTCCAGGAGGCTCTGCAGGTCCTGGTCCGTCAGCGTCTGCATGTCCTGGTCGAACGGCATAGGAGGCATGTTCTGCACGCCGCGCTCCGCCATCTCGGCCATGTAGCTCTGCAGGAACTCCTGCATCGCCTGTCGCAGCTCATCCATGAGCCGGGCGATCTCGTCGGGCGAAGCGCCGTCCCGCAGCGCCTGCTCCAACGCCTCGCGCGCGGCGTTGAGCCGCTCCTCGGCATCGGAAAGCTCGCCGTCCTCGATGGCTCGCGCCATCTCCCAGAGGTAGTCGAGCACGTCGCGGAGATCGTCGTCGGTGCGTGCGTTGATGAGCCTGCGGTAGCCGATACGCAGCCCGAGATAGACGCCGGAATCCCCCACCTGGTCAGGAGCGAGCGTTAGAGCGTCGAGCGCATTCGCCGCCATCTGGCGCTTGTTGGCGTCGAGCGCAAGAACCTGTCGCTGCTCCACCAAGGCGCGCGCGAGCGGATTGTAGAAAGGGCGGGCGGGCAGCGTCATGTGGCCGGTATCCGCAGGCCGCGCCTCCTGCCCGGCGGCGTCCTTGACCATAGCGTCGGCGTTGACTTCAAGTCCCGCATAGGGATGCGATTCCAACCGTACATCGGCGCGCGCGGTGCCGTCACGGGACTGGCTGCGATCGATGCGGAGCGCCGCCTCGGGCGGCTCGACGAGAGGCCGCGCGCCCTCAGGCTGCTCCTCCGCCGGGCCGAAGGTCACGTTCCCTTCCGTCACGCCATAATCGTCCGTTACCTCGAACGCCAATGCGAAGGATCCGGTCCGGTTTATGGTGACTGGACCGCGGGCGATGGTCGGCGGACGGTCCTCTATCACCGCGATCGGATAGGCGGTCTCGCCGTCGGCATGCGCGATCGCCACCCTTGCGTCGCGTCCAAGCTCCGCTTCGTAGCTGCGGATAACGTCCTCCGATTCCGCGGACCGCCCTTCCGCTTCCGGGGACAGGGCGCTGATGCCGGCTTTGGTCTCGATGGTGACCTGTGCCGGGTCACGCGAAACGACGCGCACCGTGAGCTTGCTGCCCTCGGGGACCCTGACCGGCTCCGCCGCCGCCGCGCCGGTCAGACGCGAGAGGAACACCGGGGCCTGCCGCGTGTAGGCCGGGGGGTCGATCCACGCATCGATCCTGACGGCGACCGCATGGGTCGGACCGCCGAACGGCAAGAAGGCCTCGCCAAGCCGGGTCGTCCACTCCCCCCAGGCGACGAGGGAAGCCAGCGCCAGGACCACAGGAACCACGAATCGGAGGCCGTTGCTGTCACGCTCCACGAGCGCAGGCCGCGGCGATCCGGCGCGCAAGTTTCGGAGCGCGGCATACAGACGCTGCTGGTTGGCGCGCCACAGCGCCCGCGCGGCGGCGTCGTCGGCAACGGGCGACATGGTATCGATAAGGCCGCGCGCGGGCCGATGCGGCAGGCCCGACACCAGCTCGACGCGGCGCATCGCCTCCATGCGGCTCGGGAGCCGGATGCGGATGAGGCGAACCAGGCTCCAGGCAAGCGCCAAGCCGAGCAAGGCGAGGGTGCCGATACGAAGCCAGTCGCCCCCGAGCCGCCAATAGCCGAGCCAGGACAGCGCCACATAGGCGCCTGCGACCGAAAGGATAGGGACAAGAAGCGGCCACAGCTGCTCCCAGGTCAGCGCCCAGCGCGCGCGGTCGATCGCTCGCTCAAGAAGGATGAGCTTGCGGTCGCTTCGGCGCGCGGCTCTCAACGGCATCCGATTCAACATACCAAGTTTGCGCCAAGGTATCACGGACGAGCGTGGCCACACAGTGGCACACGAAGGCGTGAGGCTTGGTTGCGTGCTGCGGAAGAAAGCGGCGGAGCCCGGCGCCGGTCCCCCATAGGGCGCGCTCAGGCGAGCCAGGGTGGAAGGCGGTCGAGGCCGATCAAATCCTCGTATGTCTGGCGGGGCCGGACCACGGCGAAATCTCTCCCGTTCACAAGGACCTCCGGCACGAGCAGGCGCGAATTATAAGTGCCGGACTGGACCGCCCCGTAGGCGCCGGCGGAGTATATCGCCAGCAAGTCACCCGCGTCGGGACGCGGCAGGGCGCGCCCGCGCGCGAAGAAGTCGCCGGTCTCGCAGACCGGCCCCACGATATCGCAGACGATGTCCGGCGCCTCGGCTTCCCGGACCGGGCCGATACGGTGGTAGGCGTCGTAGAGCGTCGGGCGGATAAGGTCGTTCATCGCCGCGTCGACGATGACGAAGGTGCGGTCCTGCCCCTCCTTCACATAGATGACCTGCGTGACCAGGATGCCGGCATTGCCGGCGATCAACCGCCCCGGCTCGAAGACGACTCGGCAGCCGATCTTGTTCATATGCTTCTTCACGATGTCGGCATAGGCGGCAGGCAGCGGCGGCGTCGCCTCGTCGTCGCGATAGGGGATGCCGAGCCCGCCGCCCAGATCGACATGCTCGATGGCGTGTCCGTCGCCCCTGAGCTCGACCGCGAGCTCCGACAGAAGCGCAAAGGCGTTGTCGAACGGCTGAAGGTCGGTCAGCTGGCTGCCGATATGGGTGTCAATGCCGATCAGGCGGATGCCGGGCAGGGCGGCAGCGCGAGCGCACACCTCGCGGGCGCGCGTGAAGGGAACGCCGAACTTGTTCTCCTTGCGCCCGGTAGAGATCTTCTCGTGTGTGCGCGCGTCCACATCGGGATTGATGCGCAGGCTGATGGACGCGGTGAGCCCGCGCGAATCGGCGAGGCCCGACAGCAGCTCCAGCTCCTCTTCCGACTCCACGTTGAAGCAATGGATGCCGGTCTCCAGCGCGAAGATCAGCTCGGGAGCCTGCTTGCCGATGCCGGAGAAAACGATTCTGTCGGGTGGAACGCCGGCGGCGACGGCACGCCTGAGCTCACCTTCCGAAACGACGTCCGCCCCCGCGCCGAGCCGCGCCAGCGTAGCCACCACCGCCTGGTTGGAATTGGCCTTGAGCGAATAGCAGATCGTGTGCTCGAGACCGGCGAAGGCCTCGTCGAAGACGCGGTAGTGGCGCGTGAGCGTTGCAGTGGAGTAGCAATAGAACGGCGTGCCGACCTCCGCGGCGACCGCCGGCACGGGGACCTCCTCGGCGTGGAGCACGCCACCCAGGTGCGCAAAGTGATGCACGGGAGGCGGTCCTAAAGGAGGAAGTCCAGGAAGAATCGGCGCCGCGGAGGAGGCGTAAGGTCTGCGTCCGCTTGCTCATCGATGGCGGGCGAGCCCGGATCGAGCGGCGAAATGCCGTCCGTGGCCAGGACCGCGGCGGCGCCTTCGTTCGCGGCCGCCGCCCCGGGCGGCTCGAGGCCGCCGCGCCGGCCGCAGCCGGTCACCGCAGCTACGGCGAGAATGACGATGATCAACGTGCGGATCGGCATGCATTACCCCTGGCGGCGACTATAGCGGAGCGGATCGCTCACGCACCCCCCATCTCTCCGGCTAGACGCTCTGCCCATTGCTTCGCCGCGGCACGCACATTCTCCGGCGCGGTGCCGCCCCGGCTCGTGCGGCTTGCGACCGATGCCTCCACAGAGAGCACGCTGAAAACCGCGTCGGTTATCGCCGGGCAGACGGCCTGCATCGCCTCCAGCGGCAGCGCATCGAGATCCACCCCGCGCCTCTCCGCCTCCGCCACGATGCGCCCGGTGACGTGGTGCGCGTCGCGGAACGGCAGGCCTGCCTCGCGCACCAGCCAATCGGCAAGGTCCGTCGCGGTGGCATAGCCGAAGCCCGCGGCCGCGCGCATAGCCTTCGTGTTCGGCGTCAAGTCGGCGGCCATGCCGGCCATCGCGGCCAGACAGAGCGACAAGCCGGGCAGCGCGTCGAAGATCTGCTCTTTGTCCTCCTGCATGTCCTTCGAATAGGCGAGCGGCAAGCCCTTCATCACCACCAGCAGGGCGGTGAGCGCACCGATGATGCGCCCCGCCTTGGCGCGCACCAGCTCGGCTGCGTCAGGGTTGCGCTTCTGCGGCATGATGGACGAGCCGGTGGTGAAGCGGTCCGACAGCGTCACGAACCCAAACTGCGCGGTCGACCAGAGGACGATCTCTTCCGCGAAGCGCGAAAGGTGGATCGCCGTGATCGACGCGGCGGCCAGCGCCTCTAGCGCGAAGTCGCGGTCGGAGACGGCGTCGAGCGAGTTGGCGCTCGGCCGGTCGAATCCGAGCGCGGCGGCGGTCGCGTCCCGGTCGATCGGAAACGCCGTTCCGGCGAGCGCCGCGGAGCCGAGCGGGGACTCGTTTAGGCGTCGGCGGCAATCGGCGAAACGGCCACGATCGCGCTGAAGCATCTCCACATAGGCGAGCAGATGATGGCCGAAGGTGATCGGCTGCGCGATCTGCAGATGGGTGAAGCCCGGCATAACGGCGTCCGCGAAGGCCTCGGCCTTCGCGGCAAGCGCCGATTGCAATGCGTGGAGGCCGCGGTCGAGGTCGTCGATCGCCTCGCGCACCCATAGCCGAAGGTCGGTCGCCACCTGGTCGTTGCGCGAGCGCGCGGTATGCAGCCGGCCCGCCGGCTCGCCGATCAAGTCCTTCAGTCGCGCTTCGATGTTCATATGGATGTCTTCGAGCGCGCGCGAGAAGGTGAATTCGCCTGTGGCGATCTCTGTCGCGATTTTGTCTAGACCCGCGACGATTCGCTCCGCATCTTCGGTAGAAATGATGCCCTGATCGGCGAGCATCAGAGCATGCGCGCGCGATCCGGCAATGTCCTGCTCCGCGAGGGCCTTGTCGAAGTCGATCGAAGCGTTGATTTCTTCCATTACGGCGTCCGGCGCATCCAAGAACCGGCCGCCCCATATCGTGTTCTTCATAATCCCTCGTCAGGAGGCGCGCGAATGGCCGGTGGGCAGAGCCCGATCAGGAAGACCTGGCGCCGCGGCGCCGCGGTCGCCATCGTCGCGGCGCTGTTTGCCGCGGTATACGTGACGCTCGGCGAGCAACGCAACGGCAGCGACAGCGCCATCTGCGCGGCGGCGCGGTCGCTAGCGGCGGCTCTTGATCCGCTGGCCGTGGGCGAACTCGCCGCCTTTCAGGTCGCCAAAGAGCCGGAGGAGCTGTCGGAGCTCGCCTTTGCGGGCGCGGACGGCGAGCCGATGACGCTTGCCGCTTTCGAGGGGCGCCTGGCGCTCGTCAACTTGTGGGCCACGTGGTGCGGACCGTGTCGGCAGGAGATGCCGGCGCTTGACCGCCTGCAAGCGGCGCTCGGCGGCGAGGATTTCGCCGTTGTTCCGGTCTCCATCGACACGGGAGACCGCGACCGGCCGGCGCAGTTCCTGCAAAGCGTCGGCGTGGAGCATCTGCCGCTCTATACCGACCGAACCACGAAGATCTTTGAAGCGCTGAAGGGACGCGGCCTGGCCGTCGGACTCCCGTTCACGGTGCTGCTCTATCGCGACGGGTGCCGGCTCGGCCACATCAACGGGCCGGCGGAATGGGACAGCGAGGACGGACGGCGTTTGATCGAGGCGGCGGTCGACGGGTCCGCCGGGGAGAGCTGAGTCCGTCAGGCGACGCGCACGAGGCGAGGGTAGTTCTTGGCAGCGCAATCCGCGTTGGCGCATTCGATGCGATTGCGGCCGGCAAGCTTCGCCTTGTAGAGCGCCTCGTCGGCCCGCTCCAGCATGAGGGATAGCGCGATGCCGGTATCCTCGGTGGCTGTGACCCCTGCGCTCACGGTGGCGCCGATTGGCTTGCCGTCGACAACCGCTCCCGTCTGCTCGAACGCTTGGCGGACGCGCTCCGCCAGTGCGCAGCCCGCCTGCAGGCCGGCCGCGGGGAGGATTGCTGTGAACTCTTCTCCTCCGACGCGGGAGATCACGTCGTTGGGCCGCAGCGCTTCGGTAGCGACTTGAGCAAAGAGTTGCAGCGTCCGATCGCCAATCGAATGGCCGAACGTGTCGTTGATGGCCTTGAAGTGGTCGAGATCGAACGTTGCGACGGCAAATGGCGCTTTGTCTCGGCGGCAGCGCTCGACCAGTCTCTCCCCCTTGCTGACGAATGCCCGCCGGTTCGGAAGCTTGGTCAGCATGTCCGTCTCCGCGTCGCGACGCTGCAGCAGCTCGTTGCGCTCCTTCATCATGGCGACGAGGAAGATGGTCATTCCGACGACGTAGAGAATCGCTTCGAAATGGATCACGCCAAACAGACTGGCGAGAGGCGGCGGCTCGCCTATGGTCAACTGGCCCATCAGCGCGCTGGGCACGGCCAGCAAGGCCACGATCATGTTGATCGCCACAAGCACGATGAGAGGTGTGCGCGCCCGCAGCTTTTCGTTCCGCTGTTGAAGGAGCTCCCATATGATCGCCGCGCTGTAGCCGACTGTAAGCGATGTGTAGGTCAGCGGTGTCGCCAAGAAGGCGACAATTCCATCATCTGTTTCCGGGTTGAACATCGTCGCAATAATGATCCAGGCGAGGATGCCGCCGCCCACCAGGAAGGGCTTACTCGGCTTTCCGTGGAATGCGCGGACCCCAAACCAGGTCAGCGCGGGTGCGAGGGTGAGCAGCATGATCCCGACGAGGACAAGCGGACCGACTTGCGCCCCAAGGCCGAGCGCCAGCACTGCCGTCCCCACGCCAAGCAGCAAGTTGCCAGCGCCCCACCATAGGGGTGCACGGCTCTCCTGATGCTGCGACCAGACAAAAAACAGAAAGCAGCCGCACATCGTTGCGACGAACGCGCTGGCAAACATCAAGGTAGGAAGGTCAAGAGTCACGAGCTAGCCCTTTCGCGACCGACCTTAGCCTCGGAGGTTTCACGACCCGTTAGGAGAGTACGGAGAATTTGTCCGTTTGCGCTGCGTCAAGGCCATGGGCGCGAGGTGCAGGCGCTTGACTACCGCGTCGGCACGGGCTCCTCGCCGCGATAGTCGTAGAAGCCGCGGCCGGTCTTGCGCCCGAGCCATCCGGCCTCGACGTATTTCACGAGGAGCGGGCAGGGGCGGTACTTGGAGTCCGCTAGGCCCTCGTAGAGGACCTGCATGATGGAGAGGCACGTGTCGAGGCCGATGAAATCGGCGAGCTGCAGCGGACCCATCGGGTGGTTGGCGCCGAGTCTCATGGCCATGTCGATTCCGTCTACCGTTCCGACGCCTTCGTAGAGCGTATAGATCGCCTCGTTGATCATCGGCAGCAGGATGCGGTTGACGATGAAGGCGGGAAAGTCCTCCGCCACGGCTGTCTTCTTGCCGATCCTCGTCGCAAAAGTCTTGGCTGCTTCGAAGGTCGCGTCGTCGGTGGCGATGCCCCGCACAAGTTCCACCAGCTCCATCACCGGCACCGGGTTCATGAAATGCATTCCGATGAACCGCTCGGGGCGATCGGTCGCAGCGGCGAGGCGGGTGATGGAGATCGACGATGTGTTTGTCGCGAGAATTGCATCCGGCCTTAGCGCAGGGCACAAGTCGTTGAAGAGCTTACGCTTGACCGCCTCGTTCTCGACTACCGATTCGATCACTAGGTCGACATCGGCGAAGGCGTCGAGAGAAAGCGCGGGCTGAATGCGCGCCACCGCCTCCTTGCGTGCATCCTCTGTGATGCGGCTGGAGGAAACCTGGCGGGCAAGGTTGCCGTCGATGGTTGCGAGGCCGGCCTTGATACGCTCCTCGCTCACGTCGTGAAGGAGAACGGAATAGCCGGCAAGCGCGCAGACATGGGCGATGCCGTTGCCCATCTGGCCTGACCCGATCACGCCAATCTTGTTCATCGCAGCTGTTCTCTTCCCGACCCGCGCCAAAGCGGATTATTCCGCAAGCGCGTGGAAAGAGGAAGCGGCGCTATCACGATTTTGATGAGCATCGGGAGAGAGTTCAGGCCTGAGACTCCGCCCGCTTCCCGAGTTCCGCCTCAAGCTCAGGCAAGGCCTGGAAGAGGTCCGCCACGAGGCCATAGTCGGCAACTTGAAAGATCGGCGCCTCTTCGTCCTTATTGATGGCGACGATGACGCGACTGTCCTTCATGCCGGCGAGATGCTGGATGGCGCCGGAAATGCCGCAGGCGATGTAAAGGTCGGGAGCGACGATCTTGCCGGTTTGCCCGACCTGCCAGTCGTTCGGCGCGTAGCCGGCATCCACCGCGGCGCGGCTTGCGCCGATGGCGGCGCCGAGCCTGTCGGCCACCGGCAGCATCACCTCCAGGAACTTTTCCTTGGAGCCGAGCGCACGGCCTCCCGAGATGATGACCCTCGCCGACGCGAGCTCCGGCCGCTCGCTGGCCGCCACGCTCTCCTCCACGAACGCCGACAAGCCGGGATCCTCCGGTGCCGGCACGGTTTCCACCGGCGCGGCATCGGCGCCTGCCTCTGCCGCCTGAAAAGAAGCGGTACGGATCGTGACGACCTTCTTGGCGTCCTTAGCCTTCACTGTTTGCACCGCGTTTCCGGCGTAGGTCGGCCGGCGGAAGGTGTCGGCGCTGACCACTTCGGAAGCGTCGGAAATCTGCATGACGTCGATAAGCGCTGCGACGCGGGGCATTACGTTCTTGCCGGAGGTCGTGGCCGGCGCGACAAACGCATCGTAGGAATCGGCGAGACTGACGATGAGAGCAGCGAGCGGCTCCGCGAGCCCGTGCTCCAGCGCCTCGGATTCCGCCAGCAGCACCTTTGACACGCCGGCGAGCTTGGCTGCCAGATCCGCCACGCCGGCCGCGTTCATTCCGGCGACCAGCACGTGAGCGTCACCGCCAAGGTTCAGCGCCGCGGTCAGCGCCTTCGCCGTCGCCTCGTTGAGGCTCTTGTTGTCGTGCTCTGCAAGAACAAGTGTGGTCATCAGCTATCCCTTAGAGCACGCCCGCTTCGTTCTTGAGCTTGTCGACCAGGTCGGCCACGGAGGATACCTTCACGCCTGCTTGCCGTTTCGGCGGCTCCACCGTCTCCAGGACCTCGAGCCGGGGCGTGGCGTCAACGCCGAAGTCGGCGGCCGCCTTCACGTCGATCGGCTTCTTCTTGGCCTTCATGATGTTGGGGAGCGAGGCGTAGCGCGGCTGGTTAAGCCGCAAGTCGGTGGTGACGACCGCGGGCATCTTCAGCGTCAACGTCTGCAGCCCGCCGTCCACCTCGCGCGTAACCCTGACCGATCCGGGGGACGCCCCGTCGGCGAACTCGACCTTCGAAGCGAAAGTTCCTTGCGCCCAGCCGAGCAGAGCGGCGAGCATCTGACCCGTCTGGTTGGCATCGTCGTCGATGGCCTGCTTGCCAAGGATGACGAGGCCCGGTCCTTCCGCTTCGACCACGCCTTTCAAGAGCTTGGCCACAGCGAGCGGTTCAACGATGCCCTCGACCTCGATCAGAATGCCGCGATCGGCGCCCATGGCCAGGCCCGTGCGGATGGTGTCCTGCGCCTGAGCCGAGCCGATGGAAACAATGATGATCTCCTCCGCCTTGCCAGCTTCCTTGAGGCGAAGCGCCTCCTCGACGGCGATCTCGTCGAAAGGGTTCATAGCCATCTTGGTGTTCGCCAGATCGACGCCGGAGCCGTCGGGCTTCACCCGCGGCTTCACGTTCGCATCGATCACCCGCTTCACGGGGACGAGCACCTTCATGTCGGTCCTTTCCGCCTCGCGCCGGTGGGACTAGACCGCAGGGCACGGCAAGGCAAGCCGATCAGCGGCGTTTCGATGCCGCACTCGCGACTTCCCGCCGCGGGGCGCCGCTCCCCGGCAGCGCAGGCTATCGTGTATCTCGACAGTAGTATCTCGGCGACCGTACTCATAATCGGGACCGGTAGATTAGGGGAGCGCGCGGGTCGCTGGCCGCAAGGTCTGCAGGAGCCAATGGAGCTTTACGCGGCTGCGAGCTGGCCTAGCGGCTCCCGCCAGGAACCCACAGCACGTCGCCGTCGCCGCGCTTGTTCACCCAGCGGCTGGCGACGAACAGGAAGTCAGACAGGCGGTTCATGTAGATCAGTGCCGGGCGGCCGAAACCGTCGGGCTCCTTCGCCGCCAGCGCCACCATGAGCCGCTCGGCGCGACGCACGATCGTGCGCGCCAGATGCAGCGCCGCGGCGGCGCGACTGCCGGCGGGGAGCACGAACGAGCGGAGCGGCTCCAGTTCGGCGTTGAGCCGATCGATGTCATGCTCCAGACGCTCCACCTGCGTAGCGACGATGCGCAGCGGCTCGTAGTCCTTCGGCTTGCCGTCGTCGGGCGTGGCGAGCTCGGCGCCGAGGTCGAAGAGGTCGTTCTGGATCGCAGCGAGCATGCGGTCGAGGTCCGAGAGGTCAGGGCCCAGCTCGGCGCGCGCGAGCCCGATCGACGCGTTCGCTTCGTCGACCGTGCCGTAGGCCTCAACGCGGAGGTCGTGCTTGGCGCGTCGCTCGCCGGTGCCGAGTGCTGTCGTGCCGTCGTCGCCGGTCTTTGTGTAGATCTTGCTGAGCACCACCATCGGAGGCCCAGCTTATAGAGCCGCGGAAGCCGCGTCACGCCGGCCGGACGGTTCAGAACCGGTAGCCGACGTAGACGCCGGCATGGGTGATGCCGCTGTTTCCCCCGTCGCAGATCAGATGGGCATGGGAGGAATGGTCCGCTGCAGCCACGACGCGCCAGCGCTGGCCGAGATTTACGCCGACGCCTATGCTTTCCCTGAACAGCAGATGGCAGCCGAGGTCGAGACCTCCGGTCGGGCTCTCGAGCGGCCCGTCGTGGACCGTCATGCCGAAAGTCGCCTCGATGAAAAAATCCTGGAAGACAGGGAAATTCCAGGTGAACCCGGCGAAGACCTGGCTGATGCCCTCAGCTCCCGTCGCGAGGTTCCCGCCCACATGCACGCGGGGGCGCAGCAGCGTGTTGGCGAAATAGTTGTCGAAGGGCGGCACGAAGCTGCGGAAGATCAGCTCGCCTCTGAGGATGAAGTCGGACTCGTATCCAGGCTGGATCGAGAACGATCCGCCGGTCCTGACCTCGTCGAAAATGCTGAAGAGCCCGCCATTGCCGTCGGAGAAGGAGAATTCCTGTGCGGTCGCCGGCCCGGCCGCGATCAGCCCCCCGAGCACAAGACCAAGAGCCGCTGTCCGCAACCTACGCATTCCGCCCCCGGCGAGGCGGGCCGCCCGCCGGAGATCATGCTATCGGATCGGCACCGCCGGGGGAGGGGTGGAAATCCAAACTTTGCCGGCTGTGGCTTCGTGGCCACGCCCTATCGCTGGGTAATCCAAAGCAGGGCCATGGCGACGATGATCGCGACGAACTGGGCGATAACGCGGGCGCGCATCAGATTTTGCGAGGCGTTGGCTGACCCGCCACGCAGCATGTTCCACAACCCGAGCAGCAGGATGATCAGGACCACCACGAGAGTGATCGGCAGAAGCAGTTGGCTGAGATTTTGCATCGATGAGGACCGGGCGCCCGTCAGGTGGGCAGCGTGAGCGAGAGCTTCAAGGCGGTCTTATCCCCTGCTTGACGCCCAGCTCAGGAAGGCGTGCAGTTGTCGCTTGGGAGTAACGCGTCGCACGAGACTCATCCAGTAAGTCGGTTGGGTGACGAAATACTGCGGCCGCGGCCGCGGGCTTTCGCAGGCCTTCACCAGCGCCGCGAACACGACCTCCGGCCCCAGCTCGCCCACGGTGATCCCCCCGTCCTTCTCCATGGAGCGGAGCCGGCGGCGATAGGCGGCGGCGTGCACGGAGTTCTCGATGTCGATGTTCTCGCGTGCCTTGGCGAGCGCGTTCTGCGTGAACCTGGTGCGGATCGGCCCGGGCTCGATCGCCGACACATGGATGCCGGAGCCGGCAAGCTCGATCCGAAGCGTATCGCAATACGCCTCCAGCGCGTGCTTCGTGCAGGAATAAGGCCCGCGAAATCCCAAAGTGATAATGCCGAGCACCGAGGAGCACATCACGATGCGCCCATGCCCTTGCCGGCGCATCGCCGGAATGATCCGTCGGGTGAGGTCGTGCCAGCCAAAGAAGTTCGCCTCGAACTGCGCGCGCAGGACGGGGGTCGGAACGTCCTCGAGCGCGCCCGGCTGACCGTAGGCGCCGTTGTTGAAAAGCGCGTCGAGCGTGCCGCCTGTGGCTGAGAACACCGCCTCCACCGCCGCGGCGATTGAGTCCTCCTCCGTGTAGTCGAGGTAGAGCGCGGTCACGCCGGCGGCTTCCAGCGCCACGATATCCTGCGGCTTGCGCGCGGTGGCGAAGACGCGCCAGCCGCGCGCCTGCATGCCGAGGGCGGCGCAGTTGCCGATGCCGGTCGAGCAGCCGGTGATGAGGATTGATCGCGCCATACGTTGTTCGCCCGCCCGCCTGCCCGCTTTCGCCGGCCCGACCTCTATGGCAGAAACCACATGGCCGAAAGCCCCGTCCATCCCGGAGATCGGGGTGCATTGGGGGGCGCGACGTGTCCGAGACACTGATCATCGTCGCTTCGATCTTCGGCTTGATCGGCCTTGGCTACGTC
>CAZARE010000382.1:0-2709 GCA_964487455.1 uncultured Propylenella sp.
GACGTCACGGTCGGCCCGTCAGTCGTGTTCGGGCCTGGCGTGCGCATCGGCAATAACGTCAGGATTGCCGGGTTCTGTCACTTCGAAGGCGCCGTCGTGGAAGACGGTGCGATTATCGGGCCGTTCGCCCGGCTCAGGCCCGGCGCCGTCATCGGGCCGGACGCCCACGGCGGCAATTTCGTCGAGATCAAGAACGCCGTCGTCGAAACGGGCGCAAAGGTCAATCACCTCAGCTACATCGGCGATGCCCGCGTCGGCGCCAAGGCCAACATCGGCGCCGGCACCATCACCTGCAACTACGACGGCTTCTTCAAAAGCCACACCGACATCGGCGCCGGCGCATTCATCGGATCGAATACGTGCCTCGTGGCGCCCGTGACGATCGGCGACGGCGCCATCATCGGCGCCGGAAGTGCGATCGGAAAGGATATTCCGGCTGGCGCCCTCGCCGTCACCCGGGGGCCGTTCCGGGTCCGTGGCGACTGGGCCCATGGATTTCGCGAGCGGCGCGGCGCCGAGAAGGCAGCGGCAACCAAGTCCAAGCAGGAAAGTTGACGGCATATCATGTGTGGAATCATCGGAATCATCGGCAAGGCGGAGGTCGGGCCGCTCCTCCTCGAAGGCCTCAAGCGGCTGGAATACCGTGGCTATGACTCGGCCGGCATTGCAACCCTGGTCGACGGCCAGATCGAGCGGCGCCGGGCCGAAGGCAAGATCGCCAACCTCGAAGCGGTGCTTCAGGCTCGGCCTGTCGAGGGCGAGATCGGCATCGCCCATACCCGCTGGGCCACCCACGGCGCGCCGACCGAGAACAACGCCCACCCGCACGCCGACGAGCGGGTTGCGCTGGTTCACAACGGCATCATCGAAAACTTCCAGAGCCTGCGCCGCGAGATGATGGCCAACGGCCGCGTGTTCACCACGGACACCGACACCGAGGTCGTCGTTCACCTGATCAGCACCTACCTCGCCGATGGAGCGACACCGCAGCAGGCGGTCCAGGCCTCGCTCGATCGTCTTGAAGGCGCGTTCGCCCTCGCCATCCTGTTCGCCGGCCACCGCGAGATGATGATCGGAGCTCGCCGCGGCAGCCCGCTGGCGATCGGCTATGGCGATGGCGAGATGTATCTCGGGTCGGACAGTCTCGCCCTGGCGCCGCTCACCAGCCGCATCTGCTACATGGAGGAAGGCGATTGGGCCGAGGTCACCGCCAGCGGCGCGAAAATCCATGACGCCAGCGGTGCCGTCGTTGACCGGGAGATTCGGCTGACGGCCACGTCTGGCGCGATGATCGGCAAGGGCAACTATCCGCACTTCATGCTGAAGGAGATCTACGAGCAGCCGGCCGTCATGGGCGACACGCTGCATTCGTTCCTCAATCCCTGGAACAGTCTCGTCAAGATGCCCCTGATGGCGATCGACCCGACCCGGATCAGTCGGATCACGATGGTTGCCTGCGGCACGTCCTATCACGCCGCGCTGGTCGCCAAATACTGGTTCGAGGGCATCGCCCGCATTCCGGTCGATGTCGACATTGCCTCGGAATTCCGCTACCGCGCCGCCGATCTTCCCCAGGGCGGCCTTGCCGTGTTCATCTCCCAGTCGGGCGAAACCGCCGACACCCTTGCGGCGATCCGATACGCCCGCGAGCGCGGACAGCACATCCTCAGCATCGTCAATGTCGCCGAAAGCTCGATGGCGCGGCACTCCGACACGGTGCTGCTGACCCAGGCCGGCCCCGAAATCGGCGTCGCCTCGACCAAGGCCTTCACGACGCAGCTGACCGTGCTGGCGTGCCTCGTCATCTTCATCGCAGCCAAACGCGGCGCGATCGACCGTGAGACCGAGAAATCGCTATGCCAGGCGTTGACGGAAGTGCCGGGTCGGACCAACGACGTTCTCAACAACAACGACCGGCTGGCGGAGATCGCCCGCGAAGTGGCGGAGGCCCGCGACGTCCTCTACCTCGGCCGCGGCTCCGGATACCCGATCGGCTTGGAGGGCGCACTCAAGCTCAAGGAAATCAGCTACATCCACGCCGAGGGCTATGCCGCCGGCGAGATGAAGCACGGGCCGATCGCGCTGATCGACGAGAACATGCCGATTATTGTCATTGCGCCGTCGGATGCCCTGTTCGACAAGACGGCGTCGAACATGCAGGAGGTGATCGCCCGCGGCGGCCGGGTCATTTTCCTCTCCGATAAGGCCGGCATCGAGCGCCTTGGCGATCTCGCGGCGGCAAGCGTGGAACTTCCCCACGTCGATCCCTTCGTCGCCCCGATCCTCTACACGATCCCGGTGCAGCTGCTCGCCTATCACGTGGCCGTCGTCAAAGGAACCGACGTCGACCAGCCCCGCAACCTCGCCAAAAGCGTCACCGTCGAGTAGCCCTCAATGCAAGGACCAAAGGTAACCGCCAACCAGGGAAATACCGGTGACGCCTGCCCCAGTCGCGGGGAGACACTCTTTACATGCACGCAGTTGTTGATCCTTCCAGCGCAGGGCGAAGTGCAGGGCACTGTTGAAGGCGGCCTGGGTCATGTCTTTCCCTTCCTTTTCCTTCGTTTTCTTACTCTCGGGCTGCTTCCTCCAGGTTCTGTTGCACGGCTCGCAGCGCCTCGAGCAGCCCCTCGGGCGCGGGGTCGAGGTCTGTGAGCATGTCGATCAGGAAATTGACCTGACCGAGGACCGATGTCATTTCGCGGCGCG
>CAZARE010000383.1:0-4830 GCA_964487455.1 uncultured Propylenella sp.
CCGGGCTTTGTCCGATCCAAACCTTCGACGGAGAACCGCTTTATCGCGCCGACCGGGAGCCCGACGAGCCGGAGATCGACCGACGGCGCCGTTTGTACTTCGCTCCCTATCATGCCGCGTTAGTCGCCGAGATCACGCGACTGCGGCGAAGTCACGCCGTGATTGTCCTTTACGACTGTCATTCCATCCGCTCGCTCGTGCCCCGGCTGTTTGATGGGGAGCTGCCACAGATGAACATTGGGACGAACTCCGGCGCGAGTTGTAATCCTGCTCTGCAGACAGCGATGGAGGAAATCTGCGTTCACTCGCCTTTCTCCTGGGTCGCGAAT
The DNA here is from genome assembly GCA_964487455.1 of uncultured Propylenella sp. Taxonomy (GTDB): domain Bacteria; phylum Pseudomonadota; class Alphaproteobacteria; order Rhizobiales; family Afifellaceae; genus DASWJZ01. Next base: position 330 of record CAZARE010000383.1, read on the forward strand.
GGCCGCTTTAAGGGCGGCTGGATTACCCGCGCGTATGGCCGGCCCGGCCACGGCGTTCACGCCGTTCAGATGGAGCTTGCGTTCCGCGCCTATCTTGAGGAGCCGATTCCGACCGTCGACGAAACGAATTGGCCGCCGGTCTACGCCCCCGATTTCGCGGCGCCGATGCGCGCAACGCTCGAACGCGTCTTCGACGCCTGCCTCCAGTTCATCGGTTTGTCGGCCAAGGAGAGGATTGCATGACCCGCATCGACAATGCCCGTGTTGTGCGCGCCCCTCGCGGCTCAGAAATATCCGCCAAGAGCTGGCTCACCGAGGCGCCGCTTCGCATGCTCATGAACAATCTCGATCCCGAGGTTGCCGAGCGCCCGAGCGAGCTGGTCGTCTACGGCGGGATCGGGCGCGCCGCGCGGGACTGGGAGAGCTTCGACCGCTTGGTCGGTGCGCTGCGTCGGCTGGAGGCCGACGAGACGTTGCTCGTGCAGTCCGGAAAGCCGGTTGGCGTCTTCCGCACACACTCTGATGCGCCGCGCGTGCTCATCGCGAATTCCAACCTCGTGCCTCGCTGGGCAACTTGGGATCATTTCCACGAGCTGGATCGCAAAGGTCTCATGATGTACGGCCAAATGACCGCCGGCTCGTGGATCTACATCGGCAGCCAGGGGATCGTGCAGGGGACATACGAGACCTTCGTCGAGGTTGGCCGGCGGCACTACGACGGCGATCTCGGGGGCCGCTGGATCTTGACAGCAGGGCTTGGTGGCATGGGCGGGGCGCAGCCGCTCGCCGCGACCATGGCCGGCGCCTCCATGCTTGCCGTCGAATGCCAACCGAGCCGCATCGAGATGCGGCTGAAGACTGGCTATCTCGACGCCCAAGCCGAGAGCCTGGATCAGGCGCTCGCTATGATCGAGCGCTCCTGCAGGGACAAGAAGCCGCTCTCCGTCGGCGTTCTCGGCAATGCTGCGGAGGTATTTCCGGAGCTGGCGCGGCGCGGCGTGAAACCGGACGTCGTCACAGACCAAACTTCTGCGCACGATCCGGTCAACGGCTACCTCCCCAAGGGATGGACGCTGGGCGAATGGGAGACGCGCCGCGCGAGCGATCCGAAGGCCGTCGAGACCGCGGCGAAGCGCTCGATGGCCGAGCATGTCCGCGCCATGCTCGATTTCCACCATGCCGGCGTGCCGACGCTCGACTACGGCAACAACATCCGCCAGATGGCGAAAGAGGAGGGAGTCGCCGACGCCTTCGACTTCCCCGGTTTCGTCCCGGCCTACATCCGCCCGCTGTTCTGCCGCGGCATCGGGCCGTTCCGCTGGGCGGCGCTCTCGGGCGATCCGGAGGATATCTACCGGACGGACGCGAAGGTGAAGGAGTTGATGCCGGATAGCGGGCATCTTCGCAACTGGCTCGACATGGCGAAGAGCCGCATCCGCTTTCAGGGATTGCCGGCGCGTATCTGCTGGGTGGGGCTGGGCGATCGCCATCGCCTCGGTCTTGCCTTCAACGAAATGGTCGCGAACGGCGAAGTTGGCGCGCCCATCGTGATCGGCCGCGATCATCTCGATTCCGGGTCGGTCGCTTCGCCGAACCGCGAAACCGAAGCAATGCAGGATGGCTCCGACGCGGTCTCCGACTGGCCGCTTCTCAATGCGTTGCTCAACTGCGCCTCGGGCGCGACCTGGGTCTCGCTGCATCACGGCGGCGGCGTCGGCATGGGCTTCTCACAGCATGCCGGAATGGTGGTCGTCTGCGACGGCACGCCGGAAGCCGCGCGGCGAATTGAGCGCGTATTGTGGAACGACCCCGCTTCCGGCGTCATGCGCCACGCCGATGCCGGCTACGACATCGCGCTCGAGTGTGCGCGCGAGCACGGCCTCGACCTGCCGGGGATAGTCCCATGAGGGGTCCCTTCGGCCATCAGATGTGGCGAGTCCCCAAACTCCCTCATGCTGAGGTGCTCCATTCCGCCCCTTCGAGGCTCGGCCTCGGCAAGCTCAGCCTCGCACCTCAGGATGAGGGCGGAATGGAGCCTCGAAGCACGCACGACAGCGCCCCCGATATCATCCGTGTGGGCTAGCCGGTGGCTGCGCATCTCCATTTCTCCACAGCCCTGGTACCCGAGGGGTGGCGCGACAATGTCCGCGTCGAGATCGAGAACGGAACGTTCTCCGCAGTCGCGCCGGATACGCGCGCTCGGCCGGGCGACGAACGCCACGCTATTGGCATTCCCGGTATGCCCAACGCGCATAGCCATGCTTTCCAGCGCTCCATGGCAGGGCTGGCCGAGCATCGAAGTGCCGAGGCCGACGACTTCTGGACCTGGCGAGACGCGATATACGCGGTCGCACTTGCGGTGACGCCGGAAGACGTGGGGGCGATCGCCGGACAGGTTTACGTCGAGATGCTGGAAGCCGGCTTCACACGCGTCGGCGAGTTTCACTACTTGCATCACGATATCGACGGAACGCCTTACGGCGAACGAGCCGAGATGGCGAAGCGCGTCCTCGCGGCAGCGCGAGAGACCGGCATCGGGATGACGTTGCTCCCGGTTTTCTACGCGCACGGAGACTTCGGCGGCGCGCCGCCGGTGGCGGGGCAGCGTCGCTTCATCAACGACCTCGACGGCTTCCAACAGCTCCTGCAGGAATGCCGCGCGGCGGCCGCGGAGGTCGCCGGCGCAACGGTCGGGCTCGCGCCGCACAGCCTGCGCGCCGCCACGCCGGAGGAGTTGAATGGCGTGCTCGCGATGGCCGATGGAGCGCCGGTCCACATCCACATCGCCGAACAGGAGCGCGAGGTGGAAGCCTGTCTTGCCTGGTCGAGACGGCGGCCGGTCGACTGGCTGCTCGGCAATTACGATGTGGGTCCGGACTGGTGCCTCGTTCATGCCACCCACATGACTGCCAAGGAAACGGAGGCCGTTGCCGCCTCGGGCGCCGTCGTCGCGCTCTGCCCCATCACCGAAGCCAATCTCGGCGACGGCATTTTCGACGCACGACTCTACCTCTTGCGCGGCGGGAGTTTCGCAATCGGGTCGGACTCCAACGTCTTGGTCGATGCAAGTGGCGAGCTGCGTCAGCTCGAATACTCGCAACGGCTGCGGAATCGCACGCGCAACATCATCACCGCCGGCGGCCGATCGACCGGACGCATGCTCTTCGACGAGGCGGTAGCGGGTGGACACCAGGCGCTGGGTCAGGGGGCCGCCGGCATTGTGCCGGGTGCCGCAGCCGACCTCGTCTCGCTGAGGCCGGACAGCATCGCCATCGAAGGCAGGACGGGCGATCGCATCCTCGATGGCTGGATTTTCGCGGCGCGGGAATCCCCGGTCGACTGTGTTTGGGCGCGCGGGGTGAAGCAGGTCTCCGGCGGGGTGCATCGTTGCCGCGGGCCGGCGCGGACTCGTTTCCGCACCGTGATGAAGCGGCTTCTGCGATGACCGCGCGGCGAACGGAGCTGGCCGGTTGACCGCGCGCGTCGGCTCCATGCATCAGCGCATCCTGCGCGATGTCGAGGATCGCATTCTTTCCGGCGCTTGGGCGCCCGGACACCGCATCCCATACGAACACGAGCTGACGGCGATTTACGGCTGCTCGCGCATGACCGTGAACAAGGTGATGTCGGAGCTTTCGGCGCGCGGCCTCATCAACCGGCGCCGCCGCGCCGGCTCGTTCGTCGCCGCGCCCGAGAATGAGCAGTCGGTGCTAGAGATCCATGATTTCGCTGAGGAAGCGGCACGCCGCGCCGCGTCCTATCGATACGAGTTGCTGGAGCGGCGTTTGGAAAAGCGGGAGAAGCGCGCGCGCTGCTTGGGACAGGAGCCTGGCTCCGAGGTACTAAGCCTCACCGGGCTCCACCGGTTCGACGGCGTCGCGGTCGCGCTTGAGGCGAGGCTGATCAACCTGACGGCGGTTCCGGAGGCGCGTGAGGAGGCATTCGACGACATGGCGCCCGGAACCTGGCTCTTGCGGCAAGTGCCCTGGTCGGAGGCGGAGCACGTCATTCGGGCAGTCCCGGCCGATGCCGCTGCCGCGCGCGTGCTGGGTATCCCTAAAGGTTCCGCCTGCCTCGCGTTGGAGCGCCATACGTGGCAGTCGGGCGTCCCTATCACCGAGGTGCGGCTTGTCTATCCAGGCGAGCGCTATCACTTCGTCGGTCGCTTCGGACCCACGTCGGAGCGCGTTCGCCCGAGCCGTGGAGCCGGTCAGAACATTGGCGGGTAGGGGCGACCGCCGCGGTCGATTGTGATCCAGCGCGTCTCCGTAAAGGTCTCGACCGACCAGCGGCCGCCGTGCTTGCCGACGCCGGATGCCTTGAGCCCGCCGAACGGCACGTGAGGCTCGTCGTTCACCGGCGAGCAATTGATGTGGCAGTTGCCGGTCTCGAGCCGGTTGGCGATCGCCAGCCCACGCTGCTCGTCGGTCGTCATCACGCCGGACGCAAGCCCGTAGACGGTGTCGTTGGCGATCGCGATCGCCTCGTCGTCGGACTTGAA
>CAZARE010000384.1:0-6066 GCA_964487455.1 uncultured Propylenella sp.
GCGCGCCGGTGGCGCCGAGCGCACCCGTCTTGCCAGTGAGCGCCAGAGCCAGCGCTATGGCCGCGAAGGCCGGAAAGGTCTCGAGCAGGTTCCGGAATGCGCGCGTCAGGCGTCCTGTCATGACCCCTTGCGGCTGAGGACCTCCATCGCGTGGTCCGAGTGCATAGCCAATGCCGAGTTCCAGAGCCGCAGGCGTGGCGTAGAGAAGCAGTTGCACAATCAGCAGCACCACGCCCCAGCCAAGCAGGACGATTTCAGTAGGCATTTCTGCAAGCGCTTCCATGTCGTTTCCTCCATTGAGCCTGTCGCGGCGCGCTGTTCAGCGCCCGTTCATGTCGACTCCGCAGACCTGAACCAAACCGGAGAGATTGAGCGGATATCTGCAGTGGAGGAGGAACGCTGACCCCGCTCCCTCTGAAAGCTTACAAATCCAGAAGCAGCCGCTGCGGGTCCTCGATCGCCTCCTTGACGCGCACCAGGAAGGTCACCGCCTCGCGCCCGTCCACGATGCGATGGTCGTAGGAAAGCGCCAGATACATGATCGGCCTCGCCACGATCTCGCCGCCGCGCACGACGGGGCGCTCCTCGATGCGATGCATCCCCAAGATGCCGGATTGCGGGGCGTTCAGGATCGGCGTCGAGAGCAGCGAGCCGTAGACGCCGCCATTGGAGATGGTGAAGGTGCCGCCCTGCATCTCCTCGATCTTCAATTGCCCGTCGCGGGCGCGGCGGCCGAAATCGTTGATCCGCTTCTCGATATCGGCGAGCGACAGGTCCTGCGCGTCGCGCACCACCGGCACGACGAGCCCCTTCTCGGTGCCGACGGCCACGCCGATATGGTAGTAATTCTTGTAGACGATCTCGTCGCCGTCCATTTCCGCGTTGACGGCGGGAATCTCCCTCAGCGCGTGCACGCACGCCTTGACGAAGAAGCCCATGAAGCCGAGCCGCACGCCGTGCTTCTTCTCGAACACCTCGCGGTAGGTCTTTCGCAAGTCCATGACGGCGCCCATGTCCACGTCGTTGAACGTGGTCAGCATCGCCGCGGTATCCTGCGCCTGCTTCAGCCGCCGCGCGATGGTCTGGCGGAGACGCGTCATCTTCACGCGCTCTTCGCGTGCCTCGTCGGAGGGCGCCGACGGCGAGCGCGCCGCCGGCTGCGGGCTCGGACGCGCCTGCGGCGTCTTGGAGAGCGCCTCCAACACGTCGCCTTTCAGCACTTGGCCGCGTTTGCCGCTGCCATCCACGTCGGCAGCGGAGATTCCCTTCTCCTTCATCAGCTTGGCCGCCGAAGGAGCGGACGGCATTTCCGTTTCGGAGGCCGGTTGATCCGGTTTCGCCTTGGCCGGCGCTTCCGCCTTCCCCTCGGCCGGCCGCTCCTGCGGCATTTCCGGCCCGGCATTGATCGGCGCCGCCTTGCCGGCCTCGCCTTCCGCCAGCGTCCCCAGCAGCGCGCCCACCTCGACTGTCTCGCCGTCCTTCACGGCGATCGATTGCAGCTTGCCGGCGGCGGGCGCCGGCACCTCGATCGTCACCTTGTCGGTCTCAAGCTCCACCAGCGGCTCGTCGCGCGCGACGGCGTCGCCCTCCTTCTTGTACCACTGGCCGACGGTCGCCTCGGTAACCGATTCACCCAGCGTCGGAACCTTGATCTCCAGGGCCATCTCTCGTTCCAGTCGCTTGCTGACGCATCGTCGAACGCGCTCAGCCGCCGAGGGCTTCCTCCAGCAGGTGATCGCGCTGCGCAATATGTTTCGGCAGGAACCCGGTCGCGGTCGAGGCCGCCGCCGCCCGGCCGGCATAGCGCACCGGCTTGCGACCCTGCTTCAGGCCGTCAAGTACCGCGCAGATGCGCGGCTCGACAAACGTCCAGGCCCCCATGTTTTGCGGCTCCTCCTGGCACCAGACGACTTCCGCCTCCGGGAAGCGCGCCAGCACATCGCCCGTGGCCCTCAGCGGGAACGGATAGAGCTGCTCCACGCGCAGCAGATAGATGTCATCGATGCCACGCGTCTCGCGCTCCTCGTAGAGGTCGAAATAAACCTTCCCGCTGCACAGGACGACGCGCCGCATGCGCTCGTCGGCAACCAACTTGACGGCCTGACCGTCGATCATCTCGGTATCGTCGTAGAGCAGGCGGTGGAACGTCGACTCCTCCGCCAGCTCGTCCAGCCGCGACACCGCCCGTTTGTGTCTCAGCAGCGACTTCGGAGTCATCAGGATGAGCGGCTTGCGGAAGTTCCGATGCATCTGACGCCGTAGGACATGGAAGTAATTGGCCGGCGTGGTGCAGTTGGCGACCTGCATGTTGTCCTCGGCGCAGAGCTGCAGATAGCGCTCAAGCCGCGCGGAAGAGTGCTCGGGGCCCTGACCTTCGTAGCCATGCGGCAGGAGCATCACCAGGCCCGACATTCTGAGCCATTTCCGCTCGCCGGACGAAACGAACTGGTCGACCACGACCTGGGCCCCGTTGGCGAAGTCGCCGAATTGGGCCTCCCATAGCGTCAGCGCCTTCGGCTCCGCCAGCGAGTAGCCGTATTCGAAGCCGAGCACGGCCAGCTCCGAGAGCATGGAGTTGATCACCTCGAAGGTCGCCTGCTTGCCGCCGAGTTTGTTGAGCGGCGTGTAGCGTTCCTCCGTATCCTGGTCAAAAAGGACGGAGTGGCGCTGGGAGAAGGTTCCGCGCTCCACGTCCTGCCCCGACAGGCGCACCTTGTAGCCCTCGCGGAGCAGGGTGGCGAAGGCTAGAGCCTCCGCCATCGCCCAGTCGAGCTCTCGGCCCGTCTCGACCATCTTCCGCCGGTTGTCGAGGAAGCGTCTGGCGGTGCGGTGAAGCTTGAAGTCGTCGGGCACCCGGGCGAGACTTTGTCCCATCTCCTTTAGTGTCTCGATCGTTACACCGGTCCGTCCCACCCGGCGCTCGTCGCTTGCCTGCGGCGTGGTAAGTCCCGACCAGGCGCCGTCGAGCCAGTCGGCCTTGTTCGGGCGATAGGCCTGGCCCACCTCGAACTCCTCATCCAAATGCTGGCGCCACTGCTGCTTTGCGCGCTCGACCTCCTCCTCGGTGACCACGCCCTCGCCCACCAGCTTCTCGCTGTAGATTTGAAGCGTGGAAGGGTGGGACGAGATCGCCCTGTACATGATCGGCTGGGTGAACGCCGGCTCGTCGCCTTCGTTGTGGCCGAAGCGGCGATAGCAGAACATGTCGATGACGACGGGCTTGTGAAACTTCTGCCGGAACTCGGTCGCGATCTTCGCCGCGTAGACGACCGCCTCCGGATCGTCGCCGTTGGCGTGCAGGATCGGCGCCTCCACCATCTTCGCCACATCGGAGGGATAGGGCGAGCTGCGCGCATAGCGCGGATTGGTGGTAAAGCCGATCTGGTTGTTGATGATCACGTGCAGCGAGCCGCCGGTGCGGTGCCCGCGCAGCCCCGACAGCCCAAAGCACTCCGCCACGACGCCCTGGCCGGCAAAAGCCGCGTCGCCGTGCAGCAACAGCGGCAGCACCTGGCTCCGGTCGGTGTCGCCAAGCTGATCCTGCTTGGCGCGCGCCTTGCCGAGCACTACCGGGTCGACAATCTCCAGATGCGACGGGTTGGCCGTGAGCGACAAGTGAACCTTGTTGCCGTCGAACTCGCGGTCCGACGAAACGCCGAGATGGTATTTCACGTCGCCGGAGCCTTCCACGTCGTCCGGTGTAAAGGACCCCCCTTTGAATTCGTGGAAGATGGCCCGATGCGGCTTGCCCATGACCTGGGTCAGCACGTTAAGACGGCCGCGATGCGCCATACCAAGCACGATGTCGCGCACGCCGAGGGCGCCGCCGCGCTTGATGATCTGCTCCAAGGCCGGGACCACCGACTCGCTACCGTCGAGGCCGAAGCGCTTGGTGCCGGTGTACTTGACGTCGAGAAACTTCTCAAATCCTTCCGCTTCGACCAGCTTGTTGAGGATCGCCCGCTTTCCCCTCTTGGTGAAAGTCACGCCCTTGTCCGGCCCCTCGATCCGCTCCTGGATCCAGGCCTTCTCATGCGGGTCGGAGATGTGCATGAACTCCACGCCAAGCGTCGAGCAATAGGTACGGCGCAGGATTTCCAGCATTTCGCGGATGGTGGCGAACTCCATCCCCAGCACGTGTTCGAGGAAGATCGGTCGGTCGTAGTCGACCTCGGTGAAGCCATAAGTCTCGGGGTCGAGCTCACGATGCTCGTCGCGCAGGCCGGCGAGGCCGAGCGGATCGAGATTGGCGTGCAGGTGTCCGCGCATGCGGTAGGCGCGGATCATCATCAGTGCCCTGAGCGAGTCCCGCGTCGCCTGGAAGACCTCGTGCTCGGAGACCTCGACGCCCCGCGCATGCGCGCTCTTCCTGATCTTGTCGCCGACCTCCCGCTCGACCGGCTGCCAATTGCCGTCGAAGGCCGCAACGATCTCGCCGTTGGCGACGATCGGCCAGTCGCTGCGCTGCCACTTCGGGCCGCGCGCCTCGGCGATCACCATTTCCTTGGGGTCCTTCAACGTGGCGAAGAAGGAGCGCCAGCCGGCTTCCACGGAGTCGGGGCTCTCCTGGTAGCGGGCATACAAGTCTTCCACATACCCGGCGTTGCCGCCGTAAAGGAATGAGGAGAGCTGAAACGCTTCGTTCGCTTCTCGTCGTGCCATCACGCTCTCACGGGGAACCCACCCCGTCCTTTCGATTGCAGCGCCTGCAAGCACCGCGCCTAGCAAAGGGCCGGTGCGATATACCGGCCCCGATCCTAACCTCGCAGCAGCGCTGAAAGGGTTTCCCCCAGCTTCGCCGGGGACGGGGAGACGCGGACGCCCGCCGCCTCGAGCGCGGCGATCTTGTCTTCCGCCCCGCCTTTGCCGCCTGAAATCACCGCCCCAGCGTGACCCATGGTACGGCCCGGCGGCGCGGTGCGCCCGGCGATGAAACCGACGACCGGCTTCCAGCGCCCTTGTCTCTTTTCGTCCGCAAGAAACTGCGCCGCATCCTCCTCCGCCGACCCGCCGATCTCTCCGATCATGATGATCGATTGTGTCGCGTCGTCGGCAAGGAACATCTCAAGCACGTCGATGAACTCCGTCCCTTTGACCGGATCGCCGCCAATCCCCACCGCCGTGGTCTGGCCGAGCCCCGCCCGGGAAGTCTGGAACACGGCCTCGTAGGTAAGCGTACCTGAGCGCGAAACAACACCCACCGTGCCCCTGCGGAATATGGACCCCGGCATGATCCCGATCTTGCACTCCTCCGGGGTCAGCACGCCCGGGCAGTTCGCGCCGATCAGCCGCGATCTCGAACGGTCGAGCCTGGCCTTCACCCGCACCATGTCGAGCGCGGGAATGCCCTCCGTCACACAGACGATCAGCGGGACCTCCGCCTCGACCGCCTCGCCGATCGCGGCAGCGGCCCCGGCCGGCGGCACGTACACAACGGAGGCGTCGGCGCCCGTCTTCTCCCTCGCCTCGGCGACCGTAGCGAAAATCGGGAGCTGTTTCTCCGTCCCGTTGACGTGGCCGGTCCACAGCTCCCCGCCCTTCTTCGGATGGGTGCCTGCGACCACCTGGGTGCCGTGATAGGCGAGCGCCTGCTCGGTGTGGAAGCTGCCGGTCTTGCCGGTCAGACCCTGGACGATGACCTTGGTGTTCTTGTCGACGAGGATAGACATCTAGTTCTCGTCAGCTTTCTTCATCCCACTCAGATGCAAGCCCGTTTCATCCATTGGAGTCGCGTCGACCACAGGCGACCTCCTAGCGGGCTCGGCATTGACCGCACTGCGTTTCGAGCGTGGTCTTCGGAAGAACATCTCTTCAACCCTCGTGGAAGGGATTGACGACCTTCACTGAACCGTAGGTCTGACCGTGGTTCATATCTTCTGAATAAAAGATGCCCGCGCCGAGCCGCTCGGCCGCGGCAAGGAGCGCGCCATCGTAATACCCGATGCCATATCGCCGGGAAATAAAGATGCCTGCCCGCACGAGGTTCACATCGACCGCCGTGCAGGGAAACGTCGACAAATGAGTGATCCAGGCATCGATCTCGGCGAGCGACAGTGGCCTGCGTAC
>CAZARE010000385.1:0-6631 GCA_964487455.1 uncultured Propylenella sp.
ACCGGCGGCTGCGCGAGATGGCCAGGCGCCAGAGGCGAGGCATGAACCTGAAGAAGGTCTACCGGCTCTATCGTGAGGAGAGGCTTGCGGTGCGTCGGCGTCGCGGTCGCAAGCGGGCGCTCGGCACGCGGGCGCCGCTCACCGCGGCGCATCGGCCGAACCAGATGTGGGTGCTCGACTTCATGTCCGACGTGCTGGCGAGCAGCCGGCGACTCCACGTGTTCAATGTCGAGGACCAGTTCACCCGCGAGGGACTGGAACGGAGGTCGCTACCTCGCTGTCGGGCAGGCGCGTGGTGCGGGTGCTGGACGCGATCGGGGCCGAACGCGGCAGCAGGGCCGTCGCGGTGTATACCGCAATTCTAATCATAGCCGCCTCCAGAATATTTACACGGGAGACTTCTCATTACGACGGAATACTTGGCGAATCGGTTATTGGCCCGATTACATTTGCACGTAGAGTCTATACAGCCTGTTAAGATTAGCGATATTGGTAGACTGCGAGCCAGGAATGCCCCCACGTATCCTCTGGAGGAGAAGGAAGACAGCGCGCCGCTACAGGTACCTGAGGAGCACTTCAAGCCGCGCCCAGAAGTCATCCCTGCCTTTGTAGCCATACATGCGGCCAATCTCCTTCCCGTCATCGACTAGGATGAAGACTGGCGTGAAGCGCACCGGCTTCACCGCGCTGAGATCATGTGGCCACTTGTTCCAGACGCTGACCGGACGGAGGGGTGCGCGCTTTCCAAGGCTTGTAGAATCGTAGCTTGGTGCAATGTCCCGCTTGAACCGCTGGCAGTACCCGCACGCGGCCGAGTCGACCATCACCAACTCGGCGGCTTGCACGCAATAGGATGCAGTGCTGATGAGAAGCGCGAGCGCCCAAACACTCCACGTCATCCGGCTTTTCATGTTGCACCTTCTCTCTTCGCGCAGTCGATGCGGTGCGCTGCACGAAGAATGGAAGGCAGACAGGTGCTAAGAATCTGCTATGAAAAAAGGTTAAGGTGCCGAGCTGAGCAACCCGGGGCGGTGAAGTCCTAGACTCGCTGGAAAATCGGTAGGGGGCCATCCTTTGCGATGGAATCGCAAACCCGGGTTCGGCGTGGCGGCCGGCCCGAACAAAGGAGCACCCCATGGCGAAGAGATTACCTGCTTCGATGCACACTCGTGAAGGGCTTCAGGCACTGATCGAGGGCCGGCTGGCTTCGGCGGCGGGCCGCGAGGAGCTGGTCAAGCTGGCGACGCGACTGATCATGGAAGAGGCGCTGGAAGCGGAGGCGCGTGGCCGTCTCGATCAGGGAGTAGATGGCAGCGGCGCGCTCACCGCCGGCGTCGGAGCCGGCGAAGAGGTAATTCTTGCGGCCGAGGGCAATCGCCCGTTCATTCTGCCCATGTCGGGCAGGAGCTGGAAGTCCATTACCGATGGCACCCATATTTTGGCTGCAAGGTCACCGTGCGTCGCGTGGAGCAGCGGGCGACGGGCTGCTTCCTCAAGGTGCAGGGACCGACAGGCGTCATAGTCTCAATCGCTGGCTGGATGCTTGACCCAGTGGTTTGCGCCGGGGTGACCGTAGGCCCGCCGCAAATCGATCTGGCAGCGCTGGTCGATTTGCAGCGACTATTGATGCGCACGGCCAACCCCACACACTCCCGGAGCGATGTTGGAATCGCTCGGGAGGAAGACAATGAAGCATCTCAAGTTGCCGGCGCCGGCTTCGGGTCGACAGATGACTCTGGTGTTCGATGCCAGCGAGCTGGACGGACTGGGCGCTCTGGAGCGGGGCAAAGTTATATCGGCGCTGGTTCAGATCCTGCTTCAGGCAGCCGGCGTCCGCGTCGAGGAGCCTGCCGATGACAAGCGCTGATGTGCTCCCGGCGACCGTGCTCAAGCGCAAGGCGGTCGTCTATGTGCGCCAGTCGACGCAGTCCCAGGTTATGACCAACCTGGAGAGCAGGCGACGCCAATATGATCTGGTCGATGTCGCGCGTCAGCGGGGCTTCGTCAACGTCGAGATCATCGACGACGATCTCGGCCGATCGGCGAGCGGAACGGTGGCGCGCCCCGGCTTCGACCGCCTGGTCGCGTGGCTATGCGCGGGCGAGGTCGGGGCTGTCCTGTGCTTCGATGCCTCCAGGCTCGCGCGAAATGGCCGTGATTGGCATCATCTGCTCGAGCTGTGCGGACTTGTCGAAGCTCGCGTCATCGATCTCGACGGCGTCTACAACCCTTGTCGGCCCAACGATCGCCTACTCCTGGGAATGAAGGGCAGCATCAGCGAGTTCGAGCTTGGCGTGTTGCGGGCAAGAATGCTTGATGCTGCCAGATCGAAGGCGCGCCGGGGCGAGCTGCGCTTGTCGGTTCCGTTCGGCTATGTCTGGCATCGCGAGGCGGGCCTGGGGCTCGACCCTGACATCCGCCTTCAGGAGGTGATCCGACTCATCTTCACCCGCTTCCGCGAGCTCGGAAGCGCACGTCAGGTGCTGCTGTCGATGAAGGCTGATCAAATCCACTTCCCACGGCCTTCGGACGAAGGCCGCATGACTAGCTTCACCTGGATGCCGATCAGGTACCGCAACGTGATCGCGGTTCTCAAGAACCCCTTCTACGCAGGCGTTTACGTGTACGGAAAAAGCGAGAAGCGCACGTCGATCATCGAAGGGAGGGCGCGGCGGAGCTATGGGCACGGCAAGCCGATCGGAACATGGGAGGTGATGATCAAGGATCATCACGAGGGATACATCGGCTGGGAGGAATATGAGCGCAACCAGAAGCAGCTGGCGCTGAACAATTACGGTCGCGCGGGAGGCGTAAAGTCCGGTCGCGGCGGCAAGGCTCTGCTGTCGGGGATCATGACGTGCGGGCGCTGCGGACGTCGGCTGAGTGTTGCCTATACCGGCAATCCGCAAAGCCGACCGGTATATCGCTGTGACAAGGCGAACCTCATGATGGGCTTGCCCCGATGCATGACCTTCGGCGGCCCACGGGTCGACGCCGCAGTTGCGCGGGAGCTGTTGCGGGCGGTAGAGCCAATGGCGATCGAAGCCGCGTTCGAGGCGGAGCGGATGCACCGGGACCGACAGGAAGATCAGCAGCACATCCTGGACCTGGAAATGCGGCAAGCCCGCTACGAGGCCAGTCTCGCCGAGCGTCGTTACGTTGCCTGCGATCCTGACAATCGTCTCATCGCCGCGCAGTTGGAGAAAAACTGGGAGACCGCACTACGCCGGATCCGGGATCTGGAAGCTCGCCAGCCTGCTGAACGACCGTCTGACGTCAGGGTCGACCCGGCCGCCTTCGCCAATCTGGCGGACAATCTGTCGGCGGCATGGAACGCACCGGATGTGACGATGCGCGCTCGCCAGCAACTGCTTCGGGCGTTGATCGCCGACATCATTGTCGATGTTGACGATGAGGTGCGCGATGTCGTGCTCACAATCCATTGGCGTGGAGGTCGGCACTCCGAGTTGCGCGTGCGGAAGCCTCGAGCCGGAGAACATGGCTGTGCGACGACCGAAGACGCGCTGGCCGTGATGCGTAGCATGGCCGGCCGCTGGTCGGACGAACACATCGCCGCCTCGCTCAACAGAATGGGCATGCCCACCGGCCAGGGAAAGACCTGGACGGCGCACCGTGTCGCTTCGGTTCGACGCGTGCGCGGAATCAACGCCTACCGATCCGCAGAAAAAGATGGCGCATGGCTCACCATGACCGAGGCAGCAGCGGCATTAGGCGTTACCAACCACACGATACGCCGCCTTGTCCAAACGGGCGTCCTTCCCGCTGAACAGGTCGTTCCTGGAGCGCCATATCAAATCCGTGCCGATGATCTCACATCGGTGCCTGTCAAATCTGCGATGGCCCGAAAAGGTCGCCCGTGTCGCGTCGCAGACGCCAGCACGCTTCCAATGTTTACAGACACTTGATGAAGGAGTGCACAATGACCCACGCGTCGCGATTGGTCGAATGGCGCGTTCGACGACATTGGTGTCGATCTCGATGCGGCCGTCGTCGAGGAAGCGGGTGAGTCCCTGCCAGCGCGAGAGAGCGTAGCGAATCGCCTCGGCGAGTTTGCTCTTCTGGCTGATCAGACCAAGCTTGTCGCGCAGCCAGGGTTCGAATGCCTCGATGATCGGCCGGCTCCTCTCCCGGCGGACAGTCCATCTTTCATCAGCATCGCGGCCACGGATCTCGGTCTCGATCCTGTAGAGACCGGCGATGCGCTGGAGAGCCTCGCTGGCGATCGGCGCAGCGCCGGCGTTGGCAAGGTCGTAGAAGCGCCGGCGAACATGCGACCAGCAGAAGGCGAGCTGCACGTCGCCGCGCTCGGCGAGGACCCGATAGCCGCCATAGCCATCGACCTGCAGCACGCCCTTGAAGCCGGCAAGATGGGCGATCGGTCGCTCAGCCTTGCGATCGGGAGCATAGACGTAGACGACGCCCGGCGGATCGGCACCGCCCCAGGGCCGGTCATCGCGCGCATAGGCCCAGAGCTGACCGGTTTTGGTGCGCCCTCGTCCCGGATCGAGCACCGGCGCCGTGGTCTCGTCGGCGAACAGCCTGGTCGAGCTTTTGAGCTTCATGAGCAGCCGTTCGTGAACCGGCCGCAGCAGCCATGCGGCGCGGCCGACCCAATCAGCCAGGGTCGAGCGATCGAGCTCGATCCCCTGCCGGGCGTAGATCTGGGCTTGCCGGTAGAGCAGAAGGTGATCGGCGTATTTGGAGACCAGAACCTGAGCCACCGTCGCCTCGGTCGGCAAGCCGCCCTCGATCAGCCGGGCCGGCGCCGGCGCCTGAACCACCACGTCCTCGCACGCCCGGCAAGCGTATTTGGGCCGGCGCACGACCAGGACCCTGAACTGCGCCGGGACGATGTCGAGACGCTCGCTCGTGTCCTCGCCGATGCGGTGCAGGGCACTCTTGCAGCATGGACAGGCGTGATCCTCGATATCGACGACCATCTCGATGCGCGGCAGATGCGCCGGCAGCGATCCCCGGTTCGTGCGACGCTTGGCTGAGCGGGTAGCGCGCTCGGCCGGTGCCGCCTCTTCGCTCTCGGCGTCGGCGGCTGCAACGACCTGCTCGGCCTCTTCCAGCCCGAGCAGCAATTGATCTTCCGGCAGCGTCTCCGCCCGCCGTCCGAACCGATGGCGCTGCATCTCCTTGATGATCTGGCGCAGCCGCTCGTTCTCATGACGTTCGGCGACGAGCATCGCCCTCAGCATGCCGGGATCGTCAGGAAGACCAGGCGCCGTGTTCGACATGGCCGGAGTAGACCATGTTCGTCAGCCCCTCGCGATGGCTCGATCGCGACTGATTCACTTGGCCGCAGCTCAACTCGGCGCAGTCGGCGCCGCTGCCTCGCGCACCTCGTGAACCCGCCGCCAATCCAGACCTTCCAGCAGCGCCGAGAGCTGCGCGGCAGTCAGCCGGATCACGCCGTCACATATGGCCGGCCAGCGGAACTTGCCGTCCTCGAGACGCTTGGCGAAGAGGCAGACGCCCGTGCCGTCCCAGAAGACCAGCTTCACCCGATCCGCCCGCTTGGCGCGGAACACATAGATCGCGCCCGAGAACGGATCGGCCCGCATCTCTTCGCGCACCAGAGCAGCCAGGCCCTCGGCGCCCTTGCGGAAGTCGACAGGCTTCGTCGCTACCATCACCCGGACCGCCCCTGTCGGGCCAATCACGGCGCCGCCTTCAAGGCGCGGATCACCGCTGCAACGGTTTTTGCCTCAGCCCCGCGTCCAACCCGCACCGTGACGCCGCCGATCTCCACCTCGATGATGCCCGACGCACCGCCGGCACGTCGAGGCTTGCGTTGCCTGCGATCCGGCTCCGGCGTCGGCGGCTCCACCACCGCCGGCACGAACCGGGGACCATCTTCGTCCACCCCAGTTGATCGTCGTGCGGCGCGGCGCCAGCCGAACAGCTGCTGTGGCGTTAGCCCGTGACGGCGGGCGATCTCCGACACTACCGCGCCCGGCACCAGCGTCTCCTCGACGATGCGCGCCTTGTCGTCCATCGACCAGCGCCGCCGGCCGCCGATCCCGTTGATGATCTCAACCCGGCGAACAGATCGCGAAGGCTCAAGCGTAAGGTCAAGTCCAGACACAAACCGATCCTCGATCCAATCCGGGGATCAAGAGACTCGCACCTCATCGCCCAGCCCGAAAGGTGGGGCCAAAACAGCGCTTACCATTATCACGCTGGAGGCCTCGGTAGTTCGAGGTCTCCGGTTGGGTTTCGACCAAGCGCAAAGACCGGCAGCGCGATGGAAGCAACCATCGATTTGAGGCTGCGCGGCGGGGCGTTGAGGATCAGACCGTTGACGTTGCCGCTGAGGCAGCTCTCCACGGCATTCCACCAGCAACAGTCCGAGCGCCAGGGATTGAGGCCGGATGGACCGAAATCCTGCGGGCGGGAGTTCAGTTCGCGGAGCAACGTCGCGCAAGAGCGGTCCGCACCGAAACGACATTGTCGGCCGACAACAGCACCGCTATTCACTCATGCCGTTTTCTCTTCGGGCGCGTGCCGCGCCGCATTTCGTTTAGGATCCGCTGTTCGTTCCGGCCACGCTTTAGGTGGGGATAGCTCGCGTAATGCTTCTCGACTGATTCTAGTGCCTGAA
>CAZARE010000386.1:0-7244 GCA_964487455.1 uncultured Propylenella sp.
TCAGGCGCCCCGCGCAGCGTTTTCGACCCCTGTCCTCCAGCTCTCCGCCAGCCCGGTGCGCGGAGCGCCTCCGGGTCAGGCTTAAGGCGGGCAACGAGCCGCAGACCGGTCCTAGTGCCGGTCGGGCGGAGTGTCGGAGCCGACCGGGGCGGTGCGGCTCGGAACACCACGCCGCCGCGGACTGCCCGCCCTTCCCGTGAAACTCCGGTCGACACGGACCCTCCAGTGAAGGGCGGCGGAGGGGATCGTAACGCAGGTTTGGGGCGCGGGGATAACTTGCCCGCGACGCAGGAGTAGCGGCTCAGGCGCTCTCCCTTCGAATCGCGGCGGTTTCCGTCAGGCTGCCTGATCCTTGATGCGGGCGAGGCTTTCCTCGCGGCCGAGCGCCACGAGCACTTCGAAGATCGAGGGCGAGGTCGCGCTGCCCGTCAACGCGGCGCGCAGCGGCTGGGCCACCTGGCCCAGCGACATGCCCTCCACATGGGCGAAGTGGCGCACCACCTGCTCCAAATCGGCGGCCGCCCAGGGCACGTCGGCGAGCGCTTCCGCCACCCGGCCGAGCCGCGTCCGCGCATCGGCGTCGAGCAGCGCGGCGGCCTTCTCGTCCATGGCCAGCGGGCGCTCCGCGACAAGGAACCTGGCGGCCTGGAAGAGATCGACGAGCGTCTTGGCGCGCTCCTTCAGGGCCGGCATCAGGCCGAGGATACGGCCGCGCGCGTGCGCGTCGAGCCTGGCGGCAAGTTCCGGTCCCCCTTCAATCTCCGGGAGGATCGCCTCCAGCCGTGCCAGCAGCTCGGCATCGCCGGTGGCGCGGATGTAGTGGCCGTTGATGTTCTGCAGCTTGTTGAAGTCGAAACGCGCTGCGCCCTTGTTCACGGCGTCCAGATCGAACCATTCGATGGCCTGCTCGGTGGAGAAGATCTCGTCGTCGCCGTGCGACCAGCCGAGACGCGCCAGGTAGTTGCGAAGGGCCTCGGGAAGATAGCCCATGGCGCGGTAGGCCTCGACGCCAAGCGCTCCATGGCGCTTGGAGAGCTTCGACCCGTCCGGTCCGTGGATCAGCGGGATGTGCGCCCATTCCGGCGTGGGCCAGCCCATCGCGTCGTAGATGATCGTCTGGCGCGCCGCGTTGGTCAGGTGGTCGTCACCGCGGATCACGTGGGTGACGCCCATATCGTGGTCGTCGACCACGACGGCGAGCATGTAGGTCGGCGTGCCGTCGGCGCGCAGGATGACGAAATCGTCGAGATCCGCGTTTGGGAAGGCGACGCGGCCCTGCACGCGATCCTTGATCAATGTGTCGCCGTCTCGCGGCGCTCTTATGCGGATGACCGGAGCCACGCCCGCCGGCGCTTCCGCCGGGTCGCGATGGCGCCAGGCACCCTCATAACGCGCGAAGCGCCCCTCAGCCTTGGCGTGCTCGCGCATCGCCGCTAGCTCCTCCGCCGTCTCGTAGGCGCGATAGGCCATGCCACGCGCGACCAGCTCCTCGGCCACCTCGCGGTGGCGCGCGGAGCGGGCATGCTGTGAAACCGGCTCGCCCTCCCAGTCTAGTCCGAGCCAGGTCATCCCATCGATGATGGCGGCGATTGCCGCGTCGGTTGAGCGGGCTCTGTCGGTGTCCTCAATCCTGAGCAGCATCGTGCCGCCCGTATGCCGGGCGTAGAGCCAGTTGAAGAGCGCCGTGCGTGCACCCCCGATATGCAGGAAGCCGGTTGGCGAGGGGGCGAAGCGGGTAACGACGGGGGAGGGCATCAGCTAGTGCATTAGCCAGCCTCGGCCTGCATGTCACGCGAAGGCGGGAACGGCGGAAAGAGGGAGCCCTGTGTGCGGAATGAACTTCAGCCTGGAATGCTCAGACCCGTCAAACCTTCGTTCAGTCTACCGCCAAGAGGGGCCGGGGCGCCGTGACGGCTCCAGTCGAACATGCTAACGCTACCGCGGGAGCAGTTTCATGACGCAACCAGCAGAAGGTCGCGTCGGCGACCAATCCGACCTCTGGCGGCAGACACTCACTCGCGGGCACGCCGGGCAGAAGCTCGGCCACAAGCTGATGCGCCTGCTGCCTGGCCCGCCGCGCTGCAAGGTTTGCTACAATCCATTCGGCGGGTTCGGCGGCCGGCTGTGCCGCGCCGTCGGGATGGTGCCTTCGAAGAAGAACCCCCACATCTGCGCGCTGTGCTGTGAGCACATGCCGCGCGGCGGCGCGGAGGTCGAGACGGCGATCCTGTTCGCCGATATCCGCGGCTCCACGGAACTCGCCGAGCGGCTCGGCCCCGCGGGCTTCGCTGAAGCACTCAATCGGTTTTACCGCGCGGCCACGGAAGTGCTGATCCGCTACGAGGCCACCGTCGACAAGCTGATCGGCGATGAAGTCATGGCGTTCTTTGTTCCCGGGTTCGCGGGACCGCAGTTCAAGCGCGCCGCGGTGGAGGCGGGGCGGGACCTGCTTCGCGCGGTTGGATACGGGGGCAGGGGCGAACCGTGGGTGCCGGTCGGGATCGGCATCGACGCGGGCACGGCGTATGTCGGTAATGTCGGCGGTGACGAGTATGTGGATTTCACGGCGCTCGGCGATCCGGTCAACACGGCGGCGCGTATCCAGTCGGCTGCCGGTCCCGGCGAGCTTCTGATCGGCGAGAATGCCTTCGCCGCGGTCGCCGACCTCTATCCCGGCGCGGATGCCCGACTTCTGGACGTGAAGGGCAAGGACCGGTCGCTCGCCGTCCGTTCGATTCCGCTCGCCTGATCACGAACGATCCGATCCGGCTAGAGCAGCCCCTGCGCCAGGAACATGATTACCGCGATAGCGATGATGTAGCCGGCCTCGACGTAGACCGCCTGCGTGCCCTTCTTGGCGAACAGGCTACCCGAGACGTTGAGCGCGACGATTGCGAGCACCACCAAGATGATGGTCAGCAGCGCGTCGTTGGCCGCGGTGATGCCAAAAAGCCAGGCGAGGAGGAAAATGCCGATCGCCTGCGTGACCATCGCGCCGACCGGCATGGCGCTCGCGCTGCCAATCTCGACGCCCACTCCTTCCGCCCAGCTCTTGCCGAAGAGCATTGGCGAGTACCAAGCCAACCGAGAAGGAATGAAAGAACCGCGCCCACGATGACCGCGAGCCAGTTCACGTTGGCAGTGATCTCTTCCATCGATCGCCCCGCTTCAGTCGATTGTTATTTAATCTTGCGGTGAACTAAGGACGCGACACCCTCTCTGTCAAGGCGTGTCGTGGCTCCGAGGATTTGACGCCGCCGCATTTCGATTGGAAAGAGACAACCATGCATGAGGACGGCACGTGTGGCGCGATTTCCCGTCGCGGCCTCCTGCTTTCGGCTGCGGCGAGCGGGGGCGCGATGGCGTTTGGTTTCCCTTGGGGAGCGGCGGGCGTTGCCGAGGCTGCCCTGCCTCAGCCTGGCGCCGAGCTCTACAATTGGGTGGTCATTGCACCAGACAACACGATCACGATTCGCATCGCGCAAATGGAAATGGGCCAAGGAACGATGACCGCCATGGCTCAGCTCCTGGCGGAGGAACTCGAGGCGGACTGGCGGACGGTCAAGACCGAGTTCATCTCGATCGCCGCGCACCTTCAGCGAGACAAGGTCTATGGGCGAACGCGCACCGCCTCCAGCCTGGGCGTGAAGCTGTCGGAGCCCGTGCTGCGCGCGGCCGGCGCGCAGATACGCGCCATGCTGTTGGAGGCGGCCGCCCGCCGCTTCGGGGTGCCGGCCTCGGAACTGACGGCGGAAGGCAGCGCGGTCCGTCACGCGGCGACGGGCCGGGAGCTTCGCTACGGCCAATTGGCGGCCGAAGCGGGGCATTCCGCCGTTCCCGATCCGACCTCCGTTCGCCTCAAGAAGCCGAGAGACTGGAAGCTGATCGGAAAAAGCGTCCCGCGCCTCGACATTCCATCCAAGCTCGATGGGAGCGCGGTTTTCGGGATCGACACAAGCATTCCTGGAATGAAACACGCCGCGATCGCCATGAGTCCGGTCTTCGGCGGCCGACTGATATCCTATGACTCCGAGGCTGCCCTCGCGCGCACAGGGGTGCGTCAGGTCGTGGAGCTTGGCGAGGAGGGGGCCGTCGCGGTGATTGCCGACGACTGGTGGCAGGCCAGAAGCGCGATCGACGCAATGCCGATCGAATGGGACGCCGGAGCGGCGGCGGCGCCGGATAGCGCCGCGATCCTTGCGGACCTTCGCAACGGCCTCGACGCTTTGCCGGAGAGCGTCCTGCGCGACGATGGACAGGTAGATGCGGCGCTCGCCTCGGCCGCGCAAAGATTGGAAGCGGAGTATTTCGTCCCCTATCTCGAGCACGCCACGTTGGAGCCGATGAACTGCACGGCGCTCGTCACCGACGACCGTTTCGAGGTGTGGGCGCCGACCCAGGTTCCAGAAACCGCGATCGGCATTGCGGCCGAGGCTGCGGGGCTCGAAGTCAGCCGCGGCGAACTGCACCCCACCCTGATGGGCGGCGGGTTCGGCCGCCGGCAGATCTCCGACTACGTGAGGCAGGCCGTGCTCATCGCCAAGGCGATGAAGGGCACGCCGGTCAAGCTCCTCTGGTCGCGCGAGGACACGACACGGCGGGGGCCCTTTCGTCCGACCAGCCTTTCGCGCCTGCGTGCTTCGCTCGACGCCAGCGGCAGGCCCACCGCCTGGTGGCACCGCATCGCCGCCCATTCCGTCAGCCCGGTGCAGTCGAGCTACGGGGCCGACGCGTTGCTCTACGCGGTTCCGAACATGCGGGTGGACCTCGCGGTGCGCGAGCCGCGCGTGCCCGAAGCGCCCATGCGCGGCGTGGCGTTCTCCATGAACTGCTTCGTCACGCAAAGCTTCGTGGACGAGCTGGCGGCGGCGGGCGGTGCGGATGCGTATGGGTTCCAGCGGGTGCTTCTCGAGCCCGCCGCGATGCGGGACCACCTGCCGCCGAGCGTGTTTCCGGACTTCGACGGCCTGACGCCGGCCGTCCGGGCGGCGCGGCTCCGCGCCGTGCTGGACAAAGCGGCGGAAGAGGCCGGCTGGGGAAAGCCGCTCGGGCCGAACCGGGGGCGTGGCATCGCGGTGAACGAGGAGGGGACGTCATACTTCGCCGTGGTGGCCGAGGTGACGCTTGACGGCGAGGGATGGTTCAGCGCCGACCGGGTTGTCGTCGCCGGCGACCCGGGCTTCCTGGTCAATCCCGACGCGGCCACGGCGCAAGTCGAAGGCTCGGTCGCTTTCGGCCTCACCTCCGCCATGTACGGGGAGATCACGATCCGCGACGGGGCCACAGTGGAAAGCAATTTCCACGACTACCGGATGCTGCGCCTCGACGAGATGCCCGAGGTGGAGGTGCATTGGGTTCTCAACCGCGACGTCTGGGGCGGCGTCGGCGAGGCCGCGGCGTCGGCGGTAGTCCCGGCTCTGACCAACGCCATCTACGACGCCGGCGGTCCGCGCATCCGCGCCCTGCCGCTCAAGAACCATCGCATCGTACCGCGCAATGCGGGCTGACGCATCAGGAGGCGACGTGATCACGCTGAACGTGAACGGCATGGATGTGCGGGTTGAAGCGGAAGGCGACACGCCGCTGCTCTGGGTGCTGCGCGATCGGCTCGGCCTGACCGGCACAAAGTACGGGTGCGGTATCGGCTCTTGCGGCGCGTGCACCGTGCACCTCGACGGCAAGCCGCGCTACGCCTGCCAAACGCCGATTTCGTCCGTGGCGGGAGCGCGCGTCACGACCGTCGAGGGACTTTCGAATGACCGTCGGCATCCGCTGCAACGTGCCTGGGAGGCCGAGCAGGTTCCGCAATGCGGCTATTGCCAGTCGGGTCAGATCATGCGGGCGGCGGCCCTGCTTGAGCGCAGCGCCCGCCCGACGCGCGCCGAGATCGTCGCGGAGATGCGCGCCAACCTCTGCCGCTGCGGCACCTATCTGAGGATCATACGCGCGGTAGAACGAGCGGCGGAGGAGATGTGATCGGCTTGGTCAGCTGACCCCGTCGGTATTGCGTATCTGGCAGGCGTGTAATACATAGTCTCTATGAAGACTCTGACCGTACGCCTGCCTGAAGCCCTCGTGGCGAACATCGAAGCGGAGTCGCGACAACGTCGCATTTCAAAGTCCGATGTCGTCCGCGAGCGTCTTGCGCGGTCGGCGCCGCCCTCCGATGATCCGTTGGCGTCAATCCGCGATTTGATTGGCTCCGTGAAGGACGATTTGCCCGAGGATCTGAGCGCCAGAAAGAAGCACTATCTGCGGGAGTGGGGATTTGGCCGCGATCCCTCTCGCTGACTCCGGCTTTCTCGTCGGCCTTCTTCGCGAACGCGACCGCCATAGTGAATGGGCAGCTGAACAGGCGTCGACGTTCTTGCCGCCTTGGAACACATGCGAGGCTGTTCTCGCTGAGGCCTTCCATCTTCTAAGGTCGATCGGGACACCGGCACTGATAAGTCTTCTGCGTCGTCGTTCCGTGATCATCTCTTTCGACCTGGCGAACGAACGCGAACCGGTGCTTGCACTCATGGAGAAATACACCGACGTGCCGATGAGCCTCGCCGATGCCTGCCTAGTGCGCATGACCGAGATGCACGCCGATCCGATCGTGCTGACGACGGACAGCGATTTCCGCATCTACCGCCGGCATGGCCGTCGCGTCGTTCCGTGCATTTTGCCGCATTAGGGCGGGCGAGCCCGCCGGGCCGGCCGCCTCGGTGGGTTGGACCCGAGCATGCCTTCGTGTAAGGCCGTGGCCTTTCGCGGCGACACCGAAGTAGGCAGCTTGGGAATGGCGGACGACACGATCGACGGCGAATCGCGCGTCCGCGAACCGGGACAGGACTTCATTCGCGATATCATCCGCGCCGACCTGAAGGCGGGCCGCCATTCGCGCGTCGTCACCCGTTTCCCGCCCGAGCCCAACGGATACCTCCATATCGGCCATGCCAAGTCGATCTGCCTGAATTTCGGCGTGGCGGAGGAGCTCGGCGGACATTGCACGCTCAGATTCGACGACACCAACCCGGCCAAGGAGGAGCAGGAATATATCGACGCGATCATGCGCGACGTGGCGTGGCTCGGTTTCGACTGGGGGGATCACCTGCGCCATGCCTCCGACTATTTCGAGCAGCTCTACGAATGGGCCGAGCGGCTGATCGAGACGGGTAAGGCCTATGTCGACGATCAGAGCCAGGAGGAGATGCGCGCCACCCGCGGCACGTTGACGGAGCCGGGTAGGAACAGCCCGT
>CAZARE010000387.1:0-21607 GCA_964487455.1 uncultured Propylenella sp.
CGCCGTCCCTGCGTACCACATGGTTTCCGACACGCGCTGGCTTGCCGGCAGGATGTCGAAGCTCTCGTTGCGCTCCGGACGGAAGAAGTTCCAGCCGCGCTGCATGTGCCGGATTAGGCTATGCGCCTTGTACTGGGTCGCTACGCCGATGCGGCGGATGCCGGAGTTGAGCGCGTTCGAAAGGACGAAATCGATGATGCGCGACTTGCCGCCGAAATAGACGGCCGGCTTGGCGCGCTTGTCGGTCAGCTCCATCAGCCGGCTGCCGCGCCCGCCGGCGAGCACGTAGGCCATGGCGTCGCGCGCCAGGGGCCGGCCATTTGCCTCGGTTGCAGCCATCGCGCCTCCCCACCCCCAGTATCGGGGCAGAGAGCCCGCGGAGCAACGGGACTCCCGGTTTACGGGGCGGAAACCTCGCTGCCCTAGGCAATGGCCCAGCTCCCAAGCACTCCACAGGGCCCGCAAATGGATCAAATGCCCCCGGCGCCGGCGCTTAAGATACGCGGCCTGACCAAGCGCTTCGATCGGCCGGCGGTCGACGCGCTCGATCTCACCGTCCGGGCCGGCGAGTTCTACACCCTGCTCGGACCAAACGGCGCCGGCAAGACGACGACGCTCAGAATGGTCGCCGGGCTGCTCATGCCCGACGCCGGCTCGATCTCCATCTTCGGCATCGACGCGCTGGCCGAGCCGGTGGCCGCCAAGCGGATCGTGGCGTGGCTCTCCGACGAGCCGATGATCTACGACAAGCTCACGCCGTACGAGTATCTCGAATTCGTGGCAGGGCTCTGGAGCATTGACGGCCCTGCCGCGCAAGTGCGGGCCGACGAGCTGATCGCCTGGCTCGGGCTGGAGCCGCACGCACACGAACGTTGCGAGAGCTTCTCGCGCGGCATGCGGCAGAAGGTGGCGCTCGCCGGCGCGTTGGTGCACGACCCGCGACTGATCATCCTCGACGAGCCGCTGACGGGCCTCGACGCGGGCTCCGCGCGGCAGGTCAAGGACGTGCTGCTGGCGCGCGTGCGCGCCGGCGGAACCGTGTTGATGACGACGCACATCCTGGAAGTCGCGGAGCGCATGGCGGAGCGGATCGGGGTCATCGCCGACGGCCGGTTGATCGCCGAAGGCACGCTCGCAGAACTCAGGGCACGCGCCGGACGCAGCGACACCAGCCTGGAGGACATCTTCCTCAACCTCGTCGCCGAACAGGCCGCGGCGGCATGAGCGAACCGGGATCGCTTGCCTGGCTCGTGCGGCACGAGCTGAGACTCTCGTGGCGCGAGTGGCTTGGCCTTGTGACGGGGGGTCAGCGGCGGCGCGTTCCGATCGTCGCCGCCGGCATTCTCGTCGTCGCCGTCGTCATGCATCTCCTCGCCTATCACCTGATCGGGGCCAACGCGCCGTCCGGCATCGATCCGGAGCGCTCCACTCTGATCCTGGTGACGGGCTGCGCGCTGCTCTCATGGTCGCTCACGCTCTCCCAGGCGATGGAGATGGTCACCCGCGCCTTCTACTCGCGCGCCGACCTCGACCTTATCCTCTCATCCCCGGTCTCGGCGCGGAAGATCTTCACCGTGCGGATAGCGGCCATCGCGCTGTCTACGACAACGCTCGCCGTGCCGCTTGCGGCGCCGTTCATCAACGCGCTGGCCTATTCCGGCGGAGTGAGATGGCTCGGCGCCTACGGGGTGGCGGTGGCCATGGGCCTTGCGGCGTCGGCGGTCGCTATGGCCTTGACGGTCGCTCTCTTCCGCACGCTTGGCCCAAGGCGCACGCGGCTGGCGGCGCAGATCATCGCCGCGGTGGTCGGCGCCTTCTTCGTCATCGGCGTGCAGGCGCTGGCGATCCTCTCGACCAACACGCTGTCCCGCTTCGCCGCCTTGCAGTCGGACGCGCTCACAATCATCGCGCCCGATCCGCAAAGTCCCCTCTGGTGGCCGGCACGGGCGATCATGGGCGACATTCCCGCGCTGCTCGGCGTCACTGTCGTGTCTGTCGCTTTGCTTGCCGCGGCGACACTCGCGTTCGCCGGCCGCTTCGCCGGCTACGCCACTGCCGCCGCCGGCATCTCCGCGGCCATGATCCGACAACGCCGGCGGGCGGACGCCTTCCGCCGCACCACGGCTCAGCGCATCCTCCGGCAGAAAGAATGGACGCTGCTCAGGCGCGATCCCTGGCTGGTCTCGCAGACGTTGATGCAGGTGCTCTACCTGCTGCCACCGGCGATGCTCCTTTGGCGCAACTACGGCACCGGCGGCGAAGCCATCGTGGTGCTCGTGCCGGTGCTGGTGATGGCCTCGGGACAGCTCGCCGGCGGACTTGCCTGGCTGGCGGTGTCCGGCGAGGACGCGCCCGACCTGATGGGGTCGGCGCCGGTGCCGACCAAGAAGATTCTCCGGGCGAAGATCGAGGCGGTGCTCGGCACCATTGCGGTGGTCGTCGCGCCGCTCGTCGTCTTGCTGGCGTTCACCTCGTTCTACGATGCGCTCGTCACCATCGTCGGCGTGATGTTCGCCGCAGCGTCGGCCACGCTGATCCAGCTCTGGTTCCGCAAGCAGGCGAAGCGTAGCCATTTCCGGCGGCGGCAGACATCCTCCAGAATAGCGACCTTCGCGGAGGCCTTCTCGTCGATCTCGTGGGCCGGCACCGCCGGCCTTGCCGCCGCCGGGAGCTGGTTGGCACTAGCGGCCGGCGCGCTCGCCTGCGGCCTTCTCGCAGGCGTCAGAGCAATCCGGCCGCGCTAAGCGGCGTCGGATCATCATGCAGCGGTGACGAACTGCGCAACCAGCTGATGGATCTGACCGACGCTTGGAACCGGTTGGCCCGGATGCTTCTCCTCCATGTGCGCCCTCACCGCATCCTCATTCAACATCGACTGAATCTTTTCGACAGCCTCGTCGCGGTTCTCAGCGTCGACATCGAACGTCTCGCCGCACGTACATGTCATCCGGAACTTTTCCATCTTGTCCTCCCTGTCGGGTTTCGAACGGCGCGGGCCGACCATACAGGCGCCTCGTATTCCGGCCTCGTTCAATTTCGCTTTATCGGCTGGGCTCGCTCGCGCGACAGGCCGCGCTCATTCAATTCCTGAAGGTATTCCCCCCACATTTCGTCGCGGTCGCGACCGAGCTTGAGGAAATAGTCCCAGGAATAGATTCCCGAGCTGTGCAGATCGTCGAAATGCAGCCGGACGGCATAGTTTCCCACCGGCTCGATCTTGATGATCTCGACCGATTCCTTGCCGCCCACCACCTGCCGCTGCTCGGGCGAATGCCCCTGCACCTCCGCCGAGGGGGAGAACACCCGGAGGTATTCGGCGGAGAGCGCGTGGCGCTCGTCATTGTCGAACGACACGGTCAGCGTGCGCCGGTCTTTCGATAGCCGGATTTCTTTCGGCCATGGAACGGGCAAGAGTGGCTCCTTCGTGCGGATTCGCCGCGGCAGGCCCCTTGGAACCGTCGCCGGACCCTATTAGATTGCCCCGAAAGCAAGACGGCACAAGCGGAGATGCGAGAGCGTGACGACCGGAAGACCGGACGCTGAAGGCTTGAACGGCGAAGCGGCCCACATGATCGACCCCTTCGGCCGGGCAATCACCTATCTGCGCGTCTCGGTGACGGATCGCTGCGATTTCCGCTGCGTCTATTGCATGGCAGAGGACATGACCTTCCTGCCGAAGCAGGACTTGCTGACGCTGGAGGAGCTGGATCGCCTGTGCACCGCCTTCGTCGAAAAGGGCGTGAAGAAGCTCCGCATCACCGGCGGCGAGCCGCTGGTGCGGCGCAACGTCATCAGCCTGTTCGAGGCGCTCGGGCGGCATCTAAAGACCGGCGCGCTGGAAGAGCTGACGCTCACCACAAACGGCTCGCAGCTGGAGCGCTTCGCCGCGCCGTTGAAGGCCGCCGGCGTCAGGCGCATTAACGTCTCGCTCGACACACTCGACCGGCAGAAATTCAAGGCGATCACGCGCTGGGGCGATCTCGGCAAAGTGATGGCCGGGATTCGCGCCGCGCAGCAGGAAGGGCTGGCGATCAAGCTCAACGCCGTGGCGCTGAAGGGCGTCAATGAGACGGAGCTTCCCGAGATGATCCGCTTCGCCCACGACCAAGGCATGGACTTGACGCTTATCGAGACCATGCCGATGGGCGACGTCGACGGCGACCGCACCGACCAGTACCTGCCGCTGTCGCTGGTGCGCGCGCGGTTGGCGGAAGAGTTCACGCTGGAGGACATTCGTTACAAGACCGGCGGTCCCGCGCGCTACGTACGGATAGCGGAGACCGGCGGGCGGCTCGGCTTTATCACGCCTCTCACGCATAACTTTTGCGAGAGCTGCAACCGCGTCCGCGTCACCTGCACGGGCACCCTCTATATGTGCCTCGGTCAAGAGGACGCCGCCGACCTCAGAGCGCCGCTCCGCGCCTCCGAGGGCAACGACCGGCTCAACCTCGCCATCGACGAGGCGATCTCACGCAAGCCGAAGGGGCACGACTTCGTCATCGACCGCCGCACCAGGGCCCCCGCCGTGTCGCGACACATGAGTGTTACCGGCGGCTAACCGCAGGATATCTTCTCAGTAGAGCCGCTCCGCCGAGTCCTTGGCGAGGTAGGCGTTCAACTCGTCGATCGGCTCGGCGAGCTTAGCGTGTGCGACCAGGATCTCGGCGAGCGTTGGCACCTCGGCCGTATCCGACCACGCCTCCGGCTGCCACAAATGCGAGCGGATCATGCATTTGGAGCAGTGCGAGAGGACGCGCTCTACATGGACGACAATGGCGTGGTCCGGGACCTTGCCGCCGACCGCCATCGCTCCGCGCAGCTGCCGGTCGCGCACGATGATCGCTTTCCCGCTTACCCGAAGCGTATGGCTCACACGGGGGACGAGAAAGATCAGACCGACTTCGGGATTCTCGAGAATGTTCCGAAAGGTATCGATGCGGCGATTGCCCAAGCGGTCGGGAATGGCGATCGTCTTCTCGTCGAGGACCTTGACGAAACCGGGCGGATCGCCCTTCGGCGACACGTCCACCGCGCCCTCGGCGCTGGCGCTCGCGATCAGCACGAAGGGCGACGCCGCGATGAAGCGAGCCGCGTATTCGTCGACGATCGTAACCACCTTCGCGGCAGCCCGGTCGCCCGGCTTTCCGAGCACCGCGCGCAGCTCTTCCACAGAGGTGACGACGTCCTCAAAGCGCCCCCGCAGCTCCGCGCCGTTTCCAGCCATGCCGATCCCTCCCGTCCGACGCGTCACCTATAAGGAAGCGCGCAGCGCTCGGCTACCTGAGAACTGGCGAGCCTGACCTGCATAGCTTGCCGCCGAGCTATGCCTTCCGCTCATGCCTTCGACCTGATAGAGGCTGCTCTCCCTCTCCCTCCGACCCGCTATGCCCCCTGCCACGTCCTCCAGCGAGAACACGCGCGGCATTCTGTTCATGCTTGGCGCGTCTGCGGGATTCATCCTCAACGACACTTGCGTGAAGCTCGCGAGCGAGGAGCTCTCGGTCGGCCAGATCGTCGTCGTGCGCAGCGTGATCGCGCTACCCATCGTTCTTCTGATCGCGATGCGGCAGGGCGCGCTCGGCAATTTCCGCGCGATGTCCGAGCGGTTCATCTGGCTCCGCGCTGCCGGCGAGCTGGGCGCCACGGCCTTCTTCCTGAGTGCGCTCGCCCACATGGATATCGCCAACGCCATGGCTATCATTCAGCTAGTGCCGCTC
Source organism: uncultured Propylenella sp. (assembly GCA_964487455.1). Classification (GTDB taxonomy): domain Bacteria; phylum Pseudomonadota; class Alphaproteobacteria; order Rhizobiales; family Afifellaceae; genus DASWJZ01. The sequence goes on from CAZARE010000387.1 coordinate 5,718, forward strand.
GCGGCGACCGCGGCGGCGGCCATTCTCCTTGGCGAAAGAGTTGGGCTGCGTCGCTGGACGGCGATTGCCGTGGGCTTTTGCGCGGTGCTCCTGATTGTCCGCCCCGGCATGCAGGGCTTCAACGTCTGGTCGTTGATGGCTCTGATCGCCGTCGGTTTCATCGTTCTGCGTGACCTGGCATCGCGCCAGCTCCCGGGGGGGACACATCCGCTGGCGGTAACCTGCCTGTCGCTCGCAGCCATGATCCCGCTCGGGCTCGCCATGCTGCCCTTCTCGTTCTGGGCTCCGCTCACGATGCGCGGGCTGTTGCTGTGCGCCGGCAGCGGACTGCTCCTGTCCGCCGCTTTCGTCATGATCACTGAAGCCATGCGCCATGGGGAGATGGCGGTCGTATCGCCCTTCCGCTATGCAATCCTGCTCTTGGCGATCATCATCCAAATCGTGGTCTTCTCGGTCTGGCCCGATCCGTTGACGCTTGTGGGAAGCGCGATTCTCGTCGCAACCGGCCTCTACACGCTCTACCGAGAGCGACAGGTCAAAGGTCGTGGTGCTGTGCTTACCAGCAAGCCGGCCACCTATCCGCCGCCGCAATGACGATCACCCCCGAGCATCGCGGCAAGGCGGACGGTGCGCCAACCGCTCTTCGCCGGCCGCCGGTCTTGGCGCTGATCGCCATTTCGGGGCTAAGCCCCTTCGCCATCAATTCCGTCGTCCCGTCCATGCCCGCCATCGCCGCGGCCTTTGACGCCGACTACGGGCGGGTGCAGCTGATCCTTTCGCTCTTTCTTGCCTCGATCGCGATCTCCCAGATCTTCATAGGCCCACTGTCGGACCGCTTCGGCAGGCGGCCGGTTCTGCTGATCGGCTTCATATCGTTCGTCGCCGTCACGCTTCTGGCTCCGATCGCTCCCACCATCGACGCGCTGATCGCAATCCGTATCGTGCAGGGCGCCACCGGTTGCGTCGGTATCGTGCTCGGCAGGGCAATCGTGCGCGACCTGTTCGACCGCCGGCAGGCCGCAAGCATGTTGGGCTACGTCACGATGGGGCTCGCCGTGGCACCGATGGTGGCGCCTGTCATCGGCGGCCTGCTGCAGGAGCTGTTCGGCTGGACGGCGATCTTCTTGTTCACCGCGCTTCTCGGCATAGCCTGCGTGGGGGTGACTTGGGCCTACGTGCCGGAGACCAACCTCCGGCCCACGCCGCGGCTCAGCTTCGCAAGCATGTTCAGGGACTTCGGGCTGCTCCTCCGCAGTCCGGACTTTCTCCTTTTCGCGGCCAGCGCCGGCCTGACCACCGGCGTCTTCTTCGCCTTTCTCGGCGGCGCACCTTACGTCTCGGAGCACATTCTCGGGCTTTCCCCCGGCGTCTACGGGCTGTGGTTCGGCGTCGCGCCGGTTGGCTACGTGCTCGGCAACTACATAGCCGGGCGCTTCACGGAGCGGTTCGGGGTGGCGCGCATGATCGTCGCCGGCTCCGCACTCGGCGTGATTGCCGCTTCGCTGGCGCCCCTGCTGTTCCTTTCCGGATTCGCCAGCCCGGCGGCACTCTTCCTGCCCACGGTCCTTGTCGGCATTGCCAACGGGGTGGCTCTGCCGAGCGCCATCTCGGGAGCGGTCAGCGTGCGGCCGGACATCGCCGGCGCGGCGTCCGGACTGTCCGGCGCCGCGCAGATCGGCATGGGCGCCATTCTCGCGACCGCCGCCGGTGCCGCACTCGCCGGCGGAGAGTCAGCCCTTCCGATGTTCGCACTCATGTTCGGCGCTGCGTTGCTGGCTCTCGTCGTTGCCGTCGCGATCTATCCGCGCAATCGGCCCTGACAGCCCGGCCAGCCCGCCAGGACGTTCCGAAGTCGCTTTGCCCGCTGCGAAATCCCTCTCGCAAAAATGCCGTCAAAGGCGTGTAATGGAAATCATGCGGCCCCGAGGTCCCTTTGTGCCGGGCCGGTTTCGATCTCAACAGGAGAGGTACAACATGTCCAAGCAACACTTGGGGCAGCCGCCGGTGACGCGCCGCCAGTTCGTGGCCGGCTCGGCCGCCACGGGCGTGCTGATCGCGCTCCACCCGTTCTCGGCCTTCGCGCAGGCGGGCCAGGCGCATTTGCGCCTTATCGAGACGACGGACCTGCACGTCCACGTGTTCCCCTACGACTATTACGCCGACAAAGAGAATGACACGATGGGCGTAGCGCGCACCGCTTCGCTCATACGCGACATCAGCGCCGAGGCAACCAACTCGCTGCTGCTCGACAACGGCGATTTCCTGCAAGGCAATCCGATGGGCGACTACATCGCCTACGAGCGCGGGATGCGCGAAGGCGACGTCCATCCCATCATCGCGGCGATGAATGTGCTCGGTTTCGAGTGCTCCACGCTCGGCAACCACGAGTTCAACTACGGCCTCGACTTCATGGACAAGGTGCTTGCCGGCGCCGAATATCCAATCGTGTGCGCCAACCTCGCGAAAGGCACCCTCGCCAGCTCGGCGCGCGACGACGACCTCTATCTCAAGCCCTATGTGATCATAGAGAAGACGCTCACCGACGGCAGCGGCGCCACCCACCCGATCAACGTCGGGCTGATCGGGTTCGTGCCGCCGCAGATCATGGTGTGGGACGGACGGCACCTCGAGGGCAAGGTGATGACGCGCGACATCGTGGAGGCGGCCGCGGCCTGGGTGCCGGAGATGCGCGAAGCCGGCGCCGACATCGTCGTCGCGCTCTCGCATTCCGGCATCGATGCGAGCGGACCGTCCGCCGGCATGGAGAATGCGTCTCTCTTCCTGGCCGGCGTCGACGGCATTGATGCGGTGCTGACGGGGCACCAGCATCTGGTCTTCCCGGGCTCCACCTATGAGGGTCTTGCCGGCGTCGACGCGACCGCTGGCACGCTGATGGGCAAGCCCAGCGTCATGGGCGGCTTCTGGGGCTCGCACATGGGTCTGATCGACCTCCTGCTGGAGCGCGACGGCGACGGCTGGCGTGTCGCCTCCTTCACAAGCGAGGCGCGGCCGATCTACGAGCGCGACGCCGACCGCAAGGTGGTCGCGCTGGTCGAAAGCCAGCAAGACGTGCTCGACGCGGTTCAGCAGGATCACGACGCCACGCTCGCCTATGTGCGCCGCGCCGTCGGCAAGACCTCGGCGCCGCTCTACTCCTATTTCGCGCTGGTCGCAGACGACCCGTCGGTGCAGATCGTCAGCCAGGCGCAGTCCTGGTACGTGAGCGAGATCATGCAGAAGACGGAGTGGAAGGACCTGCCGGTGCTATCCGCCGCAGCGCCCTTCAAGGCAGGCGGCCGCGGGGGACCGGAATATTATACGGACGTGCCTGCCGGCGACATCGCCATCAAGAACGTCGCCGATCTCTACCTCTATCCCAACACGCTGCAGGCCGTGCTGATCACCGGCGCCGACGTCAAGGAGTGGCTGGAGCGCTCAGCCGGCATCTTCAATCAGATCACGCCGGGAGAATCCGACCAGGCTCTGCTCAACCCGTCTTTCCCGAGCTACAACTTCGACGTGATCGACGGGGTCACTTACGAAATCAATCTCAGCCAGCCCTCGCGCTACGACAATGACGGCAACCTGGCAAACCCCGAGGCGCACCGGATCGTGAACCTCAAATACGATGGCGAACCTATCGACCCGGATCAGAAGTTCGTCGTCGCGACCAACAATTATCGGGCCGGCGGCGGCGGCAGCTTCCCCGGCATCGGCCCCGACAAGGTGATCTTCGAGGGTCCCGACACCAACCGCGACATCATCGTGCGCTACATCGTCGAGAAGGGCACCATCAATCCCTCCGCCGATGCCAATTGGCGGTTCGCGCCGATGGACGGAACCACGGTCCTTTTCGAGACCGGGCCCAAGGCGAAGGAGTTCGTCGGCGACGTGAGCGCGGTAACAATCGAGCCGGCGGGCGACGGCGCCGACGGCTTCGCGCTTTACCGGATCGCGCTGTAGCACGCACGGAGAAGGCGCGGCGCGACATCGAGGAAGATGCCGCGCCTTCCTTCTCAGAGACCACTTCCCTCGCCCGCCGAGGTTGCCAGCCGCGCCCGATTGGGCGTTAATCCACACATGCGAGCCGGAGCGGTTGTGAGTGTAGTACGGACCAAAGTGATGAACAGATTTCCGATTGTCTGGGCAGCGGTCGCCCTGCCTTCACTCTTGTCTCTGGTCTCGCCGCCAAGCGCGGCCCTGGGAATCTGCGCCGCGCACTTGCAGTCGGACGGCGATGACGCCGAAGTCATAGTTTCGGGCATTATCTCCGAGCTAGACTTCCCTATCGGATTCCTAGTGCTGGAAGATCCCGAGGAGAAGGACTTGCCTTTTGAGGGGTGCAACGAGATCGAGGTCTGGCTGCTGGATGACATACCTTCCGATTGCCATGTTGGCGGAAGTGCCCAAGCATCCGGTTTTGTGGATATGGACGAACTCGGCCCCTTCCTCGAAGCGGATCGCGTGAGCTGCTAGAACGAGCTCCCGGCACTGCCCGCCGCCGCTTCTGCACCAAATCAGCTCCGCGCCTTGTCGCGCCGCCGGGCGCTCCCTATTGTCTCGCCTATGCGCGAGCCCTTGAGAATCCTCCCGGATCCGGACGATCCGCGCCTCTCCAGCGTCGTCGCCGGCATCGACCAGTCGAGCGCGCCGGTGGAGACGCGCGTCGTCACCGAGCGCCCGCTGACGCTCTACCTGAACCGCCAGGAGATCGTCACCATGATGACGATCGGCGATTATCCCGACCTATTGGCGGTCGGCTATCTGAAGAACCAGAACATGCTGCCGGCCGACAACCCGGTGACCGGCGTCGACTACGACGAAGAGCTGAGCGTCGCCGTGGTTCGCACCGAGCGCGAGACCGACTACGAAGACAAGCTGAAGAAGAAGGTGCGCACGTCCGGCTGCGCGCAAGGCACTGTGTTCGGCGACGTCATGGCCGGTTTCGAGGAGATCGAGCTGTCGAAAGACGCCACGATCCGAACCAGCTGGCTCTATGCGCTGACCAAGCAGATCAACACGACGCCGTCGCTCTACCTGACCGCAGGAGCAATCCACGGCTGCGTGCTCTGCGAGGAGGACCGGCCCATCGTCTACATGGAGGACGTCGGCCGTCACAACGCGGTGGACAAGATCGCCGGCTGGATGTGGCTGAACGGCGTGTCCCCGCGCGACAAGATCTTCTACACGACCGGCCGTCTCACCTCCGAGATGGTGATCAAGACCGTGATGATGGGGATTCCGATCCTCGTCTCGCGTTCCGGCTTTACCGCGTGGGGCGTGCAGCTGGCGGAGCAAGCCAACCTTACCCTGATCGGACGGGCGCGCGGGCGGCGCTTCGTGGCGCTCGCCGGGACGGAGCGCATCGTCTTCGATGCCGACCCGGCTCACGCCGAGGAGGAGGATGCCCGCCACGGCCGCAAGGGTGGGCGACAGACCGCGAACGAGGCGGCTGAATGATCTCCAACGATGTCTGAGGCTCCCGGCGGTCCTCAAGTCGGCGTGATCTTGGCCGGCGGATTGGGCCGGCGCATGGGCGGCGGCGACAAGCCCTTGCTGACGGTCGGCGGCAAGACGATGCTTGAACGCGTGATCGAGCGGCTGAAGCCGCAAGTGGACAGCATCGTGCTCAACGCCAACGGCGATCCGGCGCGCTTCGCGGCCTATGGACTCCCCGTCGTACCCGATTCAATCAAAGGGTTCGCCGGACCGCTCGCCGGGCTGCACGCCGGGATGCGATGGGCGCAAGAGAACGTGCCGGAGGCGCGCTTCATCGTGTCCGTGGCGGCGGATACCCCGTTCTTTCCTGAAACGCTCGTGCAACGCCTCACCGCGTGCGGCGCGTCGGCGGAAGATACGATCGCGCTTGCCGCGTCGCCCGCCGGCGCGCATCCCGTGTTCGGGCGCTGGCCCATAGCGCTCGTCGACGATCTGGAGGAATTCCTGCAGACCGGCAAGACCGGCAAGATCCTCGCCTTCGCAGACGCCTACGTCCGGCTGAACGTGCCATTTGACGAAATCGAACTGCCGAACGGCGAAACCATCGATCCGTTCTTCAACGTCAATACGCCGGACGACGCCACCCGCGCGGAGAGCATCGCCGCGGCACTTGAGGCACGCCGCAAGTGACTGCGCCCGTGTTTGGCGTGACCGGCTGGAAGAATTCCGGCAAGACCACCCTGCTCACGCGTCTCGTTGCAGAGTTCACGCGGCGCGGCTTCGTCGTTGCGACGGTCAAGCACGCACACCACGCTTTCGATATCGATCATCCTGGGACCGACTCGTTCCGCCACCGCGAGGCCGGCGCACGGGAGGTCATGATCGTTTCCGGCACCCGCTGGGCGCTGATGCACGAGCTCGGCGACGAGGCCGAGCCGCCGCTTGAATCGGCGCTCAAGCACGTCTCGCCCTGCGACCTCGTCCTGATCGAGGGCTACAAGCGCGCCGGCCATCCGAAGATCGAGGTGCGTCGGGTAGCCACCGGCCGGCAGCAGCATCTCGCAGACGACGACCCGTCCATCCTGGCGATCGCCGCCGACTTTACCACCGAGCCGGGCGCGCTGCCCCATTTCGATCTGAACGACGTGAACGGCATTGCCGATTTCATCGTGGTGTCGCTCGCCTTAAAACGCAAAGATGGCTGAGCGCCGCCTCATCGACGACTGCTTCCTGACGGACAGCGAGCGGCTCCGTCACGACGAGGCGCTGGCGATCCTGCGCGAGCGCGTCGGGCGGGTCGTGGAGCCGGAATGCCTGCCGCTCGCCGACGCGTTGGGCCGCATCCTGGCCGAGACCGTCGTCAGCCCGCGCAACGTGCCGGCCGCAGACAACGCCGCAGTCGACGGCTATGCTTTCGCTCATGCCGACTACGAAGCCGCCGGCGGATATTTTCCGGTATCTGCCCGGGTAGCCGCCGGTCATCCCTCCCCCCTTCCGCACGTTACCGGTACTGCTGTCCGCATCTTCACCGGCGCGATCATGCCGGAGGGCGCCGACACGGTTGCCATGCAAGAGGACTGCGAGCCACACGTCCAGGATGCGCTCAGTTTTGTGGCAATTCCAGCGGGCCTCAAGCAGGGCGCAAACCGGCGCAAGGCGGGCGAGGATCTGGCGATGGGGGCCGTGGTAGCGGCGCCCGGCACGCGACTGCGGCCGCAGGAGCTCGCCGCTATCGCCTCGACGGGCGCCGACAGCGTGACGGTCTTTCGGCGCCTGCGCGTCGCCCTCGTCTCAACGGGCGATGAGATCGTGCGGCCCGGCACGCCGCTCCAAGAGGGCCAAGTCTACGATTCCAACCACATCCTGCTCGCAACGCTCTTGGCGGGAGTCGATTGCGTCGTCACCGACGCCGGCATCCTGCCTGACGAGGCTCAGCCGGTTGAGCATACCCTGCAAATTCTGGCTGAAGGCCACGACGCGATCTTGACCACCGGGGGGGCCTCGCGCGGTGAGGAAGATCACCTGATCGCCAGCCTCGATCGGATCGGCAAGCGGCACCTTTGGCAGCTCGCGGTGAAGCCGGGCCGGCCGATGAGTTTTGGCCAGATCGGCGATTGCGCGGTCGTGGCGCTGCCGGGCAATCCGGTCGCCGCGTTCGTTTGCTTTCTGCTCTACGTCCGGCCGATGCTGACGGCGATGGGGGGCGGATCGTGGCCGGCGCCACAGCGTTTCCAGGTCGCCGCGGATTTCCAAATCCCGAGGCGGAAGACCGGGCGGCGCGAGTTCCTGCGCGGTGCGCTCGCCACCGATGAAGCGGGCCGGCTGGTGGTGCGAAAGTTTCCCCGCGACGGCTCCGGCCTCATCACGTCGCTGCGCGAGGCCGACGGATTGATCGAGATCGTAGAGGACATACCGGCAGTACAGCGCGGCGATCTGGTGACGTTTCTGCCGTTCTCCGGGCTCGGCTTGCGTCAATGAATGCTACGTCAGCACCGCGTTGCGTCGCGGGGTGAGGGCGGGGTGCCGGAAGAAGGATCGGACGATCTCCGCTGTGGCGCGCTGGCCGGTCGCTTCGAGCTCCTCCGGCAGCAGGGTGCGCAGCTCTTCCACCGGCCGCCCCTCTCGATAGGCGTCCAAGACCGCGGCGGCCGCGGCGCGGCGCAACCGGATCTCGGCGGCTGGCAGACCATTCATCTCACGTCTCCTCGCGATCTGAACGCCCAAAGGAGGCCTCGGTGTCGCTATTCATCCTCGATCACTCGGAAATCGGTTAGCGAAAGCCTAGCGCCGATCTCGAACATTGTCCGAAAATCGCCGCATTTGGCTTGATTCGCCCGTGAATGGCGGCAGACTGGCCTCACGCTGGCCGGTTGTGTCGTCCGATGCGCCGGTAGGCCCGGCTTGCATGCCGGGAATACTATCAAGAGAGCAGGGAGCCACCATGCGTAACCTCACTCTGGCGGCAGCCGCCGCCGTTATCGCCCTCACCTCCGGGATCGCCGCCGCAAAGGATTGGACCACAGTCCGTATCGGCACCGAAGGGGAATATCCCCCGTTCAACTATTTCGACACCAACAACGAGCTGCAGGGCTTCGACATTGATATCGCCAAGGCGCTTTGCGAGAAGATGGAAGTCGAGTGCGTCTTCGTCGCTCAGGACTGGGACGGCATCATTCCCGCCCTGCTGGCCGGCAAATACGACGCCATCATTGCCTCCATGTCGATCACAGAGGAGCGCCTGCGCACGGTCGACTTCTCCGACAAGTATTACTCGACGCCGCCGGCCCTGATCGCTCCGAAGGATAGCGACACCACCGAGACCACTCCGGAAGCCTGGGCCGGGAAGACGATCGGCGCCCAATCGGCGACCACGCACGCGACCTATCTGGAGGACGTCTACAAGGATTCCACCATTCGCCTCTACGGGGCCCAAGAGGAGGCCAATCTCGATCTCCAGTCCGGCCGTATCGATGCGATCATGGCGGACTCCGTCGTGCTCGACGAATGGCTGAAGGACGCCGGCGCAGATTGCTGCAAGCTGATCGGCATGGTGGAGAACGATCCGAAATATTTCGGCGAAGGCGCCGGCATCGCCGTGCGCAAGGACGACACCGAACTGAAGGAGATGTTCAACGAAGCGCTTGCCGCGATACTCGCTGACGGCACGTATCAAGCGATCAACGACAAATATTTCGAGTTCTCCGTCTACTAACGGGCAGCGGAGACGCGGAGCGGTGGTGCGCGAGAACGAGCGCGCCGCCGTGGTGTGATAGCGGTCCGGAACGGGGGCGATGACGGACCTGTTCAGCCTTCTGGCGTGGGGCCCGGACGGCTGGGGCGACGAGATCGCCCAAGGCACGTGGCTGACGATCCGGCTCGCACTGGCCACCCTGCCCTTCGGCCTGGTGGTGGGATTTCTCGTCGCGCTGGCGCGCGACTGGGAGGCGTCCCGGGTTCTGCGGCCGATCGCCAACGGCTTTACCACGGTCTTCCGCGGACTGCCGGAGCTTCTCACTCTCTTCATTGTCTATTACGGCGGGCAGATTCTGCTGCAGCGGATCGTTGGCCTCGTCTCCAATGCAACGGTGGATATATCCGGCTTCGTCGCGGGCATGACTGCGCTCGGGCTGGTGTTCGCAGCGTTCGCCAGCGAGGTCTTTCTCGGGGCGCTGAGAGCGATCCCCAGGGGACAGCGCGAAGCGGCGCTGTCGCTCGGCCTCTCGCCGTTCAAGACATTGCGGCTCGTGATCTTCCCGCAGCTTTGGCGTTACGCATTGCCCGGCATCGCCAATCTCTGGCTGGTTCTGCTCAAGGATACGGCTCTCGTCTCGGTCATCGCGCTCAATGATCTTCTGCGCATGACCAACGTCGCCGTCGGGGCGACGCGCGAGCCGTTCTTCTTCTACCTGTTCGCCTGCCTGATCTATCTGACGCTGTCCGTCGTCTCGGGCTTCGGCATCGTCGCCGTCGAGCGCTGGGCCGCGAAGGGTGAGAGGCAGGTGGCATGATCGACCTCGACCTGCTTGCCCGCTACGGCCCGCGCATGCTGGAAGGGCTATGGGTGACAGTGCAGCTCGTAGCGATATCCATCGCAGCGGGCGGTCTTTTGTCGATTCCGGTGGCGCTGGCGCGCATTTCGCCGCGCTGGTGGCTCGCGGCCCCGGCCTACGCCTACGTCTATTTTTCCCGCGGCACGCCGCTGCTCGCGCAAATCTTTCTCGTCTACTACGGCGCGGGCCAATTCCGCGGAGCGCTGGAAACGGCCGGCTTGTGGTGGCTGCTCCGCGAACCTTACTGGTGCGCGCTTCTGACCTTCACCTTCAACACATGTGCCTACCAGGCGGAGGTCCTGCGCGGTGCGATTCTCGCGGTGCCGCGCGGCCAGCGTGAGGCAGCCGCCTCGCTTGGCATTCGGCCGTCGATTATTTACGGCAAGGTGATCATGCCGCAGGCCTACATCACCGCGCTGAGGCCGCTCGGCAACGAGGTCATCCTGATGATCAAGGGATCGGCAATCGCCAGCGTCATCACGGTGTTCGACCTAATGGGTACGACGCGGCTCGCCTTCAGCCGTTCCTTCGACTTTCAAGTCTATCTGTGGGCCGCGGTGCTTTACCTCATCATTGTCGAGACAATGCGCCGCCTTTGGGACCGGCTCGAGCTCCGTTTGACGCGGCATCTGCGCTATGCGACGCAGACAAAGGCCGTCAAGGCTGCTCACCTCACCCCCGCAACGGATTGAATACGGCTCCATTGACGACAACTGCTTCGGAGAAAGAGAAATGGCAAAGATCGCCTTCATCGGGCTTGGCGTGATGGGCTATCCAATGGCTCGGCATCTAGCGAAGAAAGGCGGGCACGATCTCGTCGTCTACAATCGCACCGCCGAGAAAGCGAAGAAATGGGTCTCAGAGCATGGCGGCGCACATGCCGAGACGCCACGGGCCGCTGCCGAAGGATGCGACTTCGTCTTCTCCTGCGTGGGAAACGACGACGACCTGCGCTCGGTGACACTTGGAGAGACAGGCCTGATCGCGGGCATGAAGACCGGCGCCGTCTACGTCGACAATACGACGGCGAGCGCCGCTGCAGCGCGCGAGCTTGCCGAAGCCTGCGGCAAGCAGGGCGTCGGCTTCCTCGACGCGCCCGTGTCGGGTGGCCAGGCGGGCGCCGAGAACGGTCAGCTCACCGTCATGGTCGGCGGCGACCAAGCGACCTTCGACAAGGCCAAGGCTGTGATCGACAGCTACGCCAAGATGGTCGGGCTGATGGGTCCCGTCGGCGCCGGGCAGCTCACCAAGATGGTCAACCAGATCTGCATCGCCGGCCTGGTGCAGGGCCTCTCGGAAGGCATCCACTTCGCCAAGAAGGCCGGGCTCGACGTGGAGCAGGTGATCGCGGTGATCTCCAAGGGCGCGGCGCAGTCCTGGCAGATGGAGAACCGCTGGAAGACGATGAACGAAGGCCACTTCGACCACGGCTTCGCGGTCAACTGGATGCGCAAGGACATGGCGATCTGCATGGCGACGGCGCGCGACAACGGCGCGCATCTGCCGGTCGCCGCGTTGGTCGACCAATTCTACTCGGAGATCCAGGCGATGGGCGGAGCGCGCTGGGACACGTCGAGCCTCATCGCGCGGCTGGAGCGGTAGACCGAAGGAGGGTGCAGCGTTGCGTGGCCCGGGTGGGGCGGAGCGAAATCCGGGGGCTCTATATGCCGTGAGCCCCGGATTGCGCGGCTCCGCCGCTCCATCCAGGCTACGTTCGCCGACGGCAGAAGCGATCCTCGTCGAGTTGAAGGCGCTCGGCTCGGAGGAGAACCGCGCCGGCATGGCGCGCTTCGGCATCAACACAGAGCGCGCGTACGGCGTCTCCATCGCCAACCTGCGCCCCCTCGCCCGCCGCTTGAAGCGCGACCATGCGTTGGCGGCGGCGCTCTGGAAGACCGGCGTCCACGAGGCGCGCATCCTCGCCGCGTTCGTCGACGAGCCCGCCAAGGTCACGCCGGCGCAGATGGACCGTTGGGCCGCGGCGTTCGACTCCTGGGACCTCTGCGACCAGGTCTGCGGCAACCTCTTCGACCGGACGCCGCACGTGGAGACGAAGATCGCGACATGGGCGAAGGACGAGCGTGAGTTCGTCCGCCGTGCGGCGTTTGCGCTCCTCGCCGCATATGCCGTGCACCGGAAAGACGTGCCGGACAAGGTCTTCGCCGGCTTCCTTCCGCTCATTGAGAATTATGCGACCGACGGACGCAATTTCGTGCGGAAGGCGGTGAACTGGGCGCTCCGCCAGATCGGCAAGCGGTCGCTCGCGCTGCATGGCCCGGCGCTGGCGCTCGCCGAGAAGCTTGCCGCGTCCGACGACAGGACCGCGCGCTGGATCGGCAAGGACGCGGTGAAGGAGCTGAGCGATCCGAAAAAGATGGAGCGGATTGTACCGGGAGATGCTCGGCTCAGCGGGCGACGACTCTAACGCCGTGCTTTTCCGCAAGTTTCGCGACAACCTGGCAGACCAAATGTTCCTGCACGAGCAGTATGCGCGGAACGACGAGATGGTCTCTTCTTTGGATGAAAAGGTATCGCCATGCGCCAAAGCGCAATGGGTTCCTACGGGCGTCTATGTCGTCGCGTAACCTGAAGATGATCGAGAACAAATGCTCGGGGCCGGTCACGCTCAATATCTCGTCCCAACGGACAGGACGCGTCGTTTGGCGTCGATCCCAAACGCCATTGTCGTCGACAGACACGACGGGCCGCTTGCGCCAAAGGTCGGCGGTATGGATAACCGCTCCGGCACATAAAAGAGTGCCGAATCCCAACCCAATTGGAAAGATCACAAGAAAGGTGAGGATGTCGGAGTTGCCAAAGTTTGGCAGAAAGAGCGACGCCGCCGCCCACAACATGAATAACCCTAGGGCGAATACGACCGCTAGCAACGACCAACCAAGCCAACGTCTTCGCAACAGCACCTCAAACGGCAATGGAATACGTACCGTTCGGCTGCCGGGCCAGAAACCTTCCTCCGGCTCCACTTCGATATAGCTGAGCGGTGGTGCCTCCTCGTGGCCGACCGCTGTGACTACCGCCGCTCTTTCCGTCATACACTACGACGCCCTCTGTTTCGCCGGCGGGTCGAGCTGCATGAAGCCGAGCGGCAGCGCCGTCTCGTTCTTGATGGTCTGCATGGCGAAGGCGGAGGACACGTCCATGATGTCCACCTTGGCGACGAGCCGCTTGTAGAGACTGTCGTAGGCCTCGATGTCCGGCACCACCACCTTCAACAGATAATCGATCTGGCCGCTCATCCGATAGAACTCGATCACTTCCGGAAAGTCGTCGATGGCGCGCGAGAAGCGGTCCAGCCAATTCTCGTTGTGCTGATTCGTGGTGATGAAGACGAACACCGTCACCTTGGCGTTCACCTTGGCGGGGTTGAGCACTGCGACGCGGCCCTTGATGACGCCCTCCTCCTCCATCTTCTGGATGCGCCGCCAGCACGGCGTGGTGGAAAGCCCCACACGGCGGCCGATCTCGGCCACCGGCACGGTGGCATCCTCCTGCAGGATGGTGAGGATCATGCGGTCGACACGGTCCATTGCGTTTGCTCAGGCCTGGTTTTTTGGAAGGAGATTTCTATGTATCGCTGTCGCCAACGTCAACATTTCGCTTCATGCCACGATCCACGACGTAGATAGAATGATTTTTCCCTATGGAGCCCCAACGCCACGCCCCTCTCCGCAGCCGAACAGCGGGCGAAATGGCGGACGTGATTTTTTGTCGGATCCTTAACCACCACCGCTCGCGCAATCTTAACGAGGCCCATGCAATGCCCTGAAAAAACAACCTAAATACAGCAGGGCAGCATGGCGTCGGTTACGGAGGCAGCGTCCGCCTCTCCCCCAGAAACGGAATCGCGCGCTGCGCGAAGGCGGCTGATCACGCGCGCCCTACTCGGGCATCTACCGGCGAACAGCGACCCGCGGCGCAACCTATTCCATTTCGACCAGGAAATGGCCGAGCAGTTCGCCAAGAACCGGCTCTCCTCCTATGCTGCGATCCCGGTCCTCGTGCTCATCATGGGCGCCGCGATCGGCGTGCTCGGCAACCCTTACGCCGCTGCCGGCTGGGTCGTCCTCATCATCCTTATCCACACCTATGCCATGAGCGCTGCGCGAACCTTCCTGCGTGAAGGTCTAGCTAATGCGAGCCTGTATGTGTGGAAGCGGCGTTTCGTGCACCGCGACCTTGCGTACGGCCTCGCCTGGGCCGTCTTTCCGCTGCTCATTCCCCCGAGCGCGGACGTCGAGATGGCCGGCGGCGTCGCCGTCATCCGGCTTGCCGCCGTCATCGTGGTGCTTGCCCTCGGCGCGCTTCTCTCTGCGCCCATCCCCGCCGCAGCGGTCGCCAGCACCTTGCCGATCGCGCTCTGCATGGCGGCCGTGCATCTCTTCGAACCGAACTTCCTCAACATCACGATTTCGCTTTGTACGCTAACGGCCGAGATCCTGTTCCTCTATCTGACCAGCCATCTCTACGAGCAGCATGCCCGCAGCCTCGCTTATCGTGCGGAGAAGGACGCGATCTTCGCCGAGCTGGAGCAGGCCAAAGCAGTCTCGGACGAGGCCCGCCGGCGCGCCGAGACGGCCAACATGGCCAAGTCGCAGTTCCTCGCCACCATGAGCCATGAGCTGAGGACGCCGCTCAACGCCATCCTCGGCTTCTCCGACCTGATGCGCGGTGAGCTGCTCGGGCCGATCGGCAACGAAGCCTACAGGAGCTATCTCGACGACATCCATTCGAGCGGCCAGCACCTTCTACGGATCATCAACGACATCCTCGACCTGTCACGCATCGAGGCAGGCAAGCGGGCGCTGCGCGAGGAGCTCACCCCCCTCGCCGAGGTCGCGCACGAGGCGTGCTCCCTGCTCGACCTCAAGGCACGGCAGAAATCGATCAAGATCAAGGAGATATTCGAGGAGAGCCTGCCGAAGATCGTCATCGACGAGCAGGCCATGCGGCAGGTGGTCCTCAACCTCGTCTCCAACGCGCTGAAGTTCACGCCGGAGGACGGCGAGATCACGGTCAAGGTCGGACGCACGAAGTCCGGCGGTCAGTACATCTCGGTGCGCGACAACGGGCCGGGCATCCCGGAAAAGGAGCTGCCCGTGGTGCTCTCCGCTTTCGGCCAGGGCGCGATCTCCATCAAGACCGCCGAGCAAGGCACCGGTCTCGGCATCCCCATCGTGCAGGCATTGATCCATCTGCACGGCGGCAACTTCACCCTGCGCAGCAAGGTTGGAGTGGGGACGGAGGCGATCGCCACGCTTCCGGCCAAGCGCGTCATCTCCGCCTTCACGCGCGAGGTGAGGCCGCGCCTTCCATCCTCGCGCAGGCCGCGCGACTCAAAAGTGACGCTGCGCAGGGCGAGCTGACGGAGGCGGCTACAACCGGATGAGAAGGCTCACCATCGGCGGAGACGTGTCCGCGTGGTGATGCACCATCTTCCACGCGGACTAACACAAGAAGCCAAAGCGGGTGGGGATCACAGGGGCCCTACCCCTTCTCCGCCACCCCCGCTTCCGAGAACGTCGCCATGCCGGTATGCATGGCGACAGCCGCCTTGACGATGCCCGCTGCGAGCGCCGCGCCGGTTCCTTCGCCCAGCCGCATCCCAAGATCCAGCAGCGGCTTCTTGCCCATGCGCTCGAGCACCGACGCGTGCGCGGCTTCCGCCGAGCAATGCGCGAAGAGGCAGTGGTCGATCGCGTGCGGATCGAGCGCATGCAGGATCGCGGCGGCGGCCGTCGTCACGAAGCCGTCGACGATGACCGGCACGCGCTCGGTGCGCGCCGCGACGATCGCGCCGACCATCGCCGCGATCTCGCGCCCGCCGATGCGGCGGAGCACTTCGAGCGGGTCGCGCCCCTGCCCGATCCGCGCCACGGCGGC
>CAZARE010000388.1:0-10844 GCA_964487455.1 uncultured Propylenella sp.
CATTTCGTGCATCTTGCTCGCGCGCCAGATCTTGAGTTTCAGCCAAGCCGAGAGCGCATTGACGACCGAGACGCCGACGCCATGCAGTCCGCCGGAGACCTTGTAGGAGTTCTGATCGAACTTTCCGCCGGCATGGAGCTGAGTCATGATGACCTCGGCAGCGGACACGCCCTCGCCGGCATGGATACCGGTCGGAATGCCGCGGCCATTGTCGACCACGCCCACCGAGCCGTCGGGGTAGAGGGTGACCTCGATGCGCGTGGCGTAGCCTGCCAGCGCCTCGTCGATGGCGTTATCCACCACCTCGTAGACCATGTGGTGCAGGCCGGAGCCGTCGTCGGTGTCGCCGATATACATGCCCGGCCGCTTGCGTACGGCGTCGAGGCCTTTCAGGACCTTGATCGATTCCGCGCCATATTCCGACTGGGGCGCTGCGCCGGCGGCGGCGCCTTCGGGCGAATTCATCATTTCGACTCAGTAATTTGATGGCGGTTGGCGTCGCTTATAGATGGTGCGCGCGGGCTTGGAAATGAAGGCGGCAAGCCCAGTTTTCCCATGCAATAAAGTTATGTGATTATAAGGTCTTACAGGAAATCTGGCGACGCCGTTTCAGCGGCGGTCGCCGGTACGCCGAAAGCAGCCTTCAGTCTTCGCCGACAACCCTTCCTTCCGACACCTGGAAGCGAGTCGAGCCGGCGGGCAGATCGGCAAAAAGCGCCCGGTCGGTGCCGGTCAGGAAGGCCTGGCTGCCGAGCGCGGCCACCCTCTCGAAGAGCGCTCCCCGGCGTGCCGGATCGAGGTGGGCGGCGACTTCGTCAAGCAACAGGATGGGGGTCATGCCGCTGGCTTCCGCGACGACCTCCGCGTAAGCGAGGATCAGCCCGATAAGCAACGCCTTCTGCTCACCGGTGGACGACCTCGCGGCTGGCATGTCCTTGGCGGCAAGCACCACGTGGAGGTCGCTGCGGTGGGGGCCCTGCAGCGTGCGGCCGGCGGCGCGGTCGGCGCTCCGTGCTGCGGCAAGGGTTTCGCGATAAGAAACCTCAGCCTCCGCGGCGCTTCGCCCCACCAATGAACGGTCGAAATCACCGACGAGCGAAACCTTGCCGGCGGGAAAGGCGACATCCTTGCCCGCGCCTCTCTCCAAGCGGGCCGAGACGAGCGCCACCGCTTCGGCGCGGGCGAGCGCCACGGCGACCGCGTGGGCGGCCACCTCCGTCTCCACGGCATCGAGCCAGGCTGCGGCCCCGCTCTCCTCAAGAAGCCTGTTCCGCTGGGTCAACAGTCGCTCGAAATCGCGCACCCGCCGCGCGTGACCGGGATCGATGGCAAGCACGAGACGGTCGAGGAAACGGCGGCGGTCACCGGCCGGGCCGACGAAAAGCCCGTCCATCGCCGGCGTCAGCCAAAGCACGCGGAGATAGTCGAGGAGCGCGTCGGCGGAAGACGCGGGCGCACCGTTGATGCGGACTTTGCGGATCCTAGCCTCGCCGGGCTGGCCCGCCTCAAGCCCGGTCCCCAGCCGCGCCTCCTCGTCGTTCCGCCGGACGGTCGCAGCGACCGCCCAGCCGCCGTCAGCGCCCTCGCGCACGATCTCCTCAAACGGAGCGCGCCTCAATCCACGTCCCGGCGCAAGCAGCGAGATCGCTTCCAGCAGGTTCGTCTTGCCGGCGCCGTTCGGGCCGGTGAGCACAATCAGCGTCGCGTCGAACGAAAGCTTAAGCGCGCGGTAGTTGCGCAAATCCTTTAGCGACAGCGCCGTCAGCGCCACGCGATCGGGCGCTCGAGCCGCCATTATCCCGGCAATGCGTCACACCCGCATCGGCATGAGCACGTAGATCGCGTCGACCTCGCCGGAGCCCTGGATCAATGTCGGCGAGCCGGGATCGGCAAGGCGGAACACGGCCTCATCGCCAGTCAGCTGTCCGGCGATATCGAGCAGGTATTTTGAGTTGAAGCCGATGTCGAGCGGCTCCGCCTCGTAGCCGACCGGCAACTCGTCCGTGGCGCTGCCCGAATCCGGATTGTTGACGGCAAGCACCATCTTGTCGTCGGCGAGCGTCAGCTTCACCGCGCGCCCGCGATCGGCCGAGATGGTCGAGACGCGATCGACCGCGCGCTCGAACTCGGCTTTGTCGAGCGTCAACACCTTGTCGTTGGCCTTGGGAATCACCCGCTCGTAATCGGGAAAGGTGCCGTCGATCAGCTTCGACGTGAGCACGAGATCGCCGATGGCGATTCGGATCTTGGTGTCGGAGAGGCTGATCGTCACCTCGGCCGCCGGATCCTCCAACAGCTTCTGTATCTCGCCAACCGTCTTGCGGGGCACGATGACGCCGGGCATGCCAACGCTCCCCTCCGGCGCCGGAAGCTCGGCCTTGGCAAGGCGGTGCCCGTCGGTCGCCACGGCGCGCAGCCGCGCGTCGCCGCCCTCACCGACAACGTGGAAATAAATGCCATTCAGATAGTAGCGCGTCTCCTCCGTGGATATGGCGAACTGGGTGCAGTCGATCAGCCGCTTCAGGGCCTCCGCCGGGAGAGCGAAAGAGACCGGGAGATCGCCGGCATTGAGGTCCGGAAAGTCCGAATCGGGAAGCATCTGCAGCGCGAAGCGCGCGCGCCCGGCCTTCAGCGACATGGTCTGGCCGGACTCCGTGTCGAGGGCGATCTCAGCGCCCTCCGGCAGCTTGCGCACGATGTCATAGAGCATGTGCGCGGGCACGGTGACCGCGCCCGGCTGCTCGATCGCAGCCGATACCTTGTCAACGATCTCCATGTCGAGGTCCGTGGCCTTCAGGGAGAGGTCCTGCCCGTCGGCACGTATGAGCACATTGGCCAGAATGGGGATCGTGTTGCGCCGTTCGACGACGCGATGGACATGGTTGAGCGCCTTCAACAGGTTCGCCCGTTCAATTCGCACCCGCATGATTTTCAATCCGTGGAGGCCGACCGAATCTCAAGCGGCCGGCTCGTGTCGAGTCCGCGAACTTGACCCGACAAAAGGGGAAACACAAGAGCCGGAAGACGCGCCAGCCGCTGCCTGAGAGGAGGGTGGCGACTGCACCTTCCGGCCGTACTCGTTCCGCCAGTCGCCCCCCCCGCGGGCGCCGGCTAATCCTGGATCAGGCGCTTCAGAAGCTCGATCTCCTGGGCCAAGCCCTCGTCGCCGGCCGCCAGCTCTTCCACCTTGCGCACAGCGTGCAGAACGGTGGTGTGATCGCGGCCGCCGAAGCGCTTGCCGATCTCGGGAAACGAGCGCGGCGTCATTGTCTTGGCTAGGTACATGGCAATCTGCCGAGGCCGCACGATGGCGCGCGTCCGACGTGCCGACAGAAGGTCGTGCTTCGATACGTTGTAGTGGCTGGCGACGACCTTCTGAATGTCCTCGATGCGGATGCGACGCGGCTCGCGCGTGCCGACCAAGTCGGCGATCGCCAGCTCGGCGACCTCCATCGTCAGCGGCGCGTCCGAGAACTCCGCGCGGCAGACGAGACGGTTGAGTGCTCCATCGAGGTCGCGGCCGTTCGTGGTGACCACCTGCGCCACGTAGTCGAGCACTGCGTCGGGAACGAACAGGCCCGGGTTGCGCTCGCATGAGGCCCGCAGCTTGCTCTCGAGGATGCGCCGACGCATGGCGATATCGGGCGCGCCCATGCCCACGACGACGCCACCCTTCATGCGCGAGCGCACACGCTCGTCGACGCCTTCCAGCTCCGCCGGCGGCCTGTCGGCGGCGACCACCACCTGCTTACCGCTGTCGAGGAGCGCGTTGAGCATGTGGCAGAATTCTTGCTGGACCGTCTTGCCGGTAAGGAACTGCATGTCGTCGATCAGAAGGATGTCGATCGATCTCAGCCGCTCCTTGAAGTCGAGCGCCGAGCGTTCGCGCAAGGCGGAGACGAACTGCACCGTGAACCGCTCGACCGTGAGGTAGAGTGCGCGACGGTTTGGATCGCCGATGTGCGTTTGGTGGGCGATCGCCTGCAAGAGATGCGACTTGCCGAGACCCACTCCGGCATGAAGGTAGAGCGGGTTATAGGGTGGGGCGCTCCCCTCCGGCGCGCCCGCCACCGCGCGCGCCGCGCGGCACGCCACGTCGTTCGACCGCCCTTCGCAAAAGGTCGAGAAGGTGAGCCGCGGATCGAGCGGCGAGCCCGCGAACCGCTCGCCGGATACTTCAGCCGCCGCGGGCGGGGCTGGCTTTCCGGCCGTCGCCGGAGGCTGAGCATCGGCGACGATCCTAAGCGCGCTCCGGCGCAGGAGGTCGACACGCCGCACCTCCTTGTCCTCCTGACGCCAGAGGGTGAGGAGCCGGTCGCCGTAATGCGACTTGATCCACCCCTTCAAGAATATCGTTGGAACCGAGAGGCGCACCACGCCAGCGCTTATTCCCTCAAGGTCCACCCTGGCGAACCACGAGCTGAAAACATCCTCGCCGAGCTCAGCGCGCAAACGACTTCTAACGCGGTCCCACATGCCGGCGGCGTCCCGTTGTCCCGCGGTCTCGGTTCCTTTCGGGTTTTTCCGGACCGTTCCCGGCTCTCTTGCAGCACCTGCAGACATTCAAGGCCTCCAAGTCATTTTGTCTGTTGTTCTTTTCCGAACTGAACGAACGCTGCACGCACTGACGCCTAAGACTGAGCCCACGGCAGATCGGCCGCCTTCCACCCGTCGACGGTGCCTCTATGGCCCGACTCGTCGCGGCGGCCTTCAAAACCGCCGACCACATTGTAGCAATGCAAATAGCCGGCCGCCGTCATGGCCGCGGCCGCGGCGGCACTACGACCGCCGGAACGACAAATGAAGAAGATCGGCGCGTCTTGCTGCGAGCCCTCTTCCTTCAGGGCCTCATCGAGTGCCCCGACGAAATCGGCGTTCACCGCGCCGGAAGGAAAGGTCTGCCATTCCACGCGCAGCAGCGGCGCACCAATCGTGGAAAGATCGGGCATGCCGACGTAGCTCCACTCCGCCATCGTGCGCACGTCGACAAGCGCGGCGCCCGGCTCGTTAGCCAGAGCCTTCCACGCTTCTTCGGGTGTCACGTCCGCCAGGTATCGTCGCTCCATCGACGCAAACTCCCCTCGCCGGCCAAACGTTGTTCAGCCACGCCCTCACGCCGTTAAGTTGATGTGACACCCCTCCAGAAATACGAAGAGGGTGTGTCGAGACCTCTCCTAACGGAGAGGGACACGCGCACCGGCAACGCCACTCGTTACGAAGGGAACGCTTGCCTCGCCATTACGCGGCGAACCGATTTGCCATTCCGAGAAACACGCCGCCGGGGGTCGCCCCGTCGCATCGGACCTTAGCAGACGATTCCGTGCGGACAACACGGTCAAGGGGGAAGCAAGGGCGCCGCTCGTGCGTGTGGCGCGGATCGCATCCCGCACCCCTTCCCAAACCTCAAGGACTCCAATTCATTGAGCCCCAGATGCATCTCGCTGGGCACGTCCGAAAAAAATATCCCACGCTGCGCATGACTCGCCTCGCACGCCGGTCAACTCTCGGCCCGCCCCGACGCCAATGCGTTATCTGTCTGAGCTTGAAAGCAAATTCTTGCGTCCCCCGGAGCACTCGGACTCCGACGGGACGATCGCCTCTATCAACGCGATGCGTTGCAGCGTGGAGTGCAAGACTTAACAGGCTCTTATGCGCGACGGCCCGCCGACCTTCTGGGCCAGAGCGCAACCCGCCGCAACTTAAGAGAGCGCCTCGACCCGGCGGCTCAAGCGCGAGACGCGCCGCGAAGCGGTGTTGCGATGGACGATCCCCTTGGAAGCCGCCTTCATGACGTGCGGCTGCGCGTCCCTGAGCGCCGCCTTTGCGGCCTCCTTGTCGCCGGAGGCGATCGCCTCCTCGACCTCGCGGATGAAACCGCGCATGCGCGAGCGCAGGGTCTTGTTGACGGCCGTGCGACGCACGATCCTGCGGGTCGCTTTCTTGGCCGATGAAGTATTGGCCATGTCCGATACTTTCCCAAGGGTTTGTGGATCCGTCACGCCGTCAAAAACCAAGGCGCGGCAAAACGACAACCGCGGCCGACGGGCCGCGGAACATTCGCCTTTTCTATAGGTGCGGCGTCGGTCATCGTCAAGCGGAGAGCCGAGTCCGGCGCGCCCGCGGGCTGAGCGTCTAACGCTGGCAGCGGGAACAGAAGAAGGTCGAGCGGCCCGACTGCACGATGCGACGGACTACGCCGCCGCACCGCTCGCGCGGGCACCCCGCGCCCTCGCGGTCGTAAACGGCGAAACGGTGCTGGAAAAGGCCGGGCGTTCCGTCCGCCCGAACATAGTCGCGAAGTGACGAACCTCCCGCCTCAACCGCGTCGGCGACCACCGCCCGCACGGCGTCGACCAGACGCTCCAGCCGCTCGGTTCCCCGGCCATCGGCGCGCACCAGACTGCCGGCGGCGCGGCGCGGCGACAGGCGTGCTCGCCAAAGCGCCTCGCTGGCGTAGATATTACCCAGGCCGGCGATGATCCTCTGATCGCAGAGGACTGCCTTCAGCGGCGCAGCACGTCCTGCAAGACGTGGCGCCAGCGCCGCGGCGGACAGTGCGTTTCCGGTAGGCTCCAAGCCGAGACCGGCCAACAGCGGATGGCTCTCCGTCTCCTCACGCCGCAAGAGCAGCATGAATCCGAAGCGGCGGGCATCGTTGTAGACGATGCGCGCGCCACCCATGAGGTGAAGGACCACATGGTCGTGCGCTGCGTCCTTGCTGCGCGCATAGTATAAGGAGCCGCCCTCCGCCAGCCGCATACCCGCAACGCGGAACGAGCCGGACATGCCGAGGTGCATGAGGAGCACCAAGTCCGCGTCGAACTCCGCCAGAAGGTATTTGCCGCGGCGCCGCAGCGCCGTGACCCGCCGCCCCTTCAGCCGCGCGGCGAAGCGCGGCGAGAATGGAAAGCGCAGGTCCGGCCGCCTGAGCTCGACCCGCTCCACGACGGCCCCCTCCAGCACCGGCGCAAGGCCGCGCCGGACCGTCTCCACCTCGGGCAGCTCCGGCATCGCGTCGGCGCCTTTTCCATGATTCCGGGCCTTGATGGCGCGGCTCGGTCGGTTCCGTTATGGTCCCGTCGACTTCAACCGAGCAAGAGCCACAGCAGCATGAGCGACAGCGTGTCCTTCGGCTCCCGCCAGGTCCCACTCGACGCCAAGCAGGCGATGGTCGACGATGTCTTCTTCAGTGTTGCGCACCGCTACGATCTGATGAACGACCTGATGTCGGGCGGGCTGCACCGGCTGTGGAAGGGAGCGATGGTGAGCGCCCTCAACCCGCCGAAGAGGGGGACGGCCTGGCGGCTGCTCGACGCGGCCGGCGGCACCGGCGACATCGCCTTGCGCGTGGCGGAACGCTCGCAAGGGCACGCCGAGATCTCGGTCGTCGACACGAACCAAGGGATGCTCGAGATTGGCCGCGTGCGCGCCGAGCAGCTCAGATTGAGCTCGATCGTCTTCAAGGAAGGCAACGTCGAGAAGCTTCCGTTCGAGGACGGCAGCTTCGACGCCTATGCGATCGCCTTCGGCATCCGCAACGTGCCGCGGATCGATACGGCCCTCGCCGAGGCCCGGCGCGTGCTGAAGCACGGCGGCCGCTTCCTCTCGCTGGAGTTCTCGCAGGTGGACACGCCGATGCTCGACCGCCTCTACGAGGCCTATTCGTTCCGCGTCATTCCCGCGCTCGGCCGTGCGGTTACCGGCGACGCGGAAGCTTACCGCTATCTGGTGGAATCGATCCGCGCCTTCCCGAACCAGGAGCGGTTCGCCGACATGCTGCGCGCCGCCGGCTTCGGGCGTGTGAGCTATAGAAACTTTTCGGGCGGCATCGCGGCGCTGCATTCCGGCTGGAAGCTTTAGTGAGGTAGGCGTGCGCAATCTCGTGCGGCTCGGACGCGCCGGATTCGTGCTCGCCCGGGCCGGCTTCTTCGGCTTTCTGGAGATTGACGATCTGCCGGTCCGGGCGCAAGGCCCGATCCGGGTGGCCCGCGCGCTCGAGCCGCGCGGGCTAACGCCGGCGGAGCGCGGGCGGCGCATGCTCGACGCGCTGAAGCGGCTCGGCCCGTCCTACATTAAGCTCGGGCAGTTTCTCGCCACGCGACCCGATATTGTCGGGGCCGAGCTAGCCGATGCGCTCAGCGCCCTGAAGGACGACCTGCCGCCATTCCCGACGGCCGAGGCGCGTGCCATCATCGAAGCCTCGATCGGCCGACCGATCGAGGCGGTGTTCGCGAGCTTCTCCGATTCGGTTGCCGCCGCGTCGATCGCGCAAGTGCACAAGGCCGAGCTCAAGCGCCCGGACGGAAACCAGCTCGTGGCGGTCAAGGTACTGCGGCCTGGCATCCGGCGGCTCTTCGCGCGCGACCTCAAGACATTCTACGCTGGCGCCCATTTCGTCGAGAGCAACGCGCCGGAGACGCGGCGACTGCGGCCGGTTGCGGTTGTTGAGATCCTCCAGCGGAGCGTGTCGCTGGAAATGGACATGCGCCTGGAGGCAGCCGCTTACTCCGAGATGGCGGAGAACATCTCCTCGGAGTCCAACTTCCGCCTGCCGGCGGTCAACTGGGAACTGACCGGGCGCGACGTGCTGGTGACCGAATGGGTCGAGGCGACGCGACTCTGGGACCGCGAAGCGATCGCCGCTGCCGGGCACGATACGCGGCGCATCGCCGCCACGGTCGTCCAGACGTTTCTGCGGCACGCTCTGCGCGACGGGTTCTTCCATGCCGATATGCACGAGGGGAATCTCTTCGTCGATGAAGAGGGCTGCCTGGTAGCGGTCGATCTCGGCATCATGGGCCGCATCGGGCCGAAGGAGCGGCGCTTCCTTGCCGAGATCCTCTACGGCTTCATCCGCCGCGACTATCAGCGCATCGCCGAGGTACACATCGAGGCAGGCTATGTGCCGAGCATGCATTCGGCGGAGGATTTCGCGCAGGCGCTGCGCGCCATCGGCGAGCCCATCCACGGTCATCGCGCCAGCGAGATCTCCATGGCCAAGCTGCTCGGGCTTCTCTTTGAGGTGACCGAAATCTTTGACATGCAGACGCGGCCTGAGCTGGTTCTGCTGCAGAAGACAATGGTCGTAGTGGAGGGGGTCGCGCGCCGGCTCGACCCCGAGTTCGACATGTGGACGACGGCGGAGCCGATCGTCAGCGAATGGATCGAGCGGCATCTCGGCCCCACGGGGCGGCTCGAAGACTTCGCCACCAGCGCGCGGGAGGTTGGACGCTTCCTCCAGGACCTGCCCGAAACTCTGACGCGCGTCGACAGTGCAATCGATAGGCTTGCGGCCTTCTCGGCCGGCGGACTGAAGCTCGACGACGAGACCGTCGACCGGCTCGCGCATGCAAGCGCGGGCGAACTCTTCTGGACACGGTGGGCGATCCGCATCGGCGTGGTGGCTCTGGTGGTCATAGCCGCCTTAGCTCTTTTCTAGGCGTTTCGTGCTATCATCGCCCGCATGTCATTGACCGGTAAACGCATTCTCATCGTGATCGGCGGCGGCATCGCGGCCTACAAGGTGCTTGAGCTCGCCAGACGCCTGAAGGACGAAGGGGCGATCGTGCGCGCCGTGATGAGCCGTGCGGCGGCGCAGTTCGTGACGCCGCTTTCCGTCGCCGCGATCACCGGCGAGAAGGTGTCTAGCGACCTCTTCGATCGCGACGAGGAGCACGACATCGGGCACATCCGCCTCTCCCGCGAGACCGATCTCGTCCTCGTCGCGCCGGCGACGGCCGATCTCCTCGCCAAGATGGCGCTCGGACTTGCCGACGACCTCGCCTCCGCGGTGCTGCTTGCAACCGAGAAGCCGGTGCTGGCGGCGCCGGCGATGAACCCGCGCATGTGGGCGAACGCAGCGACGCGGCGGAACGTGGACCGCCTCTCCGCTGACGGCGTTCACTTCGTCGGGCCGGAAGACGGCGAGATGGCCGAGGCGGGCGAGGCGGGGCTCGGACGGATGGCGGAACCGGCTGCCATTCTCGCCGCAATGGCCGCGCATCTTGCGACGGAACCGGGGCCGCTATCCGGGCTGCGCGCCATCGTGACGTCCGGCCCGACGCACGAGCCCATCGATCCGGTCCGCTACATCGCCAACCGCTCCTCCGGGCGGCAGGGCCACGCGATCGCAGCCGCGCTCGCCGCGGCGGGCGCAGAGGTGACGCTGGTGAGCGGTCCGGTGGAGATCGCGCCGCCGGGCGGCGTGACCACCGTCTCCGTCACCACGGCGCGCGAAATGCTTTCCGCGGTCGAGGCGGCGTTGCCCGCCGACATCGCCGTGATGGCGGCGGCGGTCGCCGACTGGCGGGTGGAGGCGAGCGCAGAGAAGATCAAGAAGACCGAAGCCGGCCCCCCAACGCTCGCCTTCAGCGAGAACCCCGACATTCTTGCGACCGTCTCGCGTCACGAAAAGCGCCCGCAGGTCCTGATCGGCTTTGCGGCGGAGACGGAGAATCTTCTGGCCAACGCTCGGGCCAAGCTTGAGCGAAAGGGCTGCGACTGGATCGTTGCGAATGACGTGTCGCCGACGACTGGAATCATGGGCGGGACGCGCAACCGCGTGCACCTGATCACGCAGGAGGGCGTGGAGGACTGGCCGGAGATGTCGAAGGCGGAAGTGGCGGCACGGCTCGTCGAGCGCATCGACGCGTATCGCAGAGGCCTCGTCAATCGATAACGACCTGGAGGTGGACATGAAGCTCAGATTGCTCGGACCGCTTGCAGTGCTGATTGCAGCGCCCGCCTATGCCTATGATGGCATGGAAGCGGACTTCGCCATGTGCATGAGCCCCGACAAGGCGTCCGCCAGCGAAGTGGTCGCGGCCTGCACCAGGCTGATCGAC
>CAZARE010000389.1:0-5833 GCA_964487455.1 uncultured Propylenella sp.
CCGTTTCCAGCGCAGCGTCGATGGCCGCCATGTCGGCCGGGCACTGGAACGCATAAGCCGGGCCGGCGACCGCCAGCATGAATGCAAATGCTACTATCGTTCTCATCGGAACCTCCTTGAAGGCCGCGCGTGCGGCCCTAAGCATTCTTACACCGCCCGTTCTTTGTGTCTGCCGGGGGGCAACGGCTCGGCTCTTCACGAATTGCTGATGCGGGGCGACTAGAGACTCCGCTCAGCGAGAAGGTGCCGTCGGCTAACTTGATCCGTTGCGGGAGATGACGAACCCCGATAAAAGGACGGTCGGGTTCAGAAGGCTCGGCCATGCGGTACGCGAGATTGCCGCTCTTGCTTCGGAAGGCGCGCCCGCAGCGCGGCCTCACGCTTGGCCTCGCCCTGCTTCTTAGGCGCCCCTGAGCGCCGACAAGCCCGGGTTCCCATGTGTGAACCGCGCAGGGCGGGCCCTCAGGGGAGATCATCAGAGAACCTGAGAACTGCGGCCGATCGAGCCGCCCGAATCCTAAAGGACTGACCAGATGAGCGCAAAACAGGAGACGCGAAGTCAGCCGGACCGCGTCCTGATCTTCGACACCACGCTGCGCGACGGCGAGCAATGCCCGGGCGCATCCATGACGCTTGAGGAAAAGCTGCAGGTGGCGGAGCTGCTTGACGAAATGGGCGTCGACATCATCGAGGCGGGTTTTCCGATTGCCTCCAACGGCGACTTCGAGGCGGTCGCGGAGATCGCCAGGCGTGTCGACAAGGCGGTGGTGGCAGGGCTTGCGCGTGCCGTCTCCGGCGACATCGCGAGGGCCGGCGAGGCCGTGCGGCACGCGAAGCGGCCGCGCATCCACACTTTCGTCTCCACCTCGCCGATCCACTTGGCGCACCAGATGCGCAAGAACGAGGATGAGGTCATCGATATCATCCAGGCGACCGTGACGCAGGCACGCAATCTGGTTGAGGACGTCGAGTGGTCGGCCATGGACGCCACGCGCACTTCGCTCGACTACCTCTGCCGCTGCGTGGACCAGGCTATCAAGGCGGGCGCCACTACGATCAACCTTCCCGACACGGTGGGATACGCTACTCCGGAAGAGTACGAGACGATGTTCCGCACCATTCGCGAGCGGGTTCCCGATTCCGACAAGGCGGTCTTCTCCGTTCATTGTCACGACGATCTGGGTCTCGCCGTCGCCAACTCGATCGCCGGCCTCAGCGGCGGCGCGCGCCAGATCGAATGCACGATCAACGGGCTTGGTGAGCGTGCCGGCAACGCGGCGCTTGAAGAGATCATCATGGCGATCAAGACGCGCGCCGACGCTCTGCCCTACGTGACCGGCGTCGATTCCACGATGCTGATGCGCGCCTCGCGGCTCGTCTCAGCCGTCTCCGCGTTTCCGGTGCAGTACAACAAGGCGATTGTCGGCAAGAACGCGTTCGCGCATGAATCCGGCATCCACCAGGACGGCATGCTGAAGAACGCGCAGACCTACGAGATCATGCGGCCGGAGGATGTCGGCGTGAAGGAGACCTCGCTTGTCATGGGCAAGCATTCCGGCCGGCACGCTTTCCGCGAGAAGCTCTCCGCGCTCGGCTTTCAGCTCGGCGACAACGCGTTCGAGGATGCATTCCGCCGCTTCAAGGACCTCGCCGACAAGAAGAAGCACGTGTTCGACGAGGATATCGAAGCGCTGGTGGAGGACGAGGTGGCAACCGCCAGCGAGTCGATCAAGCTCGTCGCGCTCACGGTTATCGCCGGCACCGGCGGGCCCCAGCGGGCGACGATCACGCTTGCCGTCGACGGCCGTCACGAGACGCGGGAGGCGACCGGCGACGGGCCGGTCGACGCGACCTTCAACGCCATCAAGCAGATCATTGATCACCGTGGCAACCTGACCCTCTACCAGGTCGGCGCGGTGACGGAAGGCACCGATGCGCAGGCCGAGGTCTCCGTGCGCCTCGACGAGGGTGGCAAGATAGTGACTGGCCGCGGCGCCGACACCGATACGATGGTGGCGTCCGCCAAAGCCTATGTCTCGGCCCTCAACAAGCTGACGCTGAAGCGTGAGCGGCTGCACGCCCAGGCGGCGCAGAGCGCCTGAGCGTCTCTGCCGGCCACGCGGACCGACATCGGGC
The DNA here is from genome assembly GCA_964487455.1 of uncultured Propylenella sp. GTDB lineage: Bacteria > Pseudomonadota > Alphaproteobacteria > Rhizobiales > Afifellaceae > DASWJZ01. The sequence continues at coordinate 2,137 of CAZARE010000389.1, forward strand.
TCGGCGGTCGCCGGGCCCGAATTTCTGAGGGAGGCCGGTGAGATGCGCCCGCTGGTTTTGCCGTGAGGGCGGACGCGCCAGCCGCAGCATCGCCCGCCGCGCGCCTGCCGCTGCTGGACGCCGCCCGCGGCGTCGCCATCGCGGCGATGGTCGTCTACCACTTCTCCTGGGATCTCCGCTACTTCGGCTACATCACGGCGAACGTCACGGAGGAGCTTGGCTGGCGTGTGTTCGCGCGCCTGATCGCCGGCACCTTTCTGCTCATCGTCGGTGTCAGTCTCGTCCTTGCATCGCGGAGCGGTTTCGATCGCGCGCGCTATCTCCGGCGGCTCGGCCTGATCGTCGGCGCCGCGGCGGCGATCACCGCGGTGACGTTCGTCGTCTTCCCGGAGGGTTTCATCTACTTCGGCATCCTGCATCATATCGCCGTGGCGAGCGTGCTCGGACTGGCGTTCGTGAATGCGCCGATCCTTCTCGTGGCTACGGCCGCGCTGGCCTGTTTTCTGGCGCCGCCGCTTCTGTCCGGGCCGGCCTTCGACAGCGCCGCGCTCGTCTGGCTGGGGCTTGCGTCCTATCTGCCGCGCACCAACGACTTCGTGCCGCTCTTCCCCTGGTTCGGCGTGGTGCTTCTGGGGATCGTGTCGGCGCGCGTCGCTCTGCTCATCGGTCCCCATGGCTTGGCGCAAGGCCGCAGCGCGCCCGCGGCGCTTGTCTGGGCCGGCCGCCACAGCCTCGGCATTTACTTGGTGCACCAGCCGGTCCTGTTCGGGCTTGTCTACCTCGCCGCTCAGCTCTCGCCGCCAAGTCTTGTCGGCTTCGAGCCGTCATACGTGGAAGGGTGCACGAGCGCCTGCGTCCAGTCGGAGGTGGACGAGGATACCTGCCGGCGCACCTGCGCCTGTCTGGCGGGGCGGCTGCAGGCCGAAGGCCTGTGGAGCGACGTGCTGCGGCATTCGCTGACCCACGCGCAGGAGGAGCGCTACGTCGCGATAACCGACCAGTGCCGCACGGAGGCCGAGCGCTGACGCCGCTATTCTGGCGCGGCGGGGGCGCCGAGCGCGGCCTGCTCGCGGCCGCCTCCCTCCGGGGCCACAACGTGCACGACGCGCTGCGGGAAGGGGATGGTGAGCCCCGCCGCCTCGAGCCGCTTCTTGCCGGCTTCCGTCAGCGCCCAGCGCACCGCCCAGAAGATCGGGGTCGGCGCCCAGGCGCGAAGCTGCAGCACCACGGAGCTGTCGGCGAGGCTGAGCGGCACCACGATCGGCTCGGGGTCGTCGAGCACGTCGGGATGCTCGTCCGCGACCTGCTTGAGGACGCGCCGTCCCTCGGCGATGTCGTCCTCGTAGGCGATGCCGAACTCCAGCAGCACCAGGCGCGTCGGGTTGCGGGTGTAGTTGGTGACCGTCGTGTTCCACAGGTTCGAGTTGGGGACGAACCTAAAGAGGCCGTCCCAGGTCCTGGTCTGCGTGGCGAAGAGTCCGAGCTCCACCACCGTGCCGGCCTCGCCTCCCGCCTCGATGTAGTCGCCCACCTCGAAGGGCCTCAGCCACAGAAGCATGATGCCCGCGGCGATGTTGGAGAGCGTCCCTTGGAGGGCGAGGCCGATCGCCAGGCCGATGGCGGCAAGCGCGGCAAGAATGGACGCGGTCTGCACGCCCAGCTGACCAAGCGCGGCGACAACCACGATGGCAAGGATACCATAGCGGACGGCTGCCTTGACGACCGGCTTCAGCGTCGCGTCAACGCGCTCCGACCGCCCGACGACCTGATAGACGGCGCGGCTTGCCCAACGCGCGATCATCAGGCCGACGAGCAGGATGATCACGGCCCCGCCGAGCCGCGGAAGGAAGCTCGCGGCCCATGTCCATACGATCAGGGCGAAGGCGCTCAGCTGGTCAGGAGCTTGCATCAGATCCATGGCGAATCCCTCCCGGCGCGAGAATCAGCGTGCAGGCTCCGGCCCCCGGAGCGATTTTGCAATGCTGCCGGCTTCCGCAGCCCGGAACGGCCTGGTTTCGCGGGAATGGCCCCCGCTCAGTAGGGCGCCTCCACGCGACCGAGATTGACGTAGACACTCTTGCGCTCGGTGTAGAAGTCGAGCGCGGCCAGGCCGTTCTCCCGCCCGATGCCGGATTGCTTCGTGCCGCCGAACGGCATCGCGATCGGCGTCAGGTTGTAGCAGTTGATCCACACGACGCCCGCCTCGAGCGCCGCGGCGACGCGGTGCGCGCGGGAGAGGCTCCCAGTCATCACGCCGGCGGCGAGCCCGAACGGCGTGGCGTTGGCGCGCGCCACCGCCTCCGTCTCGTCGTCGAACGGAAGCACGCTGAGGAGCGGCCCGAACACCTCCTCGCGCACGATGGCCATGTCGTCGCGGCAGCCGTCGAACACCGCGGGGGAGACGAAATTGCCGCGCGCCAGGTCGCCGTCCTGAAGGCGCTCTCCGCCGGTCACGAGCTTGCCGCCCTCCGCCACGCCGCGCTCAACGTAGGCGAGGACCTTCGCCATGTGCTCCGCGGAAATGAGCGGCCCCATTTGCGTCGCCGGGTCGAGCGGATCGCCGACCCTGATGGCGCGCGTCCGCGCCACGAGCCGCTCCACGAATTCGGCGCGCACCGGCTCCTCCACGAACACGCGCGTGCCGTTCGAGCAGATCTCCCCTTGCGTATAGAAGTTCCCGAGGATGGCGGCGGAGACAGCGTCGTCGAGGTCGGCGTCGGCGAAGACGATGATGGCCGACTTCCCGCCGAGCTCCATGGTGACGTGCTTCAGCGTCGCGGCCGCCGCGGCCATGACGCGCTTGCCGGTCGGCGCTGAGCCGGTCAGCGAGATCTTGGCGATGCCGGAATGCTCCGCCATCGCCTTGCCGAGCGCGCCCTTGCCGAGGAGGACATTGAAGAGCCCGGCGGGGAGGCCGGTCGCCTCGACGATCTTCGCCAGCTCTATCGCCGTGACCGGCGTCAGCTCGCTCGGCTTGAAGATCATGGCATTGCCGGCGGCGAGCGCCGGCGCGGTCTTCCAGCTGGCGATCTGGATCGGATAGTTCCAGGCGCCGATCCCGGCACAGACCCCAAGCGGCTCGCGCCGCGTATAGGCGAAGGCTTGGTCGCCGAACGGCATGTGCTCGCCCTGCATGATCTGCGTCAGCCCGGCGAAGAATTCGAAGCAGTCGGCGGCCGAGCCGATGTCCGCCTCCGGCGCCTCCTGGATCGGCTTGCCGGTATCGAGCACTTCGAGCCGCGCAAGCGCCGGCTTGCGCTCGCGGAGCAGCGCCGCGACGCGGTTCAGCACGCGCCCCCGCTCCGCCGCGGGAAGCGCCATCCAGGCGCGCTGCGCGCTCCTGGCGGCGGCGACCGCCTCGTCGACGAGCGCCGCGTCGGCGGCCCACACCTCGCGCACCGCCTCGCCGGTCGCGGGGTTGATGTCGGCGAAGCGCTCCCCATCTTCGGGCGCGCGGTCGCGGCCGGCGATGCGGGATTTCAGGGGTTCCGGTCGGGCCAAGCGGAAACTCCGGACGAAAGCGGGCGTTGGACGGGCGAATCGCGCCGTCATCCTTGCGAAGGCGCGACCGCATCCCTATAAAACCGGCCGCAGGCGGGTGTATAGCTCAGTTGGTAGAGCAGCTGACTCTTAATCAGCGGGTCACAGGTTCGAGTCCTGTTACACCCACCATAATTCTGCTTCGCGCTCCGCACTT
>CAZARE010000390.1:0-2684 GCA_964487455.1 uncultured Propylenella sp.
GCCGCTCGGTGCACGAGCCGATGCAAACCGGGATCAAGGCCATCGACAGTCTCATTCCCGTCGGTCGCGGTCAACGCGAGTTGATCATCGGCGACCGGCAAACCGGCAAGACGGCGATCATTCTCGACACTATTCTCAACCAGAAGCAGGTCAACGAGAAGGCCACGAGCGAGGCGGAGAAGCTTTACTGCATCTATGTTGCGATCGGGCAAAAGCGGTCTTCGGTGGCCCAGCTAGTCAAGATTCTGCAAGACAATGATGCGATGGATTACACGGTTGTGGTCGCCGCGACGGCGTCCGAGCCGGCGCCGCTTCAGTTCCTTGCTCCCTATACGGGCTGCACGATTGGTGAGTATTTCCGCGACAACGGCATGCACGCGGTCATTTTCTACGACGACCTTTCAAAGCAGGCGGTCGCCTACCGACAGATGTCGTTGCTGCTGCGGCGCCCGCCGGGCCGCGAGGCCTATCCGGGCGATGTGTTCTATCTGCATTCGCGCCTGCTGGAGCGGGCGGCCAAGCTGAACGAGGACCACGGAGGGGGGTCGCTGACGGCCCTGCCGGTCATCGAAACCCAGGCCGGCGACGTCTCGGCCTACATCCCGACCAACGTCATCTCCATCACCGACGGTCAGATCTTTCTTGAGACGGAGCTGTTCTACAAAGGGATCCGGCCGGCGGTGAACGTGGGGATTTCGGTCAGCCGGGTCGGGTCCGCCGCCCAGATCAAGGCCATGAAGAAGGTTGCCGGGACCATCAAGCTGGAGCTGGCGCAGTATCGCGAGATGGCGTCGTTCGCCCAGTTCGCGTCGGATCTCGATGCCTCGACGCAGCGGCTGCTCGCGCGGGGAGCACGTCTGACCGAGATCCTGAAACAGGGGCAATTTGCCCCCTATCCGGTCGAATTGCAGGTCGTGGTCATCTTCGCCGGCGTCCGCGGCTATCTCGACAAGATTCCCGTGGATGACATCGGGCGGTTCGAATCGTCGTTTCTCGACGAAATTCGTGCCAGCGATGGCGACATTCTCGAAACGATCCGCACCGAAAAGGATCTTTCGCCGGAGACCGAGAAAAAGCTGACCGCGTTCTTCGATCGGTTCAGCAAGACATTTTCCTGATGGCTGGCTCGTGATGACGTGCCGGATCGCATTGAGACCGACGGAACAATAACGCATGGCCAGTCTCAAGGACCTCAAAAACCGCATCACCAGCGTCGAGTCGACCCGCAAAATCACTGCGGCGATGAAGATGGTCGCGGCCTCGAAACTGAAGCGTGCCGAAGTTTGGGCCCAGGAAGGGCGGCCGTACGCCAGGCGGATGCAGCGCATGCTCGCCGATTTGATTTCGAGCATGCCCAGCCTCGACGTGGCGCCGCCGCTGCTTGCCGGCAGCGGCAAGGATGAGATCTATCTTCTCGTCGTCGTGACCAGCGACCGCGGGCTCTGCGGCGGGTTCAACACCAGCATCGCACGCGAGGCCCGGCGACGGGTTGCCGCCCTCAAGGGGCTCGGCAAGGAAGTCAAGATCCTTTGCGTCGGGCGCAAGGGACGTGACTCGCTGCGTCGCGACTATCGCTCGCTGATCATCGACTCGCTGGAGAATGTTACGCGTTCCGGCGCGGAGTTCGGCTCGGCCCGCGACATCGCCCGCCGGCTGCGCACCATGTTTGATTCTGGCGAGTTCGACGTCTGTCTGATCATCTATAACCACTTCAAGTCGGCGATTGCGCAGGAAATCACGGTCCAGCAACTCATTCCGTTTCCTCCGTCCGCCCTCGAAAGCGTGGCTGCCGAAGCGGACGCGAAGGATTTGTCTGCGGGCACGTATGATCTGGAGCCGAGCGAGGATGCGCTTCTGAGCGCGCTGTTGCCGGCGAACGTCTCGGTGCAGGTGTTTGGATCGCTGCTGGAGAGCTATGCCTCGGAGCAAGGCGCACGGATGACGGCGATGGACAACGCGACGCGGAACGCCGGCGAGATGATCGACCGGTTGACGCTGACCTACAACCGAACACGCCAGGCGGCCATTACCACCGAACTGGTTGAAATCATTTCCGGCGCCGAAGCGCTTTAGGAGACCGCAGTCGCACGACTGCACGATGAATGCCACGGGAGCTTGATGCGATGAGCAAGAACGCGATCGGAGCCATTACGCAGGTGCTGGGCGCCGTCGTCGACGTGCGGTTCGAGGCGGATCTGCCGTATCTCCTCAATGCCTTGCACGTGGACAACCACGGCAAGACGCTGGTTCTGGAGGTTGCCCAGCATCTGGGCGAATCGACTGTCCGAACGGTGGCGATGGACACCACGGACGGCCTCGTCCGCGGCCAGGAAGTGACCGACACCGGATCCCCGATCACGATTCCCGTCGGGCCGGAAACCTTGGGCCGGATCATCAACGTCACCGGCGATCCGGTCGACGAGCGCGGGCCGGTCGAGTCGAAGATGCGCTATCCGATCCATCGCTCCGCGCCGACGTTTCTCGAACAATCGACGGAGACCGAGATCCTCACCACCGGGATCAAGGTCATCGATCTGATCGAGCCGTATCCGAAGGGCGGAAAGGTCGGGCTGTTCGGCGGCGCCGGCGTCGGCAAGACCGTCATCATCATGGAGTTGATCAACAACATCGCCAAGGCGCACGGCGGCTATTCGGTGTTTGCGGGGGTGGGCGAGCGCACGCGC
>CAZARE010000391.1:0-26704 GCA_964487455.1 uncultured Propylenella sp.
ATCAATCCGCATCCCGGCTTCCAGCGCTCTCAGCTGCTCCAGCCGCTCGCGCAGCTCAAGAGTGCTGGGAGGAAGTTTGACGAACCGCTCCAGCGCGCTGCGGCGGTAGGCGTAGATGCCGCAATGGTGATAGAGCGGCCCCTCACCCCCCGGGGCGGTAGCGCGGGTGAAATAGAGCGCGCGCAGCCGCCGCGCTCCGACCGGGGTCCCGATCACCTTCACGACATTCGAGTTCTCGCGCTCGTCCGCAACCGTAATCTCGCCGGCGATCGAGCCGATCTCTACGGCGGAGTCGGCGAGCGGGCCAAGCGCCGCGGCGATCGCACCGGGCCGGACGGAGGGAAAGTCGCCCTGAACGTTGACCACGACGTCGTGGCGCCCATCGGGGTCGAGGATGCCGAGCGCTTCGAAAATCCGGTCGGAACCGGTATGATGGTCGGCCCGTGTCATGATGGCGCGGGCGCCCGAGCCGTAAAGCACCTCCGCGATCTCCTCCGAATCGACCGCGACTGCGACCGGGCCGAGATCGGCCTCAAGGGCCCGCTGCGCGACCCGCACGATCATCGGGCGGCCGCCTATGTCGGCCAGCGGCTTGCGCGGCAAACGGGTGGCCGCAAGGCGGGCGGGAATGATGACGACGGGGTTCATCGCAAAGCGGCGTAGGCGGGCCAATCGGTGGCAAAAAGTCTCAGGAGAGGCGGCTTTATACGGCTTGATGGCTTTCCGCAAAAGCAGTACCTCTGCCGCCGCCTGCGGGGTCGCCTTCGTGGGGATCGCCCTAATCCGGCCGAGGTCTCGCGAGGAGCGCCTGCCCGATGGATTCCTTTGAGTGGAACAAGATAGCTGGAGCGGTCCTGTTTGCGCTCCTTCTTGCGGTCGGGCTGAGCATTGTTTCAGAGATGATCTTTCACACCGATGCGCCGGAGACGCCGGGCTACGTCATCGCCGTTGCCGAGGAAGGTGAGGCGCCCGGCGAAGCGATGGCCAGCGAGCCGATCGGAGTGCTCCTGGCCAGCGCCGATGCCGGCGCCGGCGAGACGGCCGCAAGAAAATGCGTGGCGTGCCATACCTTCGGCGAAGGGGAGCCCAACAGGGTGGGCCCCAACCTTTGGGGCGTGGTGATGAGCCCCATCGCCGCGCATGAAGGCTACCAGTACTCGGACGCCATGGAGGCCTTCGCCGAGGAGGCCGAGACCTGGGACTATGAGCACCTCGCCGGCTACCTGTACGATCCGACCGGCGTCGTCCCCGGCACGAAGATGGCCTTCCCCGGCATCCGGAACGATGCCGAGCGCGCCAACGTCATTGCCTATTTGAGAACCCTCTCCGACAGCCCGGCGCCGCTGCCCGAGCCGGAGGCAGCCGAGGCCGCGCCGGAGGAAGAGGCCGCCGAGGAAGAGCAGGGAGCAACCGCGGCCCCAACCGAGCAAGAGGTCGCCGAAGCGCAAGAACCTGCCGCAGCCGAGGAGACGGCAGCAGCCGACGAGCCTGCGGACGCGGAAGCGCCGGCCGAGGAACCTGTTGCATCGGCGGCGGAGCACCCGATCGTGTCAGCGGGCGACCCCACGGCGGGGGAGACTTTCGCAAGGCGATGCGTGGCCTGTCATACGTTTGAGGAAGGAGGAGGGAACAAGGTCGGGCCACCTCTCTTCGGCGTGCTGAATCGCCCGATCGCGTCATTGCCCGACTTCCAGTATTCCGATGCGATGGAGGCTTTCGCCGAAGGCGGCGCAAGGACCTGGGATGCCGAGACCCTCGACGTCTATCTGACTGACCCCCGGGGCGTTGTGCCGGGCTCCAAGATGATATTCCCCGGCATTGCTAGCGACCAGGACAGGGCGAACCTCATCGCCTATATGGCGACCCTGGAGCCGTAAGCCGCGGCGGACGTCGAAGGAGAACGCGCCGCGGAACCTTGTGTTTTCGGCTCATCCGGCGCACATGACGAAAAGTTAAGCGGACCAAGCGTGCCCCCGGGGCCGGGTGCCGTTATATGTCGCGTCGACGGCCAAGGTACCAGCCCTATAAACGAACCGAGGGAGCAGCGCCCGGATGTCGATGCGCCTCATCCTCTCCGCATTTCTCCTCCTCGCCGGGCTGGCTGCCAGCCAGGCTGAGGCGAACGACTGGCGACACGCCACGGCTCTCATTGGCGAGCCGAAATACCCGGCAGACTTTCCTCATTTCGACTACGTCAATCCCGATGCTCCCAAGGGGGGCTTCGTGCGGCTTTCTGAAACCGGCGGGTTCGATACCCTCAATCCCATACCCTCGAAGGGCAATCTCGCGGCGGGCCTTGGGCTGGTGTTCGAGACCCTGATGACGTCATCCCTGGATGAAGTCTCCACGATGTACGGGCTGATCGCCGAGGCGATGTCGTACCCCGAGGATTTCTCCAGCGTCACGTTCCGCCTGCGCCCCGAGGCAAGATGGCATGACGGCGAACCGGTCACGCCCGAAGACGTCGTGTGGTCGTTCAACCAGCTCGTCGAATTGAACCCGGCGCAGCGGTTCTACTATCAGCACGTCAGCCGGGCCGAGGTGACCGGCGAGCGGGAAGTGACCTTCACCTTCGACCAGACGGGCAATCGGGAGCTTCCGCACATCGTGGGTCAGCTGCTGATCCTCCCGAAGCATTGGTGGGAGGGGACGGACTCCGCAGGGCGCCAACGCAGCATCGCGAATACGACCCTGGAATCGCCTCTCGGCTCGGGGCCATACCGCGTAGCGCGCGTCGCCGCGGGGAAGACGATCGTCTATCGCCGCGTCGAAGACCACTGGGCCAAGGACCTGCCAGTCATGATCGGGCAGGAAAATTTCGACGAGCTGCGCTACGAGAGCTTCCTCGACGAGACGGTCGCCTTCGAGGCCTTCAAGGCCAATGCCTATGACTGGCGGGACGAGAACTCGGCCAAGCGCTGGGCGACCGCTTACAACTTTCCCGCCGTGGCGCGCGGCGACGTCGTTCTGGAGGAATTCGAGAACCCCTACCGAGACAACGGCGTGCTGGTTGGCTTCATCCCGAACCTCAGGCGTGATCTCTTTCAGGATGTGCGCGTGCGCGAGGCGCTCAACCACGCCTTCGACTTTGAGACGCTGCGGCGCACCATCTTCTACGACCAGTACGAACGGGTGGGCAGCTACTTCCACGGCACCGAGCTTGCCTCCGAAGGGCTGCCGCAAGGCCGCGAACTGGAAATCCTGGAGTCGGTCAGGGATCAGATTCCTGAGGAGGTGTTCACCACGCCCTACGTCAATCCGATCGGCGGCGACCCGCAGAAAGAGCGGGAGAACCTGCGCCGGGCCCTGAGCCTGCTGCAGGAGGCCGGCTACCGGCTCGAGGGGCGGCAGCTGATCTCCCCCAACACCGGCGAGCAGCTCAGTTTCGAGGTGCTGCTGAACGGACCCGCCATCGAGCCCGTGGCGTTGGCCTGGCAGGCGAACCTCCGCAAGATCGGCATCGACGCGCGCATCCGTTCGGTCGACACGCCGCAGTACATAAACCGCGTGCGCTCGCGCGATTTCGACGTGATCTATACGGGCTGGGCGCAATCCGTGTCGCCGGGCAACGAGCAGCGCGACTACTGGGGATCGCAGGCGGCCGACAGCCAGAGCTCGCGCAACTATGCCGGCATATCCGACCCGGGTGTGGATGCGCTGATTCAGCGCGTCGTCCTCGCCACGGATCGCGATGAGTTGGTGGCCGCCACGCGCGCACTCGATCGCGTGCTCCTCGCAAACCACTTCGTCATTCCAAGCTACACCCTGCGCAAGGCGCGCGTTGCACGCTGGGACCGCTTCTCCAGGCCCGATCCGCTGCCCGAATTCTCCATTGGGTTCCCGACCATCTGGTGGTGGGACGAAGGGAAGGCGGCAGCCGTCGGAGAACAGTCGCAATGAGCCGCCTCAGCCGGCGCATGGTGCTGAAGCTGTCCGGCGCCGCGGCCTGCGCGCCGCTGCTTCCCTCCGTCTCGTTGGCGCAGGAAAGCTCCCGCAGCCATGGGATAGCCGTCATCGGCGAGCTTAAGTATGGGCCGGACTTCCAAAGGTTCGATTACGTCAACCTCGACGCGCCGCACGGAGGGCGCATCGTAACGCAATTGGCGCAATGGGGCGGAAACCAGAATCCGGTCACCTTCAACACGCTGAACAACTATGTCCTCCGCGGCGACGGCGCTGCGGGCATGAACCTTACCTTCGCCTCCCTGATGGCCGGGTCAGCCGACGAATCGGGCAGCGTCTACGGTTTGGTGGCGAAGGAGGTGGAGGTCTCCGACGACAGAAAGGCGCTGCGCTTCTTCCTGCGGCCCGAAGCAACGTTCCACGACGGGTCGCCGATCACCGCGGAGGATGTCGCCTTCTCGCTCACGACGCTGAGGGATGAAGGCCATCCCAACATCGCGACGCAACTCCTGGGCATCGCGGAGGTCGCAGCCGAGGACGAGCGAACCCTCTTCGCAGGGCTCAAGCCCGAATCCGGGCGCAGCCTCCCAAACACATTGGCGTCGATGCCGGTCTTTTCGCGCGCCTGGTGGGACGGCCGCGACTTCCAAGCTTCTCTAAGCGTGGCGCCGCTTGGCTCAGGCCCCTACCGGCTTGCCCACTACCGCTACGGGAGCTACGTGGAGTTCGAGCGCGTGCGCGACTGGTGGGCCGATTCGTTGCCGGTCATGGCCGGACGCTACAACTTCGATCGCATCCGCTACGAATACTACCGCGACCGCACCGCCTCGTTCGAGGCCTTCAAGAAGGGCAACATCACGTTCCGGCAGGAGTTCACCTCGCGCACCTGGGCCACGGGCTACGACTTCCCGGCCCTCACCGAAGGCCGCGTGGTGAAGGCGCTGGTTCCCGACGGGCGGTCATCCGGGGCTCAGGGTTGGTTCATCAACATGCGGCGCGACAAGTTCGCTGATCCGCGCGTTCGCCTCGCGCTCGTCCATGCTTTCGATTTTGAGTGGACCAATTCGAACATCATGTTCGATTCCTATCAGCGAACGCATTCCTTCTTCGAGAACTCCCCTCTGAAGGCGGAAGGCAGCCCAAGCGAGGACGAGCTCGCGTTCCTGGAGCCACTGCGCGACCGGCTGCCGGAGGACGTGTTCGGTGAAGTCTTCGTTCCCCCCGTGTCGGATGGCTCGGGGCGTGACCGCGCCATGCTGCAAGAAGCATCGAGGTTGCTGGCCGAAGCCGGGTGCGAGCGCGCCGGCGGCGGCCGCCTCCTCGCGCCGGACGGCTCGCCCTTCACGATCGAGTTCCTGGACGACGACGCGACGTTCGAGCCGCACCACATGGCCTACATTGCCGGCCTCAAGCTGCTCGGCATTGAAGCGCGCTATCGTGTGGTCGACGCCGCTCAGTACAACGAGCGGCTCAAGCGCTTCGACTTCGACATGGTAGTCTCGCGGTTCAGCATGCCGCTCTACCCGGACGAAGGAATCGAGCAATTCTTCGCCTCCGACCGCGCCGGGCAGCAAGGTTCATACAACCTGGCGGGCATAGCGGAGCCGGCGATAGACGCCCTCCTGAAGAAGGTCGTGAACGCCGAGGACTGGGACACGTTCGTTTCTGCGTCGCGCGCGCTCGACCGCGCGCTCCGGGCCAAGCATTTCTGGGTCCCGCAATGGTATCGACCCGTGCACTGGTTCGCCTATTGGGACATGTTCTCTCGGCCGGAGACCGTGGCCAGGTATGATCCCGGCGTGCTCGACACCTGGTGGCTCGACCAAGAGAAGGCGGCGCGCATCGGCAGGGAAGGCTAAGCACAGGCGATGGCCGCCTATATCCTTCGCAGAATCCTGCTCATGATCCCGACGATCCTCGGGATCATGGCCATCAGCTTTGTCGTCATCCAGTTCGCCCCAGGCGGTCCCATTGAGCGGATCATCGCTCAGCTCTCCGGCACCGACGTCTCGGCCACGGCGCGCATCAGCGGCGGCTCGGGCGATTTCGCCGGCACGCAGAGCTCCGGGAGCAGCGGGGCGGATGCAGCCCTAAACTCCAAATACCGCGGTGCGCAGGGGCTGCCGCCGGAATTCATCGCCGACCTCGAGCGCCAGTTCGGCTTCGACAAGCCGGCCTACCAGCGCTTCCTGATGATGATCTGGAACTATGCGCGCTTCGACTTCGGCGAGAGCTACTTCCGCGACGTGTCGGTGCTGGAGCTGATCGGGGAGAAGCTACCGGTCTCCGTTTCTCTCGGCATCTGGATGACGCTCATCTCCTATCTCATCTCGATTCCGCTCGGCATCCGCAAGGCGGTACGGGACGGGTCGACATTCGACGTCTGGACGTCCGGCGTGATCGTCATCGCCTATGCGGTGCCCGGCTTCCTCTTCGCCATCTTTCTGATCGTTTTCTTCGCCGGCGGCTCGTTCTTCGACTGGTTCCCGCTGCGCGGCCTGACGTCGGAGAATTGGGCCGAGCTCTCGTGGCCGGCGCGCATTGTCGACTATTTCTGGCACCTCGCGTTGCCGCTGATCTCCATGGCGCTCGCCGCCTTCGCCACCAGCACGCTGCTGACGAAGAACTCCTTCCTCGACGAGATCCGCAAGCAATACGTGGTGACGGCGCGCTCCAAGGGTCTTTCGGAGAACCAGGTGCTTTACGGCCACGTGTTCCGCAACGCCATGCTGCTCATCGTCTCCGGCTTTCCCGGCGCTTTCGTTTCCGCCTTCTTCGCCGGCTCCCTCCTGATCGAGACAATCTTCTCGCTGGACGGGCTTGGGCTGCTCGGCTTCGAGAGCGTGATGAACCGCGACTACCCGGTGGTGTTCGCGACGCTCTACATCTTCTCGCTGATGGGCCTTTTCGTGCAGCTCATCTCCGACCTGACCTATACATGGATCGATCCGCGCATCGATTTCGAGAGCCGCGAGGTCTGACGGCGCGATGGACCAGAAGGCTCCGCCCGAGACGCGCGACCGCGGCGAGCTCAAGACGATCACGCCGCTGCCGGGCGAGGTGCAGCCGCCGCCGAGGCGTCAGCTTTTCGTGCTTTCGCCCATCAACCGCCGCCGCTGGCAGAACTTTCGCGCCAACGGTCGCGGATACTGGTCGCTTTGGATCTTTCTGGTCCTGTTCTTCGTGACCCTCTTCGCGGAATTTCTCGCGAACGACAGGCCGCTTCTCGTTTCATACAAGGGCGAGCTGCTGGCTCCCGTTTTCGTCGACTACCCGGAGGAGAAGTTCGGCGGCTTCCTCGCCGTGACCGATTACCGCTCGCCGTTCGTGCAGGACGAGATCGAGGCGAACGGCTGGATCCTGTGGCCGCCCATCCGCTTCTCCTACCGCACCATAAATTCCGAGATTCCCGAGCCGGCGCCGGCGCGTCCCTCGTGGATGATCGACAAGGAGACGCGCTGCAGCCGCTTTGCCGAGGGCGTCGACGACAAGAACTGCACAATCTGGAACTGGAACTGGCTCGGCACCGACGACCAGGCGCGCGACGTGACGGCGCGGCTGATCTACGGCTTCCGGCTGTCGGTGCTATTCGGCTTCGCACTGACCATCCTTTCCTCGATCATCGGCGTGACGGCGGGCGCCGTGCAAGGATTCTTCGGCGGACGCGTCGACCTTTTCTTCCAGCGCTTCATCGAGATCTGGACGGCGATTCCGTCGCTCTACCTGCTGCTCATCATCTCGTCGATCCTGGTGCCGGGCTTCTTCGTGCTGCTCGGCATCCTGCTCCTCTTCTCCTGGGTGGCGCTTGTCGGCATCGTCCGCGCGGAGTTCCTGCGCGCGCGCAACTTCGAATACGTCAAGGCGGCGCGGGCGCTGGGAGTCGGCAACGGCGCCATCATGTTCCGCCATCTGCTGCCGAATGCCATGGTCGGCACGCTCACATTCATGCCGTTCATCCTCAACGGCTCGATCACCACCCTCACCTCGCTCGACTTCCTCGGGCTCGGCATGCCGCCCGGCTCGCCCTCGCTCGGCGAGCTCTTGGCGCAGGGCAAGAACAATCTGCAGGCGCCGTGGCTCGGCATCACCGGCTTCCTCGTCATCTCGATCATGCTCTCGCTTCTGATCTTCGTCGGCGAGGCGGTGCGCGATGCATTCGACCCGCGAAAGATCTTCGAGGGACCACCGAAAGGCGAACCGACTGCCCCCATCAAAGAGCACGCCTCGGTGCCGGCGAGCTATGCGCGCCCGATGGAAGTCCAGAACGCGATCCTCACGGTCCGCGACCTGCGCACCGACTTCCGCCAGGGCGCGAACACGGTGAACGCGGTGCGCGGGGTGTCGTTCGACGTCGCGGAGAGGGAGACGGTGGCGCTTGTCGGGGAATCCGGCTCCGGCAAGTCGGTCACCGCCCTGTCGGTGCTGAGGCTGCTCCCTTATCCATCCGCGCACCACCCCGCCGGCTCCGTGCGCTTCCGCGACCAGGAGCTGTTGCACGCGGACGAGAAGACGCTGCGGCGAGTGCGCGGCAACCAGATTTCCATGATCTTCCAGGAGCCGATGAGCTCGCTCAATCCGCTGCATACGGTCGAGCGCCAGATCGGCGAGATTCTCGATGTGCACCGCGGCATGAGCGGTGCGGCGGCGCGCGCCCGCGTGCTCGAGCTCATGGACCAGGTTGGCATCCGCAACCCCGAGGAGCGGCTAAACTCTTACCCGCACCAACTCTCTGGCGGACAGCGCCAGCGCGTCATGATCGCCATGGCGCTGGCCAACGAACCCGAGCTCTTGATCGCCGACGAGCCGACGACGGCGCTCGATGTCACCGTGCAGGCGCAAATCCTTCATCTCCTGGCGCGGCTGAAAGCCGAGCGGAACATGGCCATGCTCTTCATCACCCATGACCTTGGCATCGTCCGCAACTTCGCAGACCGGGTCTGCGTAATGACAAACGGCCAGATCGTCGAGCAGGGGACGACCAAGGAGGTCTTCGCCAATCCCCGGCATCCATACACCCAGCATCTGCTCGCCGCTGAGCCGAAGGGCCAGCCGCCGAGCAGAAAGCCTGATGCGCCGATCGTCGTCAGCGGCGACGACATCAAGGTGCACTTCCCCATCCGACGAGGCCTGATGCGCCGCACCGTCGGTTATATCAAGGCGGTCGATGGGATCGATCTGACCCTGCGAGAGGGGCAAACGCTAGGCGTGGTCGGCGAATCCGGCTCTGGCAAGACGACGCTCGGGCTCGCGCTCCTCAGGCTCATCTCGTCGCAGGGCCGCATCGTCTTCCTCGGGCGCGACATCCAGAACACTCGCTTCAAGCAGACATTGCCGCTTCGCGCGCAAATGCAAGTCGTGTTCCAGGATCCCTTTGGCTCGCTCAGTCCGCGCATGGTGGTGAGCGACATCGTGGCGGAGGGACTGGATGTGCACGAGCCGGACCTGCCGGCTGAGGAGCGTGACGCGCGCATCGTACGCGCCCTCTCCGAGGTCGGCATCGATCCGGCCAGTCGCCATCGCTACCCGCACGAATTTTCCGGCGGGCAGCGCCAACGCATAGCGATAGCACGCGCCATGGTGCTGGAGCCGCGCTTTGTCATGCTCGACGAACCCACCTCATCGCTCGACATGAGCGTGCAGGCGCAGGTCGTCGACCTTCTGCGCGAGCTGCAACAGCGCCACAATCTCTCCTATCTGTTTATAAGCCACGACCTGAAGGTCGTCCGGGCGCTTGCCAATGACGTTATCGTCATGCGCGACGGCAAGGTTGTGGAGTCGGGAACCGCCGACCAGATTTTCGACCGTCCCAAGACGGACTACACCAAGGCACTGATGGCCGCCGCCTTCGAGCTGCAAGTGGCGCACGCGTCGGAAGTGCGCGAGTAAGTCACGGCGCGCATGAAGCCGGCGCTGCTCGTCGCTACCACGGGCTGGGATGCGGAAGGCTGGGCGAGGTCCATTCGCGCGCTCCTGCCGGACCGCACGGTCCTTTGCACGGAGCGCAGCGGCGTCTATCCCGGCTCCGATGACGAGCTGAAGGGAGTGCGCTATGTCCTCGCCTGGAAGCCGCGGCAGGAAACGCTCGAGCGTTTGCCGGCGCTCGCGGCGATCTTCTCGCTCGGGGCCGGCGTGGATCATCTCCTGGAGCTGGCGGGACTTCCGGACGTGCCGATCGTGCGCATTGTCGATCCCGACCTTACCGGGCGCATGACGGAATATGTGGTGTGGCAGGTGCTGCATCATCTTAGGCGCGGGCCCGCTTACCGCCTTCAGCAGACCGAGCACCGCTGGGCCGATCTGGAGCAGCCGGCCGCCCGAGATGTCACTGTCGGCATTATGGGACTTGGAGTCATCGGCGCGGACGCCGCCGACGTCCTGCTGCGCATTGGCTTCAAGGTGCGCGGATGGACCCGCACGCTGAAGGAAGCGCCTGGCATTGAGCTCTTCAGCGGCACGGATCGACTGGCGTCGTTCCTGGCCGGCACCGACATTCTCGTCTCCCTCCTACCGTTGACGCCGGACACGCATGGGCTCGTCGACCGCGACCTGCTCGGAAAGCTCCGCCGCGACGGGCCACTGGGCGGCCCGGTCTTTATCAATGCCGGACGCGGGGGAACGCATGTCGAGGCGGATCTGGTGCGAGCCTTGAAGGACGGCACGCTCGTGGGCGCGAGCCTCGACGTCTTCGAAAAGGAGCCGCTCGCCGCCGACAGTCCTCTCTGGGACTTGAACAATGTCGTCACCACTCCGCATGTGGCCGGCGTTTCCGATGCCCTGGCCCTCGGAGGTCACATCGCGGAGCAGATAGAAGCTTTTGAGCGCGGTGAGCCGCTCAGGAACCTCGTCGATCCAGAACGCGGTTACTGAACGGACCCACCATCGCCGTGTTGAGCGCCAGGAGAGTGTCGGGCCGGCCGGTGGCAAGCTGCCGGAATTTCAGAGAGTCCAACACCGACTCGACGCGCGTCTTGAGGTTCGGTCGGCGCCCGGTGGCGCCTACATCGACGACGAGGACACGCGTGCGGCGCAGCGTGCGCGCCGCGCCAGCGAGAATCTCCGGCTCGACCCCCTCCCCGTCCACTTTCATGAGGTCGATGACCGCGAGCTGGGCCATGAACTGAACCTGGTCGAGCGGCCAAGCCTCGACATCGGCTGTTTGCGCGTTCGCCCTGCCGTCTTCGATGAGCGAGCTCTCCAACGTATCCAGCGAGCTATGCAGCCGTAAGTCCACGCGCTCCTTCCACAGCGCGTAGCGGAAGATGCTCACGCTAGAGTGCATGAAGGTGTTCCGGCCCAGACAATCGAATGCCTGCGGGTCGGGCTCGAAAGCGACGACTCGGGCACCCTTGTCGGCGCACCAAAGCGTGAACTCGCCGATCCCCGCACCGATATCGACGACGATATCGCCCTCGCGCGGCGAGTAGCCGGTACCGCCGAGATACTTGTCGGACACGGATTCCAGCCGATCGTTCACCCCGCCGCGGAAATTGCTGGCGTATCGGACGTGCGGCACGGTGATCTGGCGAACGCCGTCATGCACGCGCACGAAGTCGCCGTCGCGCCGCAGCCGGACGGCGCGGCCGCGACCGTCGCGCATGGCGTGCCAGGAGAGCGCCAGGCGGTGATACTCAAGAAGGAGGCGGCTCTGCAGCCGCGACAATGACAGATCGAAGCGAGGCACCGGAGAAACGTCAGACAACCGGGGTTCTTGCATGCGGCTCTATAGCCCGCCGGAAGGGGTCGTGGCTATTCTCGACTCAAACGGCGGACCGCCGTCGGCCGGTAGCCGCGCCGCGCCATGCGTTCCAGCGCGGCCGCGAGCGGCTCGCTGGTGACTGCCATCTGGTGAGCGTTGGCGTGGAGAAGGTCATCGGCGTCGCGCATGAATCCGACATGGCCGCGCCAGAAGACGAGGTCGCCGCGCTGGAGCGGCGGAAGATCGTCGGCCAAGGGCAACGCTGCGCCAAGATCAACCTCCTGCATGTCGGTATCGCGCGGCGCGGTAATCCCACACGTCCGAAGCGCAACCTGGACGAGGCCGGAGCAATCGATGCCGAGAACGGTCTTTCCACCCCATAGATAGGGCGTTCCGACGAACCGCTCCGCCACCGCCGTCCAGTCCGGCTCCGTCGCGCCGAGCGGCGCGAGGTGCTGGGCGACGACCGCCCCCTCAGGGTCGATCAGCGCGTAGCGCGCATTCGAATCCTCTGCCGTTCCCACCACCGCCACCGCCGCTCCAAGCGGCAGCGCGGCAAGCGGGACCGACTTGATGTCGGGCTCGGAGAAGGCGAAGGTTCGCAGAGCGGAAACCCTGTGCGTCGGACGGGGGCCCAGAGCGGCAAGGGTCGCGCGTGGCATCCAACCGACATAGCGGTCGGCGGCAAGTTGCACCCAGCTCCAGCCTTCTGAATTCGTCTCGAACACCCGAACCGTCTCGCCGAGCAACGCCTCGGTATCGAGCGCGGCCCGGTCCGATGGCGCGCGTCGCACTGGCGCTTGCGGAGCAACTACGCGATAATCTTCTCCCGCAACGAAGCGGGCGGCTGCGATCTGCCCCTTGAGCGCGAGGTCGGCAAGCTCGGGGCGGTAGGCATTGAGGCGTGGGTCTAGGGTGCTCACGATTGTCGCGGCCTACGGCGGAAGCGCCGCCGCCTTGGCGATGACGAGATCACCAAGGCGCTCCAGGAAGAGTGCCCCGTTCACCGTGCGCTGCACGAGCACGTTGCGGCGGTCCTGCGGGTCGCGCTTGCGGGACACCAATCCCTGACGCCCCATCGTATCAAGAGCCCGTGTGATGACTGGCTTGGTGACGCCGAGCTTGGCGGCCAGCGCACGCACCGTGTGCGGCTGCGGCTCCAGATAGATTGTGATGAGCACCGTGATCTGCCGCGCCGACAGATCCGGCTCGTCATCGAGCACAAGCGCGAGCGACACGTCGTGCCACAGCCGGAGGGCCTGTCCGGGGCGCATCTGGATCGCCATATCCTGTCCCGCCATTTCGTTTCGGACCCGAACCGATCAAAGCCGGATTCGACGCCTGCGGCAAGGAAGCTGAGCCGATGCGGCACGCTCGCCGCACGTTAGCTGGTTGTTTACGTTAACGCACCCTTAACGCCCGACGCCCTAAGCCTTTGAGGCCATCGCCTCGGGGAACGCGTCATGAGGATCGGGACAGACCGGTCGCGTCAAGCAAGACACCTAGCTAGCCTGCTCGCGAGCGCCGCCGTGGCCGCCATGGTCGCGGGATGCCAGACGGCCTCTCAGGCTCCTGTGCACACGGGCTCCATCGCCAACAGCGCGGTTGTCGTGCCCTCCGATCTTAGCTCAGAGGAAGCGCTGGGCGCTGTGCGGACCTGGGGCGCCGCCTACACCCGGGACGAAAAGGACAAGGCTGCGGCGCTCAACTACGCCGCGGCACTGAGAGCCGCCGGCGAGACCGGACAGGGCGTCGCGGTGATGCGCAAAGCAGCGATCTATCACCCCACCGACCGCGAGGTGCTCGCCGCATTCGGCAAGGCGCTCGCCGCCGACGGGAAGTTCAGGGAGGCGCTGGCGACCGTACAGCGCGCCCAGCACTCCGACAACCCGGACTGGCAATTGCTCGCCACCGAGGGCGCCATTCTCGATTCGATGGCCCAGCACGACGAGGCGCGGGCGCGCTACCGCCAAGCGCTCGTCCTGGCGCCAAACGATCCGCAGGTTCTTAACAATCTCGGCCTCTCCTACTTGCTGACGAACGAGCTCGCCGAAGCCGAGAAGGCTCTGCGCAAGGCAGCGGAGAACCCGAAGGCAACGCTGAAGATCAGACAGAATCTCGCGCTCGTGCTGCGGCTGAGGGGGAAGGACGGAGAAGCAAACGGCGTCCCCGGCGGCAGCGACATGCCAGAAGCGATCGGCGAGGCCGGGGGGCAGGAAAACACCTGGAAGGCGCTCGCCGAGCTCTGACGCGGCGTCTCCGGAGCGTCCGGGGAAGAAGGTAGCTCGACCGGTCGCCGCGCCACAGGCCTACTTCTACTGAATGTTGGTGACCTGAATGGCGGCCGGCGTGATGATCACCGCGAACAGCACGGGCAGGAAAAACAAGATCATCGGTACGGTGAGCTTGGGCGGCAGAGCAGCCGCCTTCTTCTCGGCCTCCGACATGCGCATGTCGCGGTTTTCTTGCGCCAGCACCCTGAGCGCGGTGCCGATCGGCGTTCCGTATTTCTCCGCCTGAATGAGCGCCATCACCACCGACCGCACGCCCTCCAGGCCGGTGCGCTCGCCGAGATTCTCATAGGCTTTGCGCCGATCCTGGATATAGGAGAGCTCGGCCGTCGTCAGGCTTAGCTCTTCCGCCAAAGCCACCGACTGCGCCCCGATCTCCTCGGAGACCTTGCGGAAGGCCCCCTCGATGCCCATGCCCGATTCCACGCAGATGAGCAGCAGATCGAGCGCGTCCGGCCAGGCGCGGCGAACCGATTTCTGCCGCTTGGTGATCTGGTTCTTAACGTAGAGCGTCGGCCCGTAATAGGCCGCATAAGCCACAGTTAGAACGATGGCGAGCTTCAGGAAAAAGGGCTGCTCAAGCTGCAGCACGAAAAACACGTAGAGCACCCCGACGGCGAACATCACTATGGGCATGATGAGCCTGAGTGACAGGAACACGAAGACTGGGTTCTGGCCGCGGAAGCCCGCCATGCGTAGCATCTTCACCATGTTGCCGTCTTCGGCCTGCTTGGTGAGATTGAAGCGATCGACGATGTCCTTGAAGAATTTCTTCGGCTCGGTTCGCAGGGAGGCCTGCTTCTTTTGCGCCTCCAGCTTGGCCCGCTCGCGTGCGCGGATGCGCTCGCGCTCGCTGGAGACCTGGCGCATGCGCGTCGTCAGCTCGTCGCGTGCAAGGTAGGGCCATGCGACCACGACGATGGCAGAGAACACCGAAAGCGCCGCGCAGAGGGCGACGATCATCTGGGTGCTGTCAACGAAGAGGTTCACGGGCGGCGCCTCAATAGTCGAAATTGATCATCTTGCGCATCACCATGACCCCGACGAACATCCACAAGCCCGAGATCGCCAACACGATGTTGCCGGTCTGAGTCTCGAACAGGAGCAGGATGTAATCGGGGCTGGTTACGTAGACGAGGGCCGCCACCACCACCGGCAGCGAGCCGATGATGCCGGCGGACGATTTCGCCTCCGCGCTCATGGCGCGGATCTTGCCGGCCATCTTCTTGCGGTCGCGCAGCACCTTGGAAAGGTTCGTCAGCGCCTCCGAAAGGCTGCCGCCGGTGCGCGACTGGATCGCGATCACGATGGCGAAGAAGTTTGTCTCCGCAAGCGGGATCCGCTCCGGCAGGCGTTCGACGGCTTCCGACAGCGGCATGCCGAGCGTTTGATCCTCCACGATCTCCCGGAACTCGCTGCAGACCGGCTCCGCCGCTTCGGAAGCGATGACCTTGAGGCAGTCGACAAGCGGCAGGCCGGCCTTGACGCCGCGCACGATCACGTCGACGGCGTTGGGAAACTCATCGCTGAAATGCTTCAGCCGGCGCTTGCGCTTAAAGTTGACGTAGAAATGCGGGAGCAGTACCCCGCCCGAAACCGCGAATCCGGTGCTCGGGATGAGCCCGAAGCCCGCGGCCAGCAGCGAGAATGCGAAAGCGCCCACCGCCACGGCGAGGCAGACCATATAGTAGACGTTCTTGCTCCAGCTGAGCCCGGCCTGGCGCATGCGGACCGTCAAACTCGGCTTTGTGCTGGAGCGCGCCTTGGCTTTTTGCGCCTCCTCCAGCTCCTTCAAGGTGTCCTCGACGCTGCGCCGGCGCCGGCCTTCTTCCCCGGCGATGCGGTCGGCCGCAACCTTGCCCTTCGTGGCGGCGATCGTTTCGAGCCGTTTCTCGCTCTTCGAGCCACCAGCGAGACGCGGATAGAGCAAAGAAACAAGGACCCCGCCGACGGAGAAGACGGCGAGCAACACAACTGCCACCTGGACGACGAGCGGCGAGAACATGATCTAGTTCCTGCCCGGTTCGCCCGCATCGGCCGCGTCGAGCGCTGCGGCGAGCCGCGCCTCCTCGCCGAAATAGCGCGCCCGGTCCCAGAAGCCCGGCCGTCCGATGCCTGTAGAGCGATGGCGTCCTATGATGCGGCCACTCGGGTCCTCTCCCACGATGTCGTAGATGAACAGATCCTGGGTGATGACGACATCGCCCTCCATGCCGAGCACCTCGGTGATGTGGGTGATGCGGCGCGAGCCGTCGCGTAGGCGTGCCGCCTGCACGATCACGTCGATCGAGGAAACGATCATCTCGCGCAGCGTCTTGGCCGGCAGCGAAAAGCCGCCCATGGTGATCATCGACTCGATGCGCGACAGCGCCTCACGCGGACTGTTGGCATGCAGCGTCCCCATCGAGCCGTCATGGCCCGTGTTCATCGCCTGCAGAAGGTCGAAGGCCTCCGGTCCGCGCACCTCGCCCACGATGATCCGCTCAGGACGCATGCGCAGGCAGTTCTTGACAAGGTCGCGCATCGTGACCTCGCCCTCTCCCTCGATGTTGGGCGGGCGGGTCTCCAGACGCACGACATGCGGCTGCTGCAGCTGCAGCTCGGCGGCATCCTCGCAGGTGATAACGCGCTCATCGGCGTCGATGTAGCGCGTGAGGCAGTTCAACAGCGTGGTCTTGCCCGAGCCGGTGCCGCCGGAGATCAGCACGTTGCACCGCACGCGGCCGACGATCTGCAGGATCGTGGCGCCTTCCGGCGTGACCGTGCCGAATTGAACAAGCTGATCGAGCGTCAGCTTGTCCTTCTTGAACTTGCGGATCGTGAGCGCCGGGCCGTCTATTGAAAGCGGCGGCGCGATGACGTTGACACGCGAGCCATCGGGCAGGCGCGCGTCGCAGATGGGGCTCGCCTCGTCGACTCGCCTGCCTACCTGGCTGACGATGCGCTGGCAGATATTGAGGAGCTGCGAATTGTCGCGGAAACGGACATCCGTCTCCTCGACCCTGCCTCCGACCTCGATGAAGATGCTGTCGGCGCCGTTGACCATGATGTCGGAAATCTCATCACGGGCCAGCAGCGGCTCGAGCGGGCCGTAGCCGAGGACGTCGTTGCAGATGTCTTCAAGCAACTCTTCCTGCTCGGCAATCGACATCACCACGTTCTTGACAGTGATGATGTCGTTGACGATGTCGCGGATCTCCTCGCGCGCCTGGTCAAGGTCCATCTTGGACAGCTGCGACAAGTCGATCGTGTCGATCAGCGCGCCGAAGATCTGCGTCTTGAGATCGTAGTACTCGTCTGTCTTGCGCGGACGCGACTGCAAGACCGGAGCCGCCGCTGACATCGACGTAGCGGGTTTCGCCGCCGCCCGCTGGGGCGCAGGGGCCGCAGCCGGCGGAGGCGCCTTTGGCCCTGCGGCGGCCGGCGGCTCCGGCCGCTTGGGCGGCCGGTCGTCTACCAGGTCGGCTAAACTGCGCTTACCGAACATTCACGCTCTCCTGGATCAGCTCGCCTTTTTTGATTTGGACTTCGGCTTGGGCTTCGATTTGAACCGCTGCAGCAGCGGTCCGAGGTCGAGCCCGCGCTTGCGAGCCTTGTTCAACTCCTTGCGCCCCGAGATCACCTGGGCCACATCGGTGAAGACCTCCGAAGTCGTGGTCCTGGCCGAGGCTTCAGCGATCATCTGGCCGTTATTGGCGGCCGTGCCAAAGAGCAGCGGGTCGAAGGGGATTGTGGCGATCGGCGTGATCTGCAGCGCCGCGGCGAAATCGTCGGGCTTAATTTCCGGCCGCTTGGGCACACCCACCTGGTTAAGGATCAGCTTCGGCGGCGTATCGTTGGGACGCGCCTGCTTCAAGAAGTCGAAAATGGACTTGGCGTTGCGCAGATTCGCCAGATCGGGCACGGCGGTGACGATGACCTCGTCGGCGCCGACGAGTGTCTTGCGTGCCCAGGCCGTCCACAGATGCGGTACGTCGAGCACCACTGTGGGAACGTTCGCCTGCACGATTTCAAGCACTTGGTCGAACGCCTCTTCGTTGAAGTCATAGGACTTGTCGAGCGCCACCGGCGCCGAGAGCAAGCTCAGGTGGTCATCGCACTTAGCGAGCAGGCGATCGAGCAGAACCTCGTCGAGCCGATCGGCCCCGAACACAGCGTCGGCGATACCCTGCGGAGGATCGAGGTTGAAGTCGAGACCCGCGGTGCCGAACGGAAGGTCGAGGTCGGCAAGGATCACGTCCGAGCCGACCAGGCGCGCCAAGGTCCAGGCGACGTTGTGGGCGATGGTGGAGGAGCCGACGCCGCCCTTGGCGCCGATGAACGCGTAGACCTGCCCAAGCTTGTCGGTGTTAGATTCGTGATAGATCCCGGAGATCGCCGTGATGATCGTCATGACGTCGATCGGTGCGACGAGGTACTCGGAGACTCCGCGCTTCAGGAGCTCGCGGTAGAGGCGCACGTCGTTGGAGTGGCCGATTGCCAAGACCTTGGTGCCGGCGTCGCAGACTGCCGCCAAGCCGTCGAGACTGGCGATGAGGTCTTCGACCTCCAGACGCGTCTCCACCATGATCAGATTGGGCGTCGGCGCAGAGCGATAGAACTCGGTCGCCGCATTGAGGCCGCCCGTGTGCACCTTTACGTGCGCGCGCGCCATCCGCCGGTCCATGGCGGCGGTCTCGATCGTGCCGGCGATCTCCGGAGTGTCGCAGAAAGCCTGAATGGTGATGCGTGGGATCGGGCGCGCCTCGGGCGGCCGCGAGGCCGCCTCGTCACCAGCGGAAGCCATGTCGTAGGCAAGGTTTGTCATCTGTCACTATCCCCCGGTGCCGCTGTCGATTAGCTCGACCGTCGACCGCGGGTCGCCGCCTTGTTCGTAGGTCTTGATCACGAGAGCACGGCGGGCGCCGCTAGCGGGCGACATTGGCTGAGGCCGGATAAGGTCGGCGGGGTTGTCGACCATGGCCGCCAGGTTCTGGGTCTGCGCACAGCCGAAGTCGTGGTAGGTGGCGTTCCGATAGTCGGTCACGCCTCCGGCCGGCCACACGCCGCACTGCGGCACGACCGCCTTCACACGCAGATAGGACACCCGCAGAGGAGCGACTTTCGAGCGATCGTTCACGCCGTAGGGTGCAACCCGAATGCTGCTCCGCGGCACGCCCGAGCGCACGAGAGCGTAGTGCACAGCCCGCCCCGTGGACGCGGCGGCAACCTCGTTCGCCGAGCCGGTCGGCACCTGTATGGTGATCGCACCAGTCCCGTCGGCACGGTAGTCGTCGACGTAGTGGCGAATTGCGGTTTCGATCTCAGGCGACATGGCCGGGCCCTTCATGCCCACCGGCACGTCAAGAGCTTCCGGCTCTTCGGAAATCAGGATCGGATGACGTTCCCGGTAGTCGAAGTCGCGAAGATCGACGTCGGAGGTCGCCGTAGATGTGCACCCGGCCGACAACGCTGCGACCGCGGCAAAGGCAGCGCCGCCGAAGAACAGCCTTGCTGGACCCCGGCGCGAGTTGGGTCTGGCAGTCGGCAAGTGTCTAGCTATCACGGGCTCCTCCCATCAATCGAAGGTAAACCCGACGGCAGCTGCCCCGCCGGGAACCTGGCCCCTGGTGCCGTACACCTTGGTCAGGCGGTTCAGGAAATACGACTCCGCGTCGTTGGCCGGGAGAAGGTTGTCACCCGGGCGCGCGAGCTCCTGAGGAGCCGTCGGCTTTACCAGGTACGCCGTCACGATCATCACCAGCTCAGTCTGCTCGCTGAGAAAGTCCTTCGACGAGAAGAGCGAACCGAGGACCGGAAGCTTCTGCAGCCACGGAAGGCCGGACACGGCGCGGCGCATGTCTTCCTGGATCAAGCCCGCGACCATGAAGGAGCCGCCCGATGGCAATTCGATCGACGTCTCGGCCCGCCGCACGGACGTCGCCGGAATGCTGATGGCCGTGTTGCCGATCGGCAGCGATACCGCCCCGGTGGCGGAGATATCGCTGACTTCGCTGCGAATCTTGAGGCTGATACGTCCCGCCGAAAGCACGACAGGCGTGAAGGCGAGATTGACGCCGAACTGCTTGAAAGCGACGGTGATGCCGCCGTCGTCGCCGGCAACCGGCACAGGAAATTCTCCGCCGGCCAGGAAGTTGGCGGTCTCTCCCGATACGGCGGTCAGCGTCGGCTCCGCGAGCGTGCGAAGCATGCGCGTTTCTTCGAGCGCGCGCAGCGTCGCGCCGACCGTGAAGTCGTCTCCGGACACATTCGCCCCGAACGCCCCTGGCGAGCTGGCCGTGCCGAACGGAAAGTTGATCGGGCTCGCGCCGGTTCCGGGAGCCATCGCCGGCAGGCCGCCGCTGGCGCCCACCACTGTGCCGAAAGCGAAGTTCGTCCCGTTGAGAATCGCCTGCGTGTTGATGCCCAGCTGCTTCACGACTGATCGCTGCACCTCGACGACCGAAACCTTCAGCGTGACCTGCTCCTCGCCCGCGATTGAGATCAGGTTCACGATCCCCGGCTGCGAGTCCTCGCCAACGGTCTGCTGCGTGAAAGTCGCTCCCGCGCCAGCCGACGTGCCGGTCGTTGTGGAGGTGATGATCTCAGGAAGCATCTTCGCGGCGATCTCAACCGCGCGCGAAGCGTCGGAGGCCGTCTGCACGTGGCCTCTCAACACGATGCTCTTGTTGATGGAGTCGGCGCGCACGTAGCCGTACGGGATAGCTTCGGCAAGCAGCCGGTTAAGACCGGTCACGTCCGCCGCAACGTAGATGTCGAAGTTGCCGATCTGCTGACCCGCAGAGTCGAAAAGGAAGACGCTTGCCTGGCCGAAATCGACTCCGATCAGATAGAGGCGCGTGGAGGTGCGCAGCACGGCGTCGGCGATCTGCGGATTGGAGACGAGCACATCGCCCACAGGCTGCGGCAGATCCACGACGACGGACTTGTTCACGCCGAGGTTGATCGCCTCGCCATTAAGCATCTCTCCCGTGGCAAGCTTCATGTATCCCTGCGCCACCGCAGCGCCCGGCAGGACGATGGCGGCCAGCATGATCGTCAGCAATATTGCCCGGATGCGTCCCAGCACGGTCATTTTGTTGCTCCCCGGCGTGAGCGCCGAAATCATTGTGTCGTCACTGTCCGGCTGCGGCCGGCGCGAAATACGCGCACCGTTCCGCTTTGCCTCTCTTCGCGGGCGCTGACGACGTCTGTGTCGGTGGTGCTGCGAAGCGAAAGCGACAGCGTTCCAGAGGCCTCGGCGGCGGTGATCATTTCGACCTGCGCCGGATCGAGTTCCAGCGTCGCGGTCTTGCCGACGACAACAGACTCTCCCTCCCTCTCGTCGACGGTCTGATCGATCGCCAGCACCTTGATGTTGGCGAGAATCGTCCGGCTGACGTTCTCCCCCGGCATGTCTGGGCTTACCTGCTGGCTGACAGTGTGCACCACGTCGACGCGGTCGCCCGGTAGGATGAACCCGCCCGCCGTGCTCTGCGCCGACACCCGCACGGCGACGGCGCGCTTTCCCGTCGGCAGGATGGCGGAAAGAAATCCGCTTTCCGGACGCGCAAGCTTGACGTTGCGGATCGGCTCGCCGGCAACGAATGGACTGCGCACGACTGAGCCGGCAAGCTCGGCGACCGCGTCGGGCATCGTCTGCTTTTGGATGTATACGCTGTTCATTGCGTCGTCCGGCCAGCGCTGCCAGCGAACATTGTCCGCCGCGATCCTGTTGCCCTGGCTGATGTCCTTGGCCGCCACGAGCACGTCCTGCGACTGAATCTGCGGAGCGAGCTCCACAACGGTTGGCGCGGGAGGAGTCCCGGGGCCCATATTGAGTGCCAAATACGCCGCGATGCCGCCCGCAACGAGCGCAACGGCGAGTACGAGCACGCGAAACAGCTTCATCGTATTTGCCTCGATTGATCCGGTCCGCGACCGCGTCCGTCAGTGCGATTCAGTCTCGCGAGGAAAGGTCAAGACATGGTTAATGCGCGGAAATCCTTTGGATTGATCGCGCCCGACGGACGGCGCGGAGAGACGTTTCAGACGGAGCGATTCGCCAACATCCGGTGGCGTCAGATTGCCGCGCGCAAGAACCAGTCAGTGCTCGGCAATACGATGAGCGCCGCGGGCGCCATGGCGGCGCCGTAGGGAATTCCGGCTTTGGCGTCGCGCAACTGGGCGATCCAAGGCACCCGGTCCAGCGCCGCCGGCAGCAGGCGCATGCGCAGCTGCAGGATGACGAGCGTGAGCAGCCCCCCGAGCAGCGATGCATAGACGAAGAAGAGCAGCGCCTCGGACGGCTGGAACCAGAGCGCTGCAACGGTTGCCAGCTTGGCATCGCCGCCGCCGATCCAGCCGAGCGCGAAGAAGGCGAAGGTGCATACGAACACCAGCGCCGCCAGCGCTACGCTCCACCCGAGCTCGCTCAGGCTGAACCCCGCAAGCGGGGCCAGGATCGCCCAGGCGACCCCGATCGCCACCACGAGGGTGTTGCGTATCTTGAGAGTGACCAAGTCCATCACGCCGGCATAGACCATTGCCAGCGGGAAGAGGAGGAGACCCAGAGTTGCCGCGACGGCCGAGATGGTCATACGTCAGCCGATAGAATGTTGCTTGGGCGACCGTCCAAGAAAATGGTTTCCGAATTGGAAAGGGACGCCGCCCGCGGCGATCCGCCGGCACTCAACGAAAACGGAGGGCGATCGCCCTCCGTTTCAGTTCGACGGCCCTCAGGCGCGCCGTATTACTTCAGCTGCTGGGCGATCTCGTTGAACTTGCTCGTCAGGTTCGTGCCGATGGTCGACAGCACGCCGATGATCACGACCGAAATCAGAGCCGCAATGAGACCGTACTCAATGGCGGTCGCACCAGACTCGTCCTTCGCAAAGCGGGTGATAAGTTTCTGCATCTCTCTGCTCCTAAACTCCTAAACTCCACGACCTGTGGGCCCTGCTTCGATGGACATGCCGCCGAAACTAGGCAGCTAGCTAGCATCCATTGCTTGCGCCAAAGTTAATCTGGCAATTTTGTTGCGAAATTCTAGGGGAAAAGCTGGGCAATGGTAAAAATAGAATCAATTTTACGCACGACGGTTGAATCCTCTATTGCACAGCTGCGGCACGCCCGACAACTAGTCTGTTAAACGGTTCTTAACCTCATCCGGGTGATAGATAAGCGACCGTACTCGCGTGCATCCTCGCGATCCGCGCGCCGCGGCATCTCAGCCAGCAAGCCGTCAGGCGAGACGGCGACGCGAACCAGGAGTCTCTGATGCCATCTCATTTCGGCCTGTTCGGACGCAACCTGATTGTGGCAGCGGTTGCCGGCGCGGGAGTGGCACTGGGCTCTGCCGCCGCTTTGGCAAACGATACCGTGGACGTCACCATCGATTTCGCCAAGATACTGAAGCTCGACAGGGCGGCCGACACCATCATCATCGGCAACCCGAGCATTGCCGACGCCAGCGTCAATGACGAGCAGACGCTTGTCCTTACGGGCAAGTCAGCCGGCACGACCAATCTCATCGCGCTCGACGTCAAGGGCGCTGAGATCATCAATACCACCTTGCGGGTCTCCTCGGACATTCGCCAGCTGACGACCGTATTCTACGGGCCGCAACGGCAAACGTTCTCCTGTGCGCCGGTCTGCGAACAGGTGATCTCGGTCGGCGACGATCCCACGAAGTTCGACCACGCCAAGGAGCAGATCCAGACGCGGCAGCAGTTCGCAGCCGGCCAGTAGGCGTTGAGGATCTGTTTACAATAGTAAAAACAAAGGCGCGGTCCGGCTCGTCGTGTAAAGTTTTCGGCGAAACCTTCTGCTATATAGCGTTCGATCAGAGACGCTGCGGAGTGTAGGCCGTTATGAAGCGGTGGCCCTTTTTGTTGCACGTGAAGGCTCGCCGCGCCGCGCACCGGCGCCGCATTGGGCTGCGTCGCAGCGAGGACGGAACCGCCGCCATCGAGTTCGCGATCATCGCGCCGGTCTTCTTCTTCCTGATGTTTGTCATTGCCGAGACCGCGCTCGTGTTCGTCGCCGAGCAGATCATGGACAACGCCGTGTTCGAGACCGCTCGGCTTATCCGCACGGGACAGGCGCAGAACATGTCTGACGCCGACTTCACCAACGAAGTCTGCAACCGAGTCTCGGTTTTCGTCGACTGCGAAAGCGCGAGCTTCTTCCTCGACGTGAAGTCTTACCCGACTTTCGACAGCATGAACCCGAGCGCCAAGCCCGTCGACGATGACGGGGAGTACGAGGATGCGGGCGACGGTTTCGGGTTCGGTTTGGCGAGCGAGATCGTGGTTGTGCGCGCCTACTATCAGTGGCCGCTCAATCCGTTGATGGGCCGGCAGTGGCCTTCGCCTCCTCGCATGGCCAACGGCAAGCTTCTGATCGGCTCCTTCACCGCTTTCCGCAACGAGCCCTTCACAGCGACCGCAAGTGCCGAGTGATCCATGCCTCTCATGAAGCTCTCCCACTTCGCCGGGTTTCATGCGCTCCGCCGGCTCGCCTCACGGGAAAGCGGCATGGCGGCCGTGGAGTTCTCGCTGATCTTGCCCTTTCTCGTCGTCCTGTGGATCGGAGGCGTGGAAGTGACGCAGGCGCTCAGCGTCGACCGCCGCATCAATAATCTCGCCTCGGCCATCGGCGATCTATCGGCGCGCAGCAAGCAGCTCAGCTATTCCGACATGAACAACATCTTCGACATCGCGCCGGGCGCCATGTTCCCTTACTGCCAAACCAAGACAGAGTGCCTTTCCGCCGGACTCGCGATGCGCTTGACCGCGGTCAACATCGACGGTGGCGGCGATGCCGAGGTTGCCTGGAGCCGTGCCCAAGGTACTGCCCCCTACGGGCAGGGCGACGACATGAACAACCTGGTGCCGGCCACCCTCCGCATTCCCGGTTCGCAGATCATCATGGCCGAGGTGAGCTACACCTATACCCCGGCAATCGGCTATGTGATCACCGGAGATCTCGACCTCGACGACCGCATGTTCTTCGTCCCGCGCCTCACGCAATACGTGAAGCTCTGCGACAACGACGGGGAGAATTGCGTTTCCTGATCGCCGCCTGGGCTACTCCGCCGGCGGCGCCTCGTCTTCGGATCGTGGCAGGACTTCAGCCGCCGCCCTAGGCAGGCGAAGCGAATCGAGGTTCTGCGCCATAAGGGTCTCCAGTGCCCCATAGTCCTGCGAATCGACCGGCGCATAGCCGCCCCCATAGAACGGATTGAGCTTGTCGTACGCTTCGGGGCGGGTTGCTTCCAGCGTCACCAGAAACGCGCCGATCTTGTCCTGCTCCTCGTCGCTCAAGGTCCTCAGAACCGCAAAGGGACCGTGCGTGATCGGGGACGACCGCCAGACGATGGCGAAATCGTCCATCGTAATCTCGCCGTTCGCCACCAGCTGCGTCAGCGTCCCTCGGGAGTAGCCACGCTCGGCCGCGCCTGAAAGTGAGCTCCAGGCGAATGCCGCATCGGCCTGCCCGTCCCGCACCAAAAGGACGGCCTGGTTGGCGGAGCTGGTTTCAATGACGCCGCCGAAGGCCGTGGGATCGATGCCGGACGCGACGAGGCCGGCAAGCTGCATGCGCCGCGCACCGATCGAATCAGCCGCGCCGACGGCAACCGTCTTGCCGACGAGGTCGAAAGCGGACGCGATGCCTGAATTCGCCCGCGCGACGACCACCGCATGGTAGGCGGTCGTTCCGTCCGATGCGCGCGGCGCGACGATCGGCTCCAGGCAATGGCAGCGCGAATCGGCGAGCGCGAACGCGGAGGCGCTGTAGAAGCCGCCGTCGATGCGCCGCTCGACCTGTGCGTCGATCATGGCGGCATAGGACGACATGGGCAGAAGCTCGACCGGCCGATCCACCAGCGCGCCGATGTCGTCGGCGATTGGTCCGACGGCCGCCAGGGTGGCTGCAGCGCCGCGGTCCGCAAGTACGGCGAACCGGAGGGGTAGGGGCCTCTCCTCCGCCGGCTCCTCGAGACCTTCGCTGCCACCGGGCTGCTGACGCGCCACCTCTTCCGGCTCGACCGGCTCGCCCGCACCCCCTGCCATGCCGTCTTCTGGCGCCTCGGGATCGGCCGCCCGGTCTTGCGCGGCAGCGGACCCGCCCTCAAATTCTGTCTCCCCGGAGGTTTCGGGCGGCGCATCCGCCGGCGCGTCATCTTGACGGCCATCCTCCAACTCTTGCGCCGCGGCGCCCTCGGAGCTGACCGCCGGCTCCTCGCCGCCGAGAAGCTGGCGCTTAAGCCAGGGCCTGATCGCGCGCAGCAGATCGTCCCCGGTCTGAGCACCTGCTTGCGGACAGAGAGCCAGCATGACGAGCCCGGCGGCGGCGCACACGGCGATCCGCAGCTTCTGACGAGATGCGGCGCCGCGGCCAGCCATCAGATCGTCTGATTGTAGGCGCCCACTTCCGGATTGCGGCGCAACACGGCATCGACACCCTTGAACATGTCGCGCATGCGTTCCTCCGAAACCGGGCTTTCGACGACCACAACCAGTTCGGGCTTGTTTGAGGACGCTCTCACCAGGCCCCAGGTGCCGTCGTCGGCGACGACGCGCACGCCGTTGACGGTAATCAGGTCGCGCACCTCGTGCCCCGCGACCTTTTCGCCACGCGCCTTCAGCTCCTCGAAGGCCTTCACGACTTTGTCCACCACCTCGTACTTCTTCTCGTCGTCGCAATGCGGCGACATGGTGGGCGTGCCCCAAGTCATCGGGAGCGCGCGGCGCAGGTCGGCCATGCTCTTCCCCGGGTTCCGGTCGAGCATGTCGAGAATGGCGAGCGCCGAGACGAGCCCGTCGTCATA